>JAFTSW010000011.1 GCA_017467085.1 Clostridia bacterium | reverse complement strand
TTGAGACAGCCCGTCGCATTTTGCGTCAAGAAAGGCGCAAAATGAGGAAATTTTCGAAGAAAATTTGTGCGTTCGTTTCGCTTTTCGTCAAAAGTGAAACGAACAGGGGCAAAAAAGGAGCCGAAACGGCGCACCTGCTTTATCGCAGGTCGCCGTTTCGGCTCCTTTTTGGTGTCTCACGAAATAGTGAGACAGCCCCTTTTTTCAATGGGCGTATGAAGCGGGCGGCGCTGCCCGTGAAGCACCTACGGCGCGGAGGAATGCAACACGCCCTTCCCTTTTTATTCGGGAATGGCGGCAACAATCTGGTTGATGGTTGCGCCCTCGGCGACACCGTGATACACGTAGGAGGATTTCCAGGTGTCGGTATTGAAGGAGTTATGGGTGCCGAAAATCTGACCCGTGTAGTTGTTGGAGTTTGCGGTTCCCTCGTACAGCTGGCCTATCATTGCCCACTTGCCCTCCGCATTCTTGCGGTAGATAGCGGCAAAGACCTGAATGGAGCCCGGGCGGAACCAGTTACCCGTGATTTCGCTACCCGTCATATAGATAACCATTTCGTTATCTGCCGTGCCGCCGATATCCTCGTTCTTAATAATGGCGGTGACGTCAACAGTCTTACCGTCCACCTCCAATTGCAGCTTATTATCGCCGTCAACGGTAAAGATTTCGTTAAGAGCGGAGGAGTCCGCATCCGTGGCACCTGCCACGTTACCGATATAGCTGGTATCGTTATAACGCTCGGAGGCGTTGCTCATTGCCGCATCCAGCTTTGCTAAGGTATCGGCATCGTTCAGAATTTCCTCAAAGCGCTCCAAGGAATTGTCCACCGCCACATACTCAGAGGCAAGGACAAAGGAAATATCCACTAAAGAGTTCAGGGTTTTATTGGTGCTGACGCCGTTGCCATAGGCAAAGGTGACGGTGACGGTCTTACTGGCGCCTGCGGCAAGCTCGGTTCCCTTGCTGATGCCGGAAAGCGTTGCGGTAATAGCGGTATTGTCATAGCCAGAGCCTGCGGTATAGGTCAAGCCGTTGAATTTATAGGCAAAGGGAGAATTGTTTTTCAGGGTAACAGACAGCACGACCTTGGAGCTGGCGCTATTTGTCAGCGTTACGGTAGAAGCAAGCACCGTTCCCGAATAGCCGATATTGCTGGCAGAGCCTGAGGAGAGAGATACGCTCGAAATATACACGTAGGAGCCCGGGCTTACGCTTGCCGAGCCGTCCAAGGTCAGCTCATCCGTCAAGGCGGCATAGCCTATGGAAAGAAAGCCCGTGCAAAGGAAAAGGGCACAAAGGGTGAGTATAACAACGCGTTTTCTCATCTTGTGCCCTCCTGTTTTTATACTTTAAGATTCGGTAGGCGCATCCTCAGGCTTTGCCTTTTCAGCGGTGCCTGCCGAGGAGCCGTCCTCCGTTTCGGGAGTGGAGTCCCCGTTTTCCTCCTGCGCCGTTTCGTCGGCGTCGGCGGTAGCGTCTTCGCTTGCATCGGCTTCGCCCTCTGCATCGGTATTTGCGGTTTCCTCCGTCTTTTCTCCGTCCTCACCCTCTTGAGATGCGGCAGAGGCTTCCTTTTCTGCCTTGGGCTTCCTCGTAAAGAGCCGCTTGAAGAAGCGACCGACAGCAACGCCGACAAAGGCAAAGAAGCGGGCAACAGAAACAGCGATAAAGGCGAAGAAGCGCGCGATAGCTACAGCAACACGGGCAAAGAAGCGCCCAACGGCAACGCCGACACGGGCAAAGAAGCGCCCGATGGCGAAGGTGACGGTGACGAAGAAGCGACCAATCGCCTCCAGCGCCAGCATCAGCTTATTCTTTTCAAATACGTAGGTGCCATCCCCCGTACCGTAAATGGCATCGTAATCCTCTACACGAAGCTCAAAGGAATAGAGAATGCCCATTGCGGTGGGAACCAGGAAGCTGGTTGCGGTATGGTCCTCGTTTTCATACATCAGAAGCGGAGAGCCAAGGGTATCGCGGATATCCAGCATTTCGGTAAAGGTTTTTAAGGCGACAACCTGGTAATTGGCGGTATCGAAGGGCGACATAATGCGCTGAATATAGCACTTGTAGGCGCCCACAATCTTTTTCAGCTTGATGGTATAGTTGATATCGTGATTTCTCGTGGCGTAGATATACAGCACCAGAACGATGGCACCAAGACCTGCCAGGGAAAGGAACACGATAAACAGGATGAAGAACACCATCGGGTTATACGCAGACGCACAGGCAAGAATCAAATCCTCCACGGTGAGAGCGGGGGTCAGCTGCTCGGGCGTAAAGGTCTTCTGGGTCAGCGGAATTTTCAGCTGGGTATGGTAGGAATGAGGGGTTGCGCCCTCGCCGTTACCCTGGACGGTGATATACATCGTCACCAGCGCATAGCCCTCGGCATTGGTCAAATCATAGGTGGAGATAAAGCTCTCTGCCTGGGCACGGTAAGAGGCAAAATCAAAGAAAACGATTTCCTTGACCTTGGCAGCGTCACCGCTGACGGTGGTGGTTACGTCATCCCTGATGGAGGTGATGGGATTAAAAATCGCCGTTTTATTGGTACGGTCTGCCACAATCAGCTGCGCCGTTACGTCATAGGTGTATGTAAAGGTGGCGTGCTCCCCTTCCAAAATGGCAAGGTCATACGAAAAATCCGCACGCACGGTATCCGTCAGCGCGCTGACGTACGCCTGACCCTGGGGAAGCCATTCCTGCTCGTAATACTGGTTGGGCATCATTTGCACCGAATAGCTGACGCTTCCCCGCTCGTCGTAGCCGACGTAATGGGTTTTGTCCAGCTGGCCGTACACAATAAAGGACACAACCGCAAGCAAGCACAGTCCGCATAAAATCAAGGACTGAATCAGAATGCCGCGCCGTCTTTTTTCCTTATAGTCAAGCCGCCTTTGCTTTTCTGCTTCTGACATGATGTTCTCCTTACTTTCTCACAAATAGGTCACGCATCCATAGCGTAACGTACCCGAAATACGGGATTTTCGCCTTGCCTATGCCGACAACATCTCTATCCGTGATGTAGCCGACGTCGACATCGTCGTTTGCGTCGCCCTTCGTGATATATCTGTTCTCACCGTTGATGCATTCAATTTCGACCACACGGTGCACGATGGTCAGTCCGTCCTTCTCAAAGACAAGCACGTCATCCTCCGCGATGGGCTGTCCCTCAAAGGACTCGTAAAAAATTCCGTCCCCTTTGTTATATTCTCCCGTCATACTTTCCGTTGCGATAACGAGAAGCCCGAAGCGGAACTGACAGGAAATGAGCATTACAAATGAAAGCATAACAAGCACAGTGGACGCAACCCCACCGATAAACCATTTACCCAGGCGCTTAATCGCCTTGACGCTTTTTCTCTCGTACAGCTTTTTCACGAAAACGTAAAGCAACAGGGGGATAACCAGCCCCGCAAAGGAAACAAGCGAATCGGGAATACCCGAGGTAATGGGCACGAAATAGGGGAAAAGCGCAAGAATCAGCCGATAGACCAGCGCCGGCGCCATACCGTGGCGCGAGGAAAGATACTGATACAGAAGCCCGCCCGCAATAGCAGGAAGCAACGCCATACCGACCAAGTCCATAAAACGGGTAAAGCTGGTAACGTCACGGAGAGTGGCGTGCAGCAGGACCTCGGAAAGCAGGCAAATCAAATATCCGTATACGGCACTGAGAATTCCACGCTGTGCCAAAAATACACTTCTTACACATTCAGTCGCAATGATCGCGGCTGTGATAGGCAAAACGTAGCGAAGCAGATTTTCAAGAGAAAAGGGAGTGCTTGACAGGTAGAACCCAAAGGGGATACCCGAAAGCAGAAACAGCATCACGTACAAGAGACCCGCCAGGGCAAGAATGAAAAGCACCTGTCGGCTTTGGACGGAGGGCTGTGTTCTCCGCTTGAAAATACGCACCGCTAAGATGGCAAAGAGAACGGAAAGCAACGCCGAGGCGAGATAGCCGTCTCTTCTGGGAACGAAAATAAGGGCAAGGACAAGGAGGGCAAGAAAGCAAAGCGCCACACCCGTCGTCATACGAGAGGTACTCGGTTTTCGCATATCCTGCTCCTTTCCTTACGCTTTGGCGGAATGCGGCATCGCCGCATTCCGCCTTATGTTCTGAATAAAATCGAAGCCCTTCCGGCTAATTAGCCTGCACTGGTTGCAGAGAAGGAAACGCTGAACGACTCAGCATTGATATCGGCGTTAACGGTAACCTTCAGCGTTACGGTAACGGTCACTTCAACGGTACCGCCTGCTGCTACGGTGTAGGTAGCGGCATCGGTAGCAATGTCGAAGTTGGTGCTGGAGGTGTGCGCAGGGGTGATGGTTGCGGTTCCCGCGGAGTCGTTTTTGATAACGATAACAGCGGTAGCCTTGTCACCGACAACGGAAAGTCCGCCATTGATGGTGAGGGTTGCAACGTCCTTCACGTTAGAGGCATCGGCATCGGAAATGACAACCTGGCAGTTGGTGCAGTTGCCTACGCTGTCGAAGTAGACGTCGGCATTAAATTCCTGCTCTGCTTCACTGTGCGTCAGGGTTGCGGTACCGTTCAGGTTCAACGTGTCGGAAAGTGCCGCATAACCAACACCAATGGTCATAACAGCTGCCAACGCGAAGGCAACGAGTGCGATTCTTCTGGATTTCATAGTGGTTTCTCCTTTTTATTTTTTGTTTTTTTATTTTATATTACGGATAACTCCGTGAATACCAAAATGAGAAAAAGTCACCAAACAACTGAGCGAACAGGCAGTTTAAGCAACTTTTCAGATTTATTCTATCACTCGCTTTTCAATTTGTCAATACATTTTATAATAAATGAATTAAAAAATTAAATGAACAGTCAGCTATGCATCTTTATAATGCAAATATGCAATATTTTTTTGAAATATACTTCCCTTCTTGACTTTTTTCTTTCTTTATGCTATCTTGTATTTATAAAACTAACTGACAAAAGGCGGTGCTTTTATGAGTTACACGGTTGCCCAGCGCATTTTTATGTTAGACTGCGGACGCAAGTATTACACCCCCGCTTGGATAAAGCGTCTGATTTCCGAGCTTCGGGCGGTTGGCTACAACGCTCTTTCCATTCATTTCTCCGAGGATATGGGCATGCGCCTGGAGTCCAAGAAATACCCCTGGCTTGCGGGAGGCGACCATTCTCTTTGCGTGTACGGTGCCGCCAACGGCTGTCCTGAGGATGACGGAAAATTCTACACCCAGGACGAAATGGCAGACATCGTGCGCTTTGCGCAGGAAAACGGCTTTGACGTGATTCCCTCCTTGGACTCCCCCGGGCATATGAATTACGTGGTAAAAAAATACAATGCCCATTTCCATACGGACATCGGCAACTATTTCCATAAGGACGGGAAGGTGGCTATCGTGCAGGGCTCCAGCCGCAACAAGGAGGAGGCGCAGATGCGCTACTCTCGCGGCATTGATATCATCAACCCCGAGGCGCGCGCCTTTGCCAAGGATTTGTACACCGAATATGGCGCGTTTTTCCGCTCTCTCGGCTGCACTGCCTTCGACATTGGCGGCGACGAGCTGTTAGGCTTCGGGGAAACCATTGACGAAACCCTGTCCAAATGGCGCAATCTTGACCATTGGCGCGACTACGCCATAGAGAAAACGGGCAATCCCGACGCGGTGGCGTATGATGCCTTCGTGCTTTACGTCAACGAAATCTGCGCCTTGGTGCGTGGGCTGGGCTACACCTCCATCCGTATGTGGAACGACGATGCTTACCGCAGCTTTGACACGGACTGGAGGGAGGCAACGGCGTTAGACCCTGCTATCGAGATGCAGTACTGGCTTCCTACCGCCAACGATAGCCAGAATACACCCGGGTTTTATATTGACAAGGGACACGCGCTGTACAATTTCAACCACTACTACACCTACTACACCCTGGGCTTTGGCTCGGTTCACCACGTGACCCCCGAGATGATTCGGGAGAAATTTAACGCCTACACGATGGACCACGAGCATCCCGAAAACAATCTGACCGCCCCCAACCCTGCTGTGAAGGGCGGCGGCTACTGCCTTTGGAGCGACACCCCCGGTGCAGAAACCGAGGACGAGATTTTAGAGCACGTCCGTCCTCTCTTTACCGCCGTTGCTGAAAAGCTGCGGGGATAAGCGCACAACAAAATATAAAAGAGAGAACATTTCGGCTTGTGAAGCGATTTGTTCTCTCTTTTTTCTGTTTGTACAAGGTGATATTCCTTGCTGAGGCAAGGCGTGATATTGTCGCATAGCGACAGTGATATGAAAGCCTTGCGGCTTCCGTGATATTCTTTTCGCCAAAAGCGCGGCTTTGAAGGCGAATAGAGTTAGCGCGATGCTCCGCTTGGAGCATTACGCTAAGGGCGGAAGCTCCTTTTCGTGCAGCTTGACGCCACGGGCGCGCAATACCTTTTGGATTTCCTTAACGTCCAGCGCCGTAAAATCGTCACTGAGGGCGGCGGCGATGCCCGCAGCCTCACCCATAACGCTACAGCAAGGAATGACACGGGAGATTTCCCACATTTCGTCATCGGTGGAGATGCAACGCCCCGCGCACGCCAGGTTTTTGATTTGGGCGGAATAGAGGGTGCGGAACGGAAGCTCGTAGACAGGGCCTCTTTCACGCCAGTTGGGATAGAGCCCCACGGAATCCTCGAACTCCTTGCGCTCGTCCGAAAGCGTAAAGGTGCATTCCCCGACGATGCGACGGGTCATACGGAGCTGAGGAATAGAGGCGATAGACACGGGAATATGGGTTTCGTCCTTCTCTCTTTTTTCCAGAACCGTGGAAAACAGCTTATCGTGAGAGAGGGTCATATAAGCGGAAATATCGTCATCCTCCAAGCCCGAGAAGCGGCGCTTGGAGAGCTGCTCGGGGGGAACCATACCGGGTAACAAATCCACAGCTCCCAGCATACGGAGCCCGTAGCCGCTTTTATCGTAGTAATAATACCAGGCAGACACCACGTTGCCGTGCTTAAAGCGGGCGGTAGGCGCACCTGCGCGCTCGGCTAAATCCGCATCACCGGAGGCGTCCACGTAGCTTTTGGCTCCAATGGCGTACCGCCCCGACTTGCCCTCCACGATGGCGTGGGTAATTTTGCCGTTTTCGGTACAGGCGGACACGAGGCTGACGCCGTAGAGAATGTCGACACCCTCGGCAAGAAGCGCCTTTTCGGCAGAGATAGCAAAGAGGGCGGGGTTAAAGTTCACCTCGTAGCGAGGGTCCTTTTCGGTCATCGGCTTGCCCGTCAGCCATTCGGCGCCCCGCTCTCCGTCCAGCTCCACCTCCACGGACAGGCGAAGCAGCTCCTCGGCAAGCCCAAAGGAAACCTGCCTTCCCTTTCCGTCACAGATGGGAAGATAGATGGTCACGAGCCCCGAGGTACCAAGGCCGCCCAGATAATAGCTTTTTTCGATGAGCATCGTTTTCTTGCCCATACGTGCGGCAGAAAGCGCCGCGGCGATGCCCGCAAAGCCGCCGCCTACCACTAAGACGTCGGGGGTATAAGAAACGGGAATTTCAAGGGTTTGTGTCAAGGTGCTTTTCATTGGAATACCTTTCTCCCTCAAAGGGTTTCGGGATAGATATCCCGTCTTGCGCGATAGAAGCCGTAGGCGTTATTCTTCAATTCGTAAATATTCTCCTCGGCGGTGCTGTGCCAGGGCGCTACCAGGTATCCTTGCAGGTGCGAGGGGGAGATAACCGCCTTGCCGTGGGAAAGGGTCTGGTATATATTCTTGGCGCCGATTTCGTAGCAGGAGCAGGTGGGCACCTGGTCAAAGCCGTGCTTATCCAACAGCTCATAGGTACGGATAGCCTTGCTGAACCAATGGCTGCTATCCCATACCTTAAAGAGGTTATAGAACCAGTTGGACTGCAAAACCGACTTGGGCATACGGGAAACATACGCCTCGGGCTTTTCAAAGGCAGGGTCTGCCCAGACCCAGGGGCGTATACCGCGCTTCTCTACCTCGCCAAGATAGAAATAGACGTCGTGCCACCAAAGCTCCTCGCCGCGGATGTGAACGCACTCGCGCAGGCGCTGGTTACCAACGGTATCCTCCTCATCAAGCCCCAGATGGAAAAGCCGCGGATTTCCAAAGACCTCGGCGACCTCGCCTATCACGTCGGCACAGACCTGATAATAGAGGGGGGTGGACACCATACGGCGGTACTGCTTCAGCCAGGTATGGTGACAGGTGGAAAAATTCAGCTTGGGAATGGGCTCCATACCCAAGGCACGGATTTCATCCAGCTTCTTTTTAAGGAAATCCTTATCCCAGGCATCGGGCGCGGAAATTTCGGGGTGACTTTCGTAGCGGATGCCGTCCCCCACGTCGATAAGCAGCGTATTGAACTTATGTTCCGCGAGAAAGGCTACCGTTTCATCCCAGGTAGCGATATCGACGTTATTGCGCTCGGTATAGCGAGGGGGGAGATACCAGCCTCGCGGAGGCGTATTTTCATCGTCCCACATATGGTTGGACAGCTGGATAAAATAGCCAAACATAAGCTTCTTTGACATATTGACAGCTCCTTTTTTCCGCGTTACCGCTTTTCTTGGTTTCATTCTATACTAAATAAGAAAAAAAGTCAATACAGAGGGAAAGAAAAAATTGACTTTTCCCTTGCCGTATGGTACAATACAAGAGAAAGAATAGAGGCGCGACGCCTGAACGAATACAGACCGAAGGACGAAAGGACGGGGGTCTTCCCCGATGAAAAAAATGAACACGGTAAAAAAGAAGCTTGGCTCTCATTTCTGGCTGGCGCTGACGCTATTCAGTCTACTGGGACAGATTGCCTGGGTTGTGGAGAATATGTATCTGAACGTCTTTATGTACAAGATGTTTCACGCCTCTGCCTCGGACATTGCTGCTATGGTATCCGCCAGCGCCGTTGCCGCTACCTTAACCACCGTTTTTATCGGCGCGCTATCGGACAAAATCGGCAAGCGCAAGCTCTTCATTTCGGGGGGCTATATCCTTTGGGGCATTTCCATTCTTGCCTTTATGCTCCTCAGGGAGGAGGTAATCGCCTCTGTTTTCCCCCTGGCGACCTCTGCGGCGGCGGTGGGCGTTTCTCTGGTTATCGCTCTTGACTGCGTGATGACCTTCTTCGGCTCCAGCGCCAACGATGCCGCCTTTAACGCCTGGCTGACGGACAGCGTGGACGACGGCAACCGCGGCGCGGCGGAGGGCATTAACGCGATGATGCCTCTCGTTGCCATTTTAGCGGTCTTTGGCGGCTTCATGTTCTTTGACCTGAATCTGCCCGAAAGCTGGACGGTGATTTTCGCCATTATCGGCGGCGCCGTTATCCTGGTGGGTGTTCTCGGCTTCTTTATCATCAAGGAGCCGCCCATTGCCCCCGTCAAGGACAACTATTTCAAGACGGTGGTTCACGGCTTTCTGCCCTCTGTGATAAAGAAAAACCCTGCCTTATATTTCTATCTTGGGCTTTTCATTCTCTTTAATGTTTCCATTCAGATTTTTATGCCCTACCTCATTTTGTACTACGAGGTTTCCTTGGGCATGGCGGACTACGTATTCGTGATGGCGCCCGCTATTATTCTTGCCTCCGTTGTAACGGCGTTCTGGGGCAAGGTATACGATAAGAAGGGCTTTTCCTTTTCCTCGGCGCTTTCGCTTCTCTGGCTTTGCATTGGGTATCTATTGCTCTATTTCTTCACCGCGACGCCCGTAGTATTCCTTGGCTCTCTTTCGATGATGTGCGGCTACCTTTCGGGTATGGCGGTATTCGGCGCCAAAATCCGCGAGCTGACGCCCGTTGGCAACGCAGGGCGCTTCCAGGGCGTGCGTATTTTCTCCCAGGTGCTGGTGCCAGGTATCGTGGGTCCCTTCATCGGCAAGACGGTGCTTGCCAACGCCGATAGCGTTCTGAACAACGATGGCACCACCTCCTTTATCCCCAACGCCAACATTTTTTTGGCGGCGCTTTTCGCCATTCTGGTTTTAATCATCGTGCTTGTGGCGTTTTCTCATTTGTTGCCCCCTAAGACCCGGGATTTGAGGACCCCCTTCGAGGAGGGCGGCGACACCTCTTGGGAAACGGAGCATCCCCGTCCCCAATGCAAGCGGGATTCCTTTGTGCCGCTTCTCGGTGAATGGGAGCTTTCGGTTTACAAGGGTGGCAAGGAAACGCCCCTTGGCGCCATTCGCCTGCCCTTCCCTCCCGAATCCCGTCTGTCGGGCATCAAACGGCAGTTGGGGCGCGGCGAGCAGTATATATACAGACGCTCGCTGACCCTCTCTGCCCTTCCCGAGGGGCGGCGCCTGCTATTGCACTTCGGCGCCGTTGACCAGATTGCCGAGGTTACCTGCAACGGAAAGCCCGTTGGCAGTCATACGGGCGGCTATCTGCCCTTTTCCTTTGATATTACCCCCTTCGTGAGGGAGGGAGAAAACACCCTTTCCGTCCTGGTAACGGACACCCTGGACAAGGAGCTTCCCTACGGCAAGCAAAGACGGCGTCGGGGCGGTATGTGGTATACCCCCGTATCGGGCATTTGGCAGACCGTTTGGTTAGAGGAGGTTCCAACGGACTATATTCGCTCCCTTTGCGTGAGCGCCGACACAGGGACGGTTACGCTGAAAACCGAGGGTGGGCTGTCTGAAAAGACCCTGACGGTGACCCTTGAGGGCGAGGCGCGCAGCTACACCTATTCGGGGGACGCTTTTACGCTTACGATAGAAAACCCGATTGTATGGACGCCCGAAAATCCCCATCTCTACCCCTTCACCCTCAGCGACGGGGTGGACACGGTTTCCTCCTATTTTGCCCTGCGGACGGTGACGGTGGAAAAGAAAAACGGCAAGCCCTACATTCTTCTGAACGGCGAGCCCTATTTCTTCCACGGGCTTTTGGACCAGGGCTATTACAGCGACGGTATTTATCTGCCCGCCACTCCCGACGGGTACGCCTTTGACATTCAGCAAATGAAGGAGGCAGGCTTCAACACCCTGCGCAAGCACGCCAAGATAGAGCCCGATATTTTCTACCACTATTGTGACAAATACGGTATGATTGTTTTCCAGGATATGGTGAACAGCGGCGCCTATCATTTTCTCATTGATACTGCCCTGCCCACACTCGGCAAAAAGAAGGGTATCACCCACAAGGCAACGGCGCGGCGCCGCGCCCTCTTCGAGGAGGCGGCGGCAGAAACGGTAGCGCTTTTGCATAACCATCCCTCTGTTTGCTATTACACGGTTTTCAACGAGGGCTGGGGTCAGTATGACGCAGACGGCGTTTTTGAGAGGCTTTCCGCTCTGGACTCTACCCGTATCTGGGACGCCACCTCGGGCTGGTTCAACGAAACGAAGAGCCACGTCAAGAGCGAGCACGTATATTTTAAGCGGCTTAATCTTTCTCCCGATGAGAATCTCCCCTTGGTGCTTTCGGAGTTTGGCGGCTACTCCCTGAAGCTGCCCGACCATTCCTTCAATCTTGACAAGGTCTACGGCTACAAGTTCTTTAAGGACAGAGAGAAATGGGAGGAAGCGCTCTTCGGGCTCTACCGCAAAGAGGTTATTCCTATGATAGAGCGCGGTCTTTCTGCCGCTATTTTAACCCAGGTCAGCGACGTGGAGGACGAAACCAACGGGCTTTTGACTTATGACAGACAGGTGATGAAGCCCGAAAAGGACAAAATGCGGACGCTGGCAGGAGAGCTGAAGGAAGCCTTTGACGCAGCCGTGACAGAGAAATAAAAAAAGAGGAGAGAGGTTATGAAGATTGCCATACTCGGGTATAGCGGCTCGGGGAAATCCTCGCTTGCCGCCCATCTTGCCAAAAAGCATAGCCTTCCTCTTTTGCATCTGGACACGGTGCAATTCCTTCCCGACTGGGAAATCCGCAGCGACGAAGAAAAGACTGCTATTATAAAAGATTTTTTAGATAAGAATGACGCCTGGGTCATTGACGGAAACTATTCCCGCTTTTTCTTAGAGCGGCGGCTTTTGGAGGCGGACCTTATTCTGCTTTTGCTTTTCAACCGTGTTTCCTGTCTTTATCGGGTATTAAAGCGCTATCGGCTTTACAGGAACAAATCCCGTCCCGATATGACCGAGGGCTGCAAGGAAAAGATAGACAGAGAATTTCTTTCCTGGGTCTGGCACCAAGGCAGAACGGGAAAGAAAAAGGCGATGTACAAGGCCATCGCCGCCCAATACGGCGATAAGGTTAAAATCGCCAAGAACCAACGCCAGCTTTCCGCTTTATACGAGGAATGCTGACAGACAGAAAGGAGAGTCTATGAGGCTGATTGTTTGTGTTGACGAAAGAGGGGGGCTCCTCTTTAACAAGCGGCGCCAGAGCCGTGACCGTGTTCTGAACATGCGGATTTTGGAGTTATCCCAGGGGGCGCGCTTACTCGTTTCCCCCTACTCTGCCAAGCTCTTTGAGGGAGCTGACAATCTCGTGATATCGGAGGAGCCGTCCAAGGAGGCGGGTGCTCTTGACTTTTACTTTATGGAGGACAAGGGCTATTCCCTTTCCGACTGCGAGGAAATTTATCTTTTCAACTGGAACCGCCACTATCCCTCGGACGTAAAGCTTGACCTTGATTGTAAGAAGGCAGGCTTTCGCTTAGAGAGCACCCGTGAATTTGCGGGCAGCTCTCACGAAAAAATAACCGAAGAACACTACGTAAAGGAGTAAACGTACATGAAAAACACCTTCCACGGGCTCCAAAAGGGGGCTACCCGATTCTCACTGCTTTGCTTGCTTTTATCCCTGCTTTTAATCTTTACCGCCTGCGAGCTTCCCTTTGATTTTTCGGGGCTTGGCGGTGGCGGCAACGATGGCACCACGATAGAGGGCACGTATGACGGCCCTGCCTTCGTTACCCTGAACGAAAACACACCCACCTTTACCGCAGGCGAGCTGACGGTGGTTGCCTATGAAACCTACGGGAGTCTGGACTCCTTAGGCAGATGCACCACGGTCATTGCCTGCTGCGGCCAGGAGCTGATGCCCGCCAAGGACGAGAAGCGCGGCTCCATTTCCTCGGTTAAGCCCTCGGGCTGGGTGCAGGCGCCCTACGACTTCGTGGACGGTGGCTTTCTTTACAACCGCTGTCACCTTATCGGCTGGCAGCTGACGGCGGAGAACGCCAACAAAAAGAATCTGATTACGGGCACCAAATATCTGAATATTGAGGGAATGCTTCCCTTTGAGAATATGATTGCCGACTACATACGGGAAACGGACAACCACGTGATGTATCGCGTCACCCCCATTTACAACGGCAACAACCTTCTGCCCAGCGGCGTACAGATGGAGGCATACTCGGTGGAGGACGAGGGGGACGGCATTTGCTTCAATATTTTCTGCTACAACATTCAGCCGGGCGTTACCATCGATTACGCAACGGGCAAAAGCCACGCATCCAACGGCGATATGAAGCTCCCCGCCATTCCCGACGCCTTAAAGCCCGACTCTGTTCCCGATTTCTCCACGGATGTGGGCGGCGGCTCCGCTGACTCGGGGAATACCGAAACGGGCGGCGGCTCTACGGAGGGCGGCGCCGGAGGCGAGGCAGGACAGACGGCGACCTATATTCTCAACACCAACACCAAGCGCATTCATCTTCCCTCCTGCTCCTCCGCTGCCGATATGGCAGAGCATAACAAAAAGGAGCATACGGGGGACATTACCGAGCTGCTTGCCCAGGGCTACCGCACCTGCGGCGTTTGTATGAAATAATATACCCTTAAAAAAATATGAAAAACTTGAAAACCAACACCTATGCCGTGGGCATTGATTTCGGCACTTTGTCTGCCCGCGCGGTTTTGCTGGATTTAGAAACGGGCAGCATAGTGGCGGAGGCTCTCAGCGAATACACCCACGGCGTTATAACCGCTCTTCCCGAGGGCAATCCCCTGCCCGACGGCTACGCCTTACAGCACCCCAAGGATTACCTGGACGCCCTTTCTGCCTGCTTTGCCTCTCTTTGGCAAACAAGCGGCGTTTCGCCCTCTGCCGTTGTGGGACTTGGCATTGATTTTACCGCTTCTACCCTTCTGCCTGTGGACGGGAAGGGAGAGCCCCTTTGCTTTTCTACGGTATTCAAGGACGAGCCCCACGCCTACGCCAAGCTCTGGCGTCACCACGGCGCCACGAAAGAGGCGGAGGACATCAACCGATGCGCCAGGGCACGGGGCGAGGATTTTCTCTCCCGTTACGGCGGCAAAATCTCCTCTGAATTTTTCTTGCCCAAGGTATTGGAAACGGCGCGACGGGCGCCTGCCGTGTATGATGCCGCCGCCTGCTTTTCCGAGGCAGGGGACTGGCTGACCCGTCGCTTGGTGGGAAAGCCCCTGCAAACGGCTGTTTTTGCAGGCTACAAGGCGCTTTGGAGCGAGAAGGAGGGCTTTCCCTCTGCCGCCTTTTTGGAGGCGTTGGAGCCCCGTCTTTCGACGCTTTTCACCGAGAAGGTGATAACTCCCGTCAAGTCCTTTCCCGATATAGCGGGCTATCTTTCCGAGGAAGGCAGCGCCTTGACGGGGCTTCCCGTTGGGTGTGCGGTGGCGCTCCCCACCATAGATGCCCACGCCGCCCTGCCTGCCTTCGGCATCGTAGGGGAGGGAGAGCTTTTGCTTATTCTCGGCACCTCTGCCTGTCATATTTTACACGCCAAGGAGGAAAGGCAAATCGGTGGCATTTGCGGCTACGTACAAGGCCTTTTCCCCGGGCTTTACACCTACGAGGCAGGGCAAAGCTGCTTTGGCGACCATTTCGCCTGGCTTGCCCAAAACGCCCTTCCCGACGCCTACCGCGCCGCCGCCGAACAGGAGGGCAAATCGCTTTTTGAGTATCTGAACACCCTGGCGGAGCAGGTGCCCGTTGGCGCTGACGGTCTTTTAGCCCTTGACTGGTTTGAGGGCTGCCGCAGTCCTTACGACAATGACGCCCTTTCGGGCTTGCTTTTAGGGCTTCGCACCGACACCCGTCCCGAGGCAATATACCGCGCGCTGTTAGAGGCGGTTGCCTTTGGAACACGGAGAATTGTTGACACCTACAAGGAGGCAGGGCTTCCTATTTCCCGTATGGTAGCAGGCGGCGGTATTGCGGAGAAAAATCCCCTTCTTCTGCAAATACTGGCAGACGTGCTGAACGCCCCCGTCACCGTTCCTCTCCTTCCCTACTCCTCTGCTGTGGGCAGCGCCCTTTACGGCGCTCTTGCCGCGGGGGCTATTGAGGACCCGGCGGCGGCAGGTCGGCTGCTTTCTTATGAGGAACGCCTTTACACCCCTTCGGGGAACGCCAAGGCATACGGGGAGATATACGGAGAATATCTTTCCCTTTCCCGTTTATTTGCCGAGGGAGAGGGGCTTTCCCTGATGCAAAAGCTTCAAAATCGGCGCGCGTAAATCCGCCTATTGGCGCAGGAAATTTCCTGCGCCATATTTTTTATTTTTTTATCGTTAATATATTGACAAACGGAATAAGGTGTGCTATACTATCGGGGTAGTTGCGAAAGCGACTGCACCCCAAGGAAACCGTTGGACGGTGGCTTGCCACTTACCGATGGCGGAGGGGACTCTGGAGAATCCCGTTAAACGGGTGCCGAAGGTGCAAGGCGAAAGCTGAATCTCTCAGGCAAAAGGACAGAGCGACATATAATCGCATTTTTCTTTTCTCCGGAGCCACTGTTTTGTACAGGGGCTTTTTTCATTTGTTATTATTTTTTTTAGGAGGCTGCTATGCAAGCTATTCAAGATTTTCTTCTCCCCATAGTCGTGAACATCAACAAGTATTTGTCCGACTACATTCTCGTTATCCTGCTGGTTGGAACGGGTCTTTTCTTCACCATCAGAACCCGCTTCGTGCAGGTGCGCTGCTTCGGCGAGGGTATGAAGCGCGTATTCGGTAACATTTCCCTCCACGGCGGTAAGCAAAAGGGCGGTCTTTCCTCCTTCCAGGCGCTTGCCACTGCCATTGCCGCGCAGGTCGGTACGGGTAACATCGTAGGTGCTTCGGGCGCTATTCTGGTTGGCGGCCCCGGCGCTATCTTCTGGATGTGGATTATCGCCTTCTTGGGCATGGCTACCATTTATTCCGAGGCTGTGCTTGCCCAGGAAACCAAGCAGGTTGACGAAAACGGAAACGTTCTGGGCGGCCCCGTTTACTACATCAAAAAGGCGTTCAAGGGCACCTTCGGCAAGGTTCTTGCCGTCTTCTTCGCCATTGCCATTACCTTAGCGCTTGGCTTTATGGGCTCTATGGTGCAATCCAACTCCATTGCGGAGTCCTGCAACACCGCCTTCGGTATTGAAGGCTGGATTGTGGGTCTTGTGGTTGCCGTGATTGCCGCCTTTATCTTCATCGGCGGTATTCAAAGACTCGCCTCCGTTACGGAAAAGCTGGTTCCCATTATGGCTGTTATCTTCCTTCTTGGCGGCTTGGTCATTCTCGGGTGCCGTATTCAATATCTGCCCAGCGCTATCGGCTTGATTTTCAAGTACGCCTTTGTTCCTCAGGCGCTCGTTGGCGGCGCATTCGGTGCTGCCATCGCCAAGGCACTCACCCAGGGCACTAAGAGAGGACTCTTCTCCAACGAGGCAGGTATGGGCTCTACCCCTCACGCACACGCCGTCGCAAAGGTTGACAAGCCCCACGACCAGGGTGTTGTGGCTATGATTGGTGTGTTTATCGACACCTTCGTGGTTCTGACGATGACGGCTTTGGTGGTTATCACCTGCCTGTATACGGGCAACGGCGTTTTGGCAGGTCTTTCGGGTAAGGCATACGAGGCGGCAACCTCGGGCAGCCTCGCGCTGGTTTCCAAGACCAACGCTATGCAGCTGGCGGCAAGCTCCGTCTTTGGTAGCTTCGGTAACATCTTCGTTGCCGTTTGCCTTTTGTTCTTTGCCTTCTCCACCATCATCAGCTGGAACTATTTCGGCAAGCTGAACGTGCAGTACCTCTTCAAGAACAACAAGATTGCCACCATCGTATACTCGGTTCTCTCCGTTGCGTTTATCTTCCTTGGCTCTCTGCTCTCCAACGATTTGGTTTGGGAGCTGACCGACTTCTTTAACTATCTGATGGTTATCCCCAACGCTCTGGCGCTTCTGGCGCTGAACAGCATCGTTGTGAAGCACGCCCGTGCGAAAAGCACCCTTTCCTGCGAGCTTCCCGAGGAAAAGTAAAGTATAAAAAGCAAGGCGCCCTGCATTTGCAGGGCGCCTTTACTATAAGCGGCGCCGCTTGAAGGCTTTTCAAGTGGCGCCTTTTTTATTAGATTTCTTCCTCGAAGGAGGAGAAGAAGGCTTGGGTTTTGGGGCTTTGGGGGTTGTCGAAGACATCCTCGGGGGCGCCCATTTCCTCGATGACGCCGTCTGCCATAAAGATGACCTTGTCCGACACGTGACGGGCGAAGGACATTTCGTGGGTGACGATAATCATCGTTCTACCCTCCTGCTTTAACTGCTTGATAACCCGCAAAACCTCGCCCGTCAATTCGGGGTCAAGGGCGCTGGTTGGCTCGTCAAAGCACAGAATGGCAGGGGAAAGAGCCAGGGCTCTGGCAATAGCAACACGCTGGCACTGACCGCCCGACAGGTGACAGGGATAGGCGTCTGCCTTGGCTTCCAGGCCTACGTTTCTCAAAAGCTCCATTGCCTTTACCTTATTCTCTGCCATAATTTCCGCCTTCAGCGCTCTTCTTTGACGGAAGGGGAGCTTGTCCACAGCCGCACGCTCAAAGGCACGCAGATTCAAGGGAATCAGGATATTTTCAAAGGCGGTATACTGGGGGAACAGGTGAAAGGACTGAAAAACAAGACCGAAGGAAAGCCGCTTTTCACGAATTTCCGCATCCGAATAGCTAAGCGCCGCATCGTAGAGCAGCTCGCCGTCAATGAGAATTTGCCCCTCATCGGGCTTTTCCAAAAAGTTAAGGCAACGCAGGAAGGTGGTTTTGCCGCCACCCGAGGAGCCGATAACAGATACAACCTCGCCTCGCTCCATGGAGAAATCAATGCCCTTTAAGACGTGATTTTCGCCAAAGCTTTTGTTGAGGTTTAATATTTCCAAATATGCCATAGGTTTTCCTCCTCCCCGTTATATCTGATAGTAGGAAAGCTTCTTTTCCAGGTAGTTGAAGAGTATCGTCAGAACGCCAACGAACAGCAAGAAGAATACGCCGATATAGAACAGCGGCCATATAATACCCTTACTCATAATCAAGTTTTCGTTGAGATAGAATATCTCCGCCACCATAATAACACGCGCCAAGGAGGTATCCTTGACCAAGGTAATAACCTCGTTGCTGATGGGCGCTAAAATCCGCTTAACCACCTGCATCAGAATGACACGGAAGAAAATCTCCGTTTTGGTCATACCAAGCACCTGCCCTGCCTCGTACTGCCCGCGCGGAATTGCCTCAATGCCGCCGCGGTAAATTTCCGAGAAATAACAGGCGTAGTTAATCACGAAGGCAACCAGCGCCGCCGTAAAGCGCCCTTGGGGGTCACTTCCGAAAAGCTGAATATTGAAGAGCATACCCGGAACGTAGAACACCACGAACAGCTGCAGCATCAAGGGGGTGCCGCGGATAATCCAGACGAACACCTTGGTGATAAGCTGCAGAGGCTTGAATTTGCTCATCGAGCAAAAGGACACCAAGAGCCCAAGAGGAAGGGCAAAAAGAAGGGTCAGGGCAAATAACAGACAGGTCTGCCCAAAGCCCTCCAGCAATATCATTGTAATACGAGCAAAAGTCATTTTACACTCCGTTTTTTTAACCGTTCTTCGCACAAAAAAGGGCTGTCACCCATATAAAAGCCTATGCTTTCGGCTGGATGAAAGCCCTTTGTGCCGTAATCGTTTTTCGGTAATTATTCGCCGATATTGGTAATCAAGGCGTTGGTAAGATTGTACTTAGCGGCGATTTCAGCCAGCTTGCCGTTCTGGGACAGCTTCACGATGGCCTCGTTCACCTTGGCAACCAGGTCGCTTCCCTTGCGGAAGCCGATAGCGTATACCTCGGGCTCAAGCTCGATAGCCTCCACGATTGCCAAATCCTCATAGTCACCCGTGCCAACCATAGCCTGTGCCATCAAAAGGTCGATAACGGCAAAGTCAGCCTGGTTGCCTGCCAGCTCCATCAGAGCCTTGGTCTGTACGTTAACCGCGGTGTAGAGCTCGGTTGCTTCCTTGGCAACTGCTTCGCCCGAAGAGGCACCCTCCGCAACACCTCTCTTGCCTGCCAGAGAATCCATAGAGGTGTACTGCGCAAGGTCAGCCTTTCTGACAACCACGCACTGGGTGTTGTTCAGGTAAGCATAGGAGAAATCTACGTACTCGGTACGGGAGGTACCGTCGGACTCAGCGCCGAAGGTAAAGCCGTTCCAGATAACGTCGATAGCACCGGAATTCAGCTCCAGATACTTGGAGGGCCAGTCAATCGTTGCAAATTTAGCCTGCAAGCCAAGCTCCTCGGCAACTGCCTTGGCAAACTCGGTATCAAAGCCGATGAGGTTTCCGTCCTCAT
>JAFTSW010000010.1 GCA_017467085.1 Clostridia bacterium | reverse complement strand
GACAGCGTCACGAGCATCGGTGATTATGCCTTCTATAACTGCACGAGCCTGAGGCGCATTCAATACCGCGGTAGCCTAAGCCAATGGAAAGCGATAACCAAGGCCTGGAACTGGTACGCTAACACCGGAAGCTATACGATAACCTGTAACTACACGGGAAATTAAAGCCTTTAGCCAAAACGAAGGAGCGAACGCACGGCGGTCGCTCTTTTTTGGTGAGGGTTGGGGGCGCGGATTTTATAGACCCTTTACAGAATATATACAAAAATGACTTGACGGCACGGGGGGAAGCCCTTGCCGTCAAAATTTGAAATCTGCCGATTTCATGACTTGAATTGCCCTGTTTTTTATGCCGCCGACAATGCAAAAACCGCGGGCAATTCATTGCGCCGCGCCCATAGGGAGCGGCGGGGGTGCGACGCCTGCCCAGGAATTGAACTGCTTACTGCTCCTGGCGGAGATGCCGACGAAGCGGCCCTCCTTAAGGGTGGCGGCGAAGAAGGGCTCGGCTTGGTTTTCGCTGGGCAGGGCGTCACCGAGGGGACGGTAGACGTACTCGGCGTCAGAAATCACGACCTGCTTGGGAAAATCACGCCAGGGGATATCGAGAAGGGCGACACGGCGGGCGCTCTCGGCGAGGGGCTGCTCGGGGAGAAGGACGCCGCCTTTTTCCTCGTCATACCACACCTCTACGTGACGGTGGCAGGCTTCCTTTGGCACCTTATCGGCAGGAAGCCAGACGGTGACGCCCCTCTCCCCTCTTGGGTCAAGGTGACAGGCGTCGGAGAGCAGATGCCCCGAATCGCGGCAAACCTTACAGGCGACTAAGCCCTTTGCCATCGTAAAATGCTTTTCGCCCTCCTCGGTGCGCTCTTTATGCAGGCGGCGCATTACCTCGTCCCACACCTTTAAGTGTCCTTCTCCCAGGGTGGCGCTATGCCCTTCCTCACAGCCGCACCAGATGCCTGCCAAGAGGTAGGGGGTGTAGCCGATGAACCATCTGTCACGGTTGTTGCCCGAGGTTCCCGTTTTGCCTGCGGTATCGACGATTTGGGGGAGAGTCAAGTCCTTGGCGGTGCCGTTTTCCACTACCCCCTCTAACATATGGGTCATAACCGAGGCGGTGGTTTTCCGGTAGACTCTTTTTGCTTCTGCCTCGGGCTTCAGCAGCACCTCGCCGTTTCTGTCCAAGACCAAGAGGAAGGAACGGTCGGGGTGCCCTTCTCCCTCGTAGAGCGGCAGGTAGGCTCTCGTCATTTCCCGAAGGGACACGCCCTTGGTCAGCTGTCCCAGCGCCAAGGGGGCTGCCGCCAGGTCGGTTTTACCGCCTGCCTTGCGATAAATGCTGGATATGCCCGCATCGTAGACTAAGGAATGGTAGATATTCTCTGCCCCCAGCATACGGTACAGCTCCACCGCCACGGTATTTTTAGACTGTGCCACCGCCGCTTTGGTATTGACAAGTCCGCTATAGACGGCAGGGGCGTTATGGGGCCAGGGAGTATTTTTGGAAAAATCCTTGGGCACGTCATCAAAGACGGTTGCCTCGGTGATAAGCCCCTTCTCGATAGCGGGGGCATAGAGGGCAACGGGCTTCAAGACGGAGCCGGGGGCACGGAGGGTATCGGTGGCGTAGTTCAAGAGGCGGTTGCCCTTCTTCTCGCCTCTATTGCCGACAATGGCAAGAAGATTGCCGTTTTCCACGTCAAGGACGGTCATAGCGGCGGCGAAGCCCTCCCCCTCCTTCGTCAGATAGGGGGAGGTGGCAAAGACCGACTCCAGCGTTTTTTGGGCTTTTATATCCATAGCGGTATAGATTTGCAAGCCGCCGCCACTCAAAAGCGCTTCTGCCGCCGAGGCGGAATAGCCTTTTTCTATTAAGGCTTGCTTGACGTCGGCAAGCACGGTTTCGGCGTACCAGGAGGCGACCCTTTGGCTTTTCCAGGGGGCAGGAGAAAGGGAGAGAGGGGTGGCGATGGCGGCTTGGTACTCCGCTTCGGTTATCATACCTGCCTCCAGCATTTCGCCTAACACCAGGTTTCGTCTTTTGGTATGCGCCTCGGGGTGACGGGAGGGGTCAAGGGCGGTGGGAGAACGGGTGATGGCGGCGAGGCTTGCCGCCTCGGCGAGGGTCAATTCGGAGGCGTTTTTCCCGAAATACGCTAAGGACGCCGCCCCTACGCCCACGCAGTTGGAGGAGAGGGGGACGATATTGAGATACGCTTCCAAAATTTCCTCCTTGCTATGCCGTTTTTCCAGGGCTAAGGCACGCAGGACCTCCTTGAGCTTTCGCTTGACGGAGATATCCTTTTCACCGCCGATATTTTTAATGAGCTGCTGGGTGATGGTGGAGCCGCCGAAGCGGTCGGAAAAGCGAAAAATATGGTTTGCCGCCGCTTTGAGGGTACGCAAAACGTCCACGCCATCGTGAGAAAAGAAGCGCTTATCCTCGATAGCGACAAAGGCAAGGGGCAGATAGGGGGGCAGCTCCCCGTAATCCACACGGAGGGAGCGGGCGCTTCCCGAAAAGCTCTCCTCCTGCCATTCAAGCGCCCGATACCCGGGCAACGCCGCCACCGCTTCCCCTCCCTCTCCGTCATAATAAAAGCGGGTCAGGGTGTTTTCGCCCGCAACGGAAAAGAGCGCCTCGTCCTCCTCCACGTCAATGACGTTTGCCGCCCAGATATAGATGCCTGCGGCGCTGAGAACCATCAAAAGAGAGGACACTATCAAGACGCCTGCCAAGAGGCGCAATAGCCTTTTCTTTTTCTTTTTTTCTTTCATACCCTGCTCCTTTGTTTTTTCTATTTGTAGTTTGCCCCGTTTTTGAGGTAAAAACAAAAAGGCACTCGGTAATTTTCGGGAAAAAAGGAAAAATTCAAGCTTGCTTCAATGAGATTTTTTCGGAAAAAAAGGAAAGCACAAAAAAAGCAAGGCTTGCTGTTGTGCAAGGCCTTGCCTTTCCTATTCGGTTTTTATTCGGTTTTGGAAAAATCCTTTTCGTCATAAAAGACACGGGTTAAATACAATCCGTCGGGAGGCGCGTTTTCGCCCGCGGCGACACGGCGCCCAGCGGCGATGATGGCGGGGATTTTTTCGGGAGAGAGGACGCCGAAGGCAACGTCTGCCAAGGTACCCGTCATAATCCGCACCATATTATAGAGGAAGCCGTCCGCCACCACACGGAAAACGAAAAGCTCGCCCTCCCTTTCCACCGTTGCGCTTTTGACGGTACGGACGGTTTCGGTGATTTTGGAGCCCTTGCTCATAAAGGAGGCAAAATCCTGCTTACCGCAATACGCCGCTGCCGCCATTTGCATTCTTTCCAAGGCGCCGTCCACGAAGGGGCGGTATATCTGCCAGGCGCGGTTTTGCCAGAAGGGGTCCGCCACGACACAGGGGCGCATCAGATAGGTATATTCCTTTCCCTTGGCGTCATAACGGGGATGAAAGCCATTCTCCACTAAGCGCACCGCGCGAAAGGCTATATCGGGGGGCAGGACGGTTGCCATTACCCGAGGCAATTTCTCGGCAGGAATGGAGAGACGCCCGTCCTTTGGCTCCAGGGTCAGGCAGAAGCTTTTGGCGTGCACGCCGCTATCGGTGCGGCTACAGCCCGTGATGGCGCAGGGGACGCCGAATGCCTCCTCTGCCGCTTGGGTGAGGGTGCCTTGGACGGTTCTTTTATTCTTTTGTGCCTGGAAGCCGAAGAAATGGGTTCCGACGTAGGATACCTCACACAAATACTTCATAGAGCGTCTGCCTTTCTTTGCAAGCTCAAACGGAAAAACCGATGGGAAGATAGATATTTGCCAAAACGATGGCGGCGCCAAAGAGGAGAAGCCCAACAAGGAAGAGCCAATCCTTTACCGTATAGGAAAGGCGCACGAACTTGGTTCTGCCCACGTCCCCACGATAGCAGCGACATTCCATTGCCACTGCCAGCTCCTCGGCTCTGGAATAGGAGGAAACGAAGAGGGGCACGAGAATGGGAATGAGCGCCTTGGCGCGCTTGATAAGACCGCCGCTATTGAAATCGGCGCCTCTTGCCTTTTGGGCGTTCATAATTTTATCCGTTTCGTCCACGAGGGTGGGGATAAAGCGCAGGGCGATGGTCATCATCATGGCAAAATCGTGAACGGGGATTTTGATTTTCTTCAAGGGGGAAAGCAGGCTTTCGATGGCGTCGGTTAAGACGATGGGAGAGGTGGTATAGGTCAGAAGGACGCTGGTGCCGACAATGAGGGACACCACACGCACCGTCATCAGAATCGCACGGTAAATTCCCTCTAAGTAGAGAGAAATACGCCAGAAGCTGAAAAGCAGGGTTTCACCTTGGGTGAAGAACATATTGATAATCATCGTAAAGGCGAGAATAAAGAGAATGGGCTTGATGCCGCGCAAAACGACACGGAGGGAGATACGGCTGACAAGCACTAAAAGCACCGACACCGCCAAGACCGCCCCGAAGCAATAGACGTTCTTTGCCAAAAAGATGGTGGCGATATAGAGGACGGTGGCGATAATTTTGGCACGGGGGTCGAGCCGATGCAAAAGCGAATTTCCCGGGAAATACTGACCGAGGGTCATATCCTTCATCACGGCGCACCCCTCCCCTCTTTATAGGCGAGAATGGCACGGGCGACGCCCTCTACCGTATACAGCTCCCCTTTCAGGGGGATGCCGCGGCGGCAAAGGTTGGTTGCCAGGCGATAGGCGGCAGGGATAGCCAGCCCCGACTCCTCCAAGAGGGTGGGGTCCGAGAAGATTTCGGCAACCGTTCCCTGCTTAATGACCTCGGTATGGCGCAGAAGGATAACGTTCTGGCAATATTTTGCCATATCCTCCATACTGTGGCTCACGAGAATGACGGTGGCACCGTGTGCCTCCTTATAGGCATTGAGGCTTTCAAAGATTTCCGCCTTGCCACGGGGGTCAAGCCCTGCGGCAGGCTCATCCAGCACCAAAATTTCGGGGCGCATAGCGATAATGCCCGCAATAGCGGCACGGCGCTTCTGGCCGCCCGAAAGCTCTAAGGGGGGCTTATCCAAAAGGCTTTCATCCAAGCCCACGAAGCGGATAGCCTCCATCACACGGTCCCGGATTTCCTCGGGGGAGAGCCCCATATTACGGGGGGCGTAGCCGATATCGGCTCTGACCGTTTCGTCAAAGAGCTGATACTCGGGATATTGCATCACAAGCCCGACACGGAAGCGCACACGGGGCAAATCCTTGGGGTTCTTCCAGATGCTTTCCCCATCCAACAGCACCTCGCCGCTTTCGGGCTTCAAAAGACCGTTGAGCATTTGCACAAGGGTGGATTTACCCGAGCCCGTGTGCCCGATGATGCCCGTGGTTTTGCCCTTTTCAAAGCCAACGGACACGTGAGAGAGCGCCGTCATTTCAAAGGGTGTTCCCACGCCGTAGCGGCAGGAAACGTCCCGAAGCTCCAATATATTCATGGCTTGCTTTTTCCTTTCTTTATACTGATTCCCGTCATCAAGGGATTACGGCTTTTCTGTCAGCGCACGGACGATGGCGTCGGCGCAGGCGTCCGTCCCGACACAGCCAAGGGGCAGGGAGAGCCCCGCGCGGCGCAATATTTCCACGACCTCGGTTTCCTGGGGCACGTCGAGCCCGATTTCCCGCAGCTCATCCCGACGGGAAAAGACCTCCTCGGGCGTTCCGTCTGCCCAGATGCGCCCATCGTGAATGACGAGGACTCTTTTGGCTCTTGCCGCCTCGTCCATATAGTGGGTGATGTGCAACAGGGTAATGCCGTTATCCCGATGCAGGCGCTCTACCGTATCCAGCACCTCCTGCCGTCCCTGGGGGTCCAGCATAGCGGTGGACTCGTCCAAAATCATACACGCGGGCATCATTGCCAACACGCCCGCAATAGCGACTCTCTGCTTCTGACCGCCCGAGAGTCTGCTGGGGGCGTGCTTGGCGTATTCCGTCATACCAACAAGGCGGAGCGCCTCCTTGACGCGCTTGTGCATTTCCTCATAGGGGACGCCCATATTTTCAAGGCCGAAGGCAACGTCCTCCTCCACAACCCCTGCCACCAGCTGGTTATCGGGGTTCTGGAACACCATACCCACCTTGCGGCGAAGGGCAAAGAGGTCCTCCTCGGAGAAGTCGGGGTCGGTCAGCTCCTTCCCGTCCACCCACAGCTTGCCGCCCGTGGCAACGAGAATCATATTCAAGAGCTTGGCGAGGGTGGATTTTCCCGAGCCGTTATGGCCTAACACCGCCACATATTCTCCCTTCTCAATGGAGAGGGATATATCGTACAGGGCAGGAATGGCGTCCTCCCCCTTCCCGTAGGAAAAGGAGAGATGCTCCGCGCGAATAAACTCACTCATAGCTATCCTCCGTTTCGAAAAAAGCGAAATTAGTTAAAGGCACAGCGGACGCTGCTGCCGCAGGGCAGGCAAAGCCCCGTTTGCTCAATTTTCAGCCCCACCTCATCGGCGACGCATCTGCCGCCGCGCCCTTGGGCGATACGCAGGGCGACCATATACTGCATAGCAGAGGCGGAAAGCCCTGTGGTATAGGAATTGAGAAGGAAAAAGAGGGGGTTATCGGACAAGACCTTGGCAGAAAGGGCAACGAACTCGTCGATACATTCCTCTAATTTCCAGACCTCGCCCGTGGGGCCTCTGCCGTAGGAGGGCGGGTCCATAATAATGCCGTCATAGCGGTTGCCGCGGCGAATTTCTCTTTCGATAAACTTGCGGCAATCGTCCACGATATAGCGGATGGGGGCAGAAGCCAGCCCCGACAGGGCGGCGTTTTCCTTTGCCATTGCCACCATACCCTTGGAGGCGTCTACGTGACAGACGGAGGCACCTGCCTTTGCCGCCGCCACGGTGGCGCCGCCCGTATAGGCAAAGAGATTGAGGACCTTGATGGGTCGGTTTGCCTTGGCAATCAACTCCGAGAACCAATCCCAGTTGGTTGCTTGCTCGGGAAAAAGACCCGTATGCTTAAAGCCCATAGGCTTGATACAAAAGCGCAAATCGCGATAGGATATAGTCCAAGAGGCAGGGAGCGAATTTTCACTCCAGGCACCGCCGCCGCTTTTGGAGCGACGGTAGTCGGCGTCCGCTCTTTTCCAGAGGGGGTGACGGCGCTCGTTTTTCCAGATGACCTGGGGGTCGGGACGAATGAGGGTATAGCCGCCCCAGGACTCCAAGCGCTCGCCGTCAGAGGCGTCCAACAGCCGATAATCCTGCCAAAGGTTGCTTACAAACATAGTGTTTCTCGTTTCTTTAGTTTTTTATGCCGTAGCGCCGACTGAAGCTGCTTTGCCCGTGGCAAAGGGCAATCGCCAGGGCGTCTGCCGTATCGTCGGGCTTGGGGGGCGCGGGGAGCTTCAAAAGCGAGGTAACCATAGCGATAACCTGCCGCTTCTCTGCCTTGCCGTAGCCCACCACCGCCTGCTTAACCTGCAGGGGGGTATATTCCCCGATGGGAAGCCCGTGCTGATGAGCGGAAAGCAGAATGACCCCTCTTGCCTCGGCAACGGCAATAGCGGTGGTCTGGTTGGTATTGAAGAACAGCTCCTCAATTGCCAGCTCATCGGGCTTATATTTTTCGATGATTTCATTTATATCCCGATAGATGACGGAGAGGCGATAGTCCACGTCGGTTTTGGCAGGCGTTGTCACCGAGCCGCAGGCAACGGGAAAAAATCTGCCGCCCTGCACCTCTACTACACCCCAGCCCACGATAGCAAGCCCCGGGTCGATGCCCAAAATACGCATAGGACGCTTCTCCTTCCATACTTTTTCATATTATTCTACCACAAAAAAGCGCAACAGTCAAGACCGTGGCGGCGGCTTTTCCCCTTCCTTTTACAAAAAAAGCGAAAATTATTGGCAATCAAATTGACAGACCGCTTTTTTTATGGTACACTATATCTTGGAATGGCGCCCGACGCTTGGGCGCAACAAGGAGTGAAGGCTATGTTTTACAGTGTCAAGGGAATTTTAGCGCTCTGTGAGAGCAGCTTTGCCGTGGTGGAATGCGGCGGCGTTGGCTATCAGCTCACAATCAGCGCTACCACTGCCGACGCTATCGGCAATAAAATCGGTGATGAGGTACTGCTGTTTACCCATTTGCAGGTCCGCGAGGACGGAGTTGAGCTTTACGGCTTCGAAACGAGAGCCGAGCTTTCGTCCTTCCGCCTTTTAATTGGCGTTTCGGGCGTTGGCCCCAAGGCGGCAATGGCGATTTTATCGCTTTTCACCCCCGACAGATTTGCCTATGCTGTGGCAACGGAGGACGCCAAGGCGCTTTCCAAGGCAAGCGGCGTTGGCGCTAAGACGGCGGCGCGCATCGTTTTGGAGCTGAAGGATAAGATTTCCAAGAACGAGCTGACGGGACGCCCCGACGCGATGGATGCCCCCACCCTTCCCGAAAAGACGGCAGAGAGCGGCGTTCTTGCCGAGGCGGCAAGCGCGCTTTCGGTTTTAGGCTACACCCGCGCCGAAATTCAGACGGCGCTGTCCCGCTTTGACACCGCAGGCATGAGCTTGGAGAAAATCATCACCACCGCCTTGAAGTATTTTGGTAACTAACGAAGGCGAAAGCCCCACCTAACGCTATAGAAAGGAAAGGGACCTCCCTTTACCCTATGAACAACGCAGAAGAATTTGATTTTGAAAACCGCATTATGGACGCGGGGGTCTTTCCCTCCGATGCGGACGTAGAAAATTCCCTTCGCCCCAAGACCTTGGAGGACTACGTGGGTCAGGAGCAGGCGAAGGAAAATTTACGCATTTACATTGAAGCCGCCAAGATGCGCAAGGAGGCGCTTGACCACGTTTTGCTCTGGGGCCCTCCCGGACTCGGTAAAACCACCCTGGCAGGCATTATTGCCAATGAATTAGGGGTGAACATCCGCACCACCTCGGGTCCTGCCATTGAGAAGCAGGGCGATCTTGCCGCTATTCTGACCAATCTTTCCGAGGGGGACGTGCTTTTCATTGACGAAATCCACCGTCTTTCCCACGCCATTGAGGAAATTCTCTACCCTGCTATGGAGGATTACGCCCTGGATATTATTATTGGCAAGGGTCCCTCTGCCAGAAGCATTCGCTTGCCCATTCCCCATTTTACCTTGATTGGGGCAACCACCCGCTCGGGACAGCTGACAACGCCCCTGCGTGACCGCTTCGGCGTGCTTCTGAAGCTAGAGCTTTACACCGTTGAAGAGCTTGCCACCATCGTTTGTCGCTCTGCCGCCATTTTGGATATTGCCATTGACGAAAGCGGCGCCATTGAGATTGCCAAGCGCTCTCGCGGAACGCCCCGTATTGCCAATCGCCTGCTGAAGCGTGTGCGCGACTTTGCGCTGGTTAAGGGCAACGGCGTGATTACCAAGGAGATTGCCGCCTTTGGCTTACAGAAGCTGGAAATTGACGAATTAGGGCTTGACAACACGGACAGACGCATGCTTGACGCCATCATTCATTACTACGGCGGCGGCCCCGTTGGACTTGACACCCTTGCCGCTACCATTGGCGAGGAGGCCATTACCATTGAGGACGTATACGAGCCGTACTTAATGCAGATAGGCTTCTTGGCGCGCACCCCCAGGGGGCGCTGTGCCACCCGTCTGGCATACGAGCATCGGGGTGTTCCCTATCCCAAGGGAAAGGGCAACCAGACCTCTTTATTTGAAGAATAAGAGCATAAAAAAGCAAGCATACAGGAAGAAAATCTTGTATGCTTGCTGTTTTTTACGTTGATATATTAAAATTCAAGGGTCGCGGTGAGCATATAGTGGTCGGAGTGCCGCACGTCTTGCAGGGCGACGTCGACCAGGCGAAATTCGGGGGTAAAGATGACGTTATCAATGGGCTGATGAGGTCCCTTGTCAAAGCCGTGGAAGGAATAGATGGGGGCTTCCTTGCGGTTGACCCGGGCGGCACCCGTAAGCACCTCGTATTCGGAAAAATCCGTGATATTGAAGTCACCCGTCAGAATATAGGGGGCAGAGAGGGTGCTTTGCAGAAGGGCAAACTGCGCTTCTCTTGCGGCAGGCGCGCCCCAGCACAGGTGGGTATTGGCAAAGGTGAAGGGCTTGCCCTCTACCGAGAGGGTCGCCAGGGCGACACAGCGCGGCTCGGTATCCTTACCGCCCTCTAACATTGGCAAAAGGAGGCGGCGATAGGAAAGCAGGGGGAAACGGGAGAGCATGGCGTGCCCATAGACGCCGCCCTGCAAATCGATGGTTTTACAGTAGCGGCGGTAGCCGAGCCCCGATGCTTTTTGCAGCTCCGAAAGGGTATCTCTGCCAAAGACGCGCGCGGTATTTCTATCTACCTCCTGCAAGCCCACAATGTCAAGCCCTGCCTCCTTGATGTCTTTACCTAAGAGGGACATATCAAGGTCGGCAAAGGCGCCGTGGGCAATATTATAGGTGCCGATTTTCAGTATCATAGCGTTTTCCTCACTTTTTGGATAATATGGGTGATAATTTCCTTGGCGATATTGGCGCCGCAATAGCGCTCCGAGCCGATAAAATGGGGGTTGGAATTGATTTCGCAGAGCAAGGGGGTACCGCCCTCCCCAAGGAGCAAATCGACTCCCGCGAAATCGGCGCCGACAGCCTTCACCGCCCCTAAGGCAAGCGCCTCTGCCTCGGGCGAAAGACGGACGGGGGTGCCACTACCGCCTGCGGCGATATTGGAGCGGAAGTCCCCTTCCCTACCGCGGCGCTCCATTGCCGCTATAACTCTCTCTCCCACCACGTTGACACGGATATCCCTGCCGACGGAGGCGGCGATAAATTCCTGCATCAAAAAGGGACGGGGGGAGATGGCTTGGACGGTGGCTTCTGCCTCCTTGAGGCTTCGGGCAAGGTAGACCTGGGCACCGAAGGAGCCGAACAGCTCCTTGATAACCACGGGGAGCCCCAGGGCGGCGACTGCCGTTTTTACAAAGTCGGTATCGGTATAGCCGACAGGAGAATAGGTGAAGGGTGCAAGAAGGGTTTTGGGCATTGCGAGCCCTTGCTTTTCAAACGCCAGGGCAGAGGCGCCCTTATCGTCACAGAGGGCAATGGCGTCTGCCGTATTAAGGACGGGGAGACCAGCCGCCTCGAAGCGCCGCGCCAAAAGGATATCCTTGTCCCAGAAAAGCACGAAATCAAAATCGGGGGCGAGGGGGGCACCGAGGGGGGTTAAAAAGGCGGCGGCGGTGCGGCGCTCCAAGACAACACCAAGAGCCGCGGCTTCCTCCTCCAAGCGCCCGCAAAGGGCAGAAAGCCCCCGGCTTTGATAAAAATGATTGACAAGCAGAATTCCCTTCAAGGCGCCGTCCTCCCTTTTATTTTTACGGCTTTATTCTACATCAGCTTGCCTCTTTTGTCAAGTCAAAGCGCATTTTTTTACCTAACTCTTGCAAAAAGCAAAAATTGGTGGTACAATGGGGTGTAAAAAGCTTGCAAGGAGCGCTTATGCACATTTTTCGCCATTTTTTCACCATCACACGCCACAGGCACCGCGTGATTGCCCATTGCTTCAAGGCGGGCATTGGCTTTCAGGGCTTGTTCCACGATTTATCCAAATACTCCCCTACCGAGTTTTTCAGAGGGGCTAAATATTATCTTGGCACCCGCAGCCCCAACGAAAAGGAGAGAGAGCTGCACGGCTATTCCACCGCCTGGATGCACCACAAGGGGCGCAACCGCCACCATTTTGAATACTGGGTGGATATTGACCCCAAGACCAAGGTGTACGCGCCTGTCAAGATGCCTCTTCGCTTTGTTTTAGAGATGTTCTGCGACAGGGTTGCCGCCAGCAAAATCTACCAGGGAAAGGCATACAAGGACAGCCACCCCTTGGAATACTTTGAGCGCGGAAAAATCAATCGCTCCATTCACAAGGAAACCTCGGATTTTTTGGAGATGCTATTGCGTATGCTGGCGGAAAAGGGAGAAAAAGAGACCTTCCGCTTTATTCGCGCCTACCGCAAGAGCCATCGGGATTACTGATAAAAAGGTGTCGGTTTTGTAAAACTTTCCCCTTTTTGCCGAAAAAACCGCAAAATCTATTGACGAAATCAAAATAATCCGATATAATAGATGAGTATTAAATAAAGAAAAGGAGTTCATTATGCAAAACGTACTTTCGTTTTTGTTGGACAATTCGGGCGCCGGCACCGACGGTGCTAACAACCCCGGCGGCAGCTGGGTAACCATCGTGATGCTGGTTCTGGTTGTGGTTGTGTTCTATTTCTTCCTCATCCGTCCCCAGAAGAAGCAGGAGAAGGAAGCCGCCAACATGAGAAATTCTCTGGAGGTGGGCGATGAAATCGTCACCATCGGCGGAATTGTCGGTCAGGTCGTCAGCGTTAAGGGCGACACCATCACCATCGCAACGGGCAAGGACCGCGTGAAGATTCGTTTCCTCAAGACGGCTGTCCGCGAGGTAACCGTGAAGGCTAACGCCGAGGAGGATACCGAGGAGGCAGCAGCAACGCCCTCCGCTATTGAGCCTGCCAAGGAAAAGGCAGAGGAAAAGAAGATTGAAAAATCTACTCCCGATGAGGCTGCTCCCGCAGCTGACGAGGAGCCCAAGGCTTAATTCCGTCATAAAAAGAAAGCTCTCCGCATATGTTGAACAAAACGTATGCGGAGGTTTTTTTATGGATTCGGCTCATAGAACGGCGCGCTTGGCAGGGCGCCGCCGCGGCGGTCTTTTACGCAGTGTTGCCTTTGGCTTTCTTGTAACGGCCTTGGTGGAGATTGGATTTCTTCTCCTTGCCTCCTTTTTGCTGATGCAAACGGATGACCCTGCTAAAAACGCCTCACTCTTCGGCTTTTTGGGACTTTCTCTTGCCACCTTTATCGGCGGCTTTGCCGCAGGCAGACGAAACAAGGGGCAGGGCGCCTTGGCAGGGCTCACCCTCGGGGGCGTTGTGTTACTGCTTTTATTTTTGCTTTCTCTTTTCCTTCCCAATGAGGGCTCTACCCTGCTCTTTGCCCTTGTGACACGGGCAACCCTTGTGCTATTTGCGCTGTTCGGCGGTATCTGGGGCGGTAGCACCGCTTCAAGGAGAAGGCGGCGCTGAAGGAAGGAGGGTTATATCCCCACCTAAGGACTGCCATTTTTCCGCAAAGCTCTCATAGCCGCGCCCAATAAAGGCTTCCCCCTCTAAGAGGGTCCTTCCCTCTGCCGCCAAGGCGGCAATGGTCAATGCCGCCCCTGCCCGTAGGTCGGGGGCGGCGACGGCGGCGCCGCGGAGAACGGAGGGAAAAAGGCGGATGGTACTGCCACGCCGTCTATACGCCCCACCCATTTTCGCAAGGGCGTCGGCATAGCCAAAGCGGTCGGGAAAGACGGTATCCCGCACACTGCCGCCCGTTTCGGACAGGGCAAGCAGGACGCTCATTTGCGGATGCAGGTCGGTGGGGAAGCCGGGATGGGGACGGCAAACCACGTCAGTCCCATAAAGGCGCCCTCTTGCCAAAACGGCAACGGCGTCTTTTTCTGTTTCGACCTTCACCCCCATTTTGCCAAGGGTATGAAGAAGAGGAAAAAGCCCCTCGGGAGAAATGCCCGACACACGGACCCTGCCGCCCGTTGCCACGCCCCCCATTAAATAGGTTGCCGCCTCTATTTCGTCCCCCGACACACGAAAGGCGGCAGAATGCAGAGGGCGCTTGCCCCAGACGGTCAGCCTGGTGGGGGTTTCCGCTACCTCGGCGCCTACGGCGCGCAAAAAGCGCAAAAGCTCCCGAATATGCCCTTCTCTTGCGTAGTTGTAAATGTCGGTTCTTCCCTCGGCGAAGAGGGCGGCAAGGAGAAGATTGACGGTGGCGCCCACCGAGCGATAAGGTAGGCGCACCCTTCGCCCCGACAGACGGGAGGCATATAGATGGATGCTTCCCTCTTCCTCCTGCCAGAGGGCGCCTAACGCCTCCAAGGCGCCCTTATGTATATCCAAAGGGCGCTTTCCCAAATTACAGCCCCCCGAGGGAGAAAGCCGCACCTCACCAAAGCAGCCAAGCCCCACACCCAAAAGGTAGGAGGACGCCCGTGTGGCGCCCGTATGAGAGGGGGATGCTACGGCAGGATGGATATAGGTGGTATCCACCAAAAGCCCCTCCTCTGTGCTTTCAAAGACGGCGCCGAACTCCGACAGCAGCGCCTTGGTTTTTTCGATATCGGAAATGGCGGGAAGATGGGACAGAAGCACCCTTCCCCGTACCGCCATACAGGCAAAAAGAATAGGCAAGGCGGCGTTTTTAGACCCTTGCGCCGAGACCTCGCCCGAAAGCGCTCTTCCTCCGTTGATACAGTATGCCACCCTATTCACCTCGTTCTAAAATAAAAAATCAGCAATTTCTGTTGCTTCATTTTCATTTTATGCGAAGAAAAAAAGACTGTGATAAGGCGAGAATTGTCCTTTCAGGACGAAAGCCTTATCACAGTTCTTTTATTTATCTGCCGAGAGGCTGTCACGGTACGCAACAGCCAGGTTCACCACCAGCCCGTAGCTGACAACACCCTCTGTACCCATTGCCTCTAAATAGGCGTTATTGACCGCCTCCGAGAAGGCGCCAATGCCCCTGTTATCGTATTTATCGTAAACGGCGTTATAGGCGTTAAATTCCTTCTTAACGCCATCGGGCAAGGGGAGCGACAGGGCAAGCTCCTTATCTGCCCTGTAGAGGGCGTTATAGACGTACTGAAGGAGATTCAGATGCCCTGCATAGCGGATATAGGGGTCCTCGGCGGCGGCGCAAGCCAAGAACGCCACGAAGTTTGCCTCGTCCTCACGGGAAATGCCCCGTTGATGCGCCATTTCGTGGGCGGCGGTAAAGACGGTGGCGTAGTCGGGATAGACGGTATTGACGTTTGCTTCCCCCGTAAAGAAGGTATAAATGCCCGTGATACCTGTATACGCCATCGGGTGGGAGGCTAAAATGGGCTTGGTGCCCACCTCCAAGGTAGAAAGAAAGGTATACTGCCCCTTCAAGCTACGGTAGCCCTCCCGTAGGGCGCTATTCATTTCGGCATAGGAATAGGGCAAGAGGCTTCCCTCCTCCCCGATGCTTTGGGGCAAAACACGCTCTATTTCCTCTAAAAGCCATTCTGCCGTCTGATAAAGGGAGGCGGCGTTTACCTTCACCTCGGGAAGCGCAAGGCGCCCGTCCAGGGGAGTAGTCAGATAGCCGAGCCCCAGGGTCAAGACGAAGAGAACGTAGAAAACCATCAGAAGGGCGAGAAGCACCGCTATCATCCGCTTGGTTGCTTTTCCCGAGCGCGCCGCCTTCACGGCGCAAAAGACCAGAAGAAAGAGCCAAAGGGGAATGAGCAAAATCACCCATTCTGCCAAGGAGAAGGGGAAAAGCCCTGTGATATATCCCAGTAGGGCACGCACGGGCGCCGCTATATAGCGGTGGGCAAAATCGGCAACGGGAGTGAAGAGCGCCGAGAAAAGATGAAGAAGCAGACATAGGAGAAAAAGACCGCCTATGAAAAAAAGAGGTCTTGGAATTTTTTTAAGAAGCACGGCTTTTCCTTTTTCCATATACAATCCTTTCGTTTCTTCTCCTCTAAAAAATCTCCGCGGCAAAGGGGACCTTACCGCGGAGTCACATTATGCTCTTTTGTCGATTTTGTAGGTAGGGACAAGCTGGTGAATCATTTCCTTCATATCGTCGGTTTCGGCATACGCCGCGGTATAAAGCGCATCCAGCTTCTCGAAGAAGGTGTCCTCATCAAACTCCAAGGGCTTGCCGATGCTAATCATCTCGTTTTCCGTTCTTTGCATTCCCTCCTCGCTCATCAAGCGCTCCTCGTACAGCTTCTCGCCGGGACGAAGCCCCGTACAAACGATGGGAATATCCTTTTCGGGCTCAAGGCCGCTCAGACGAATCAGATTGACCGCAAGGTCATATATTCTGACCTGCTCGCCCATATCCAGAACGAAGATTTCACCGCACTTGGCGTAGGCGCCTGCCTGCAAAACCAGGCTGACCGCCTCGGGAATGGTCATAAAATAGCGGACGATGTTTTTATCCGTTACGGTAACGGGGCCACCCTCCGCAATTTGCTTCTTGAAGAGGGGGATTACACTACCGTTGGAGCCGAGAACGTTGCCAAAGCGAACCGCAACGAAGCGGGTCTTGGAGTGTCTGCCCAGTGCCTGCACAATCATTTCGCAGAGCCGCTTGGTGGCGCCCATAATATTGGTGGGGTTAACTGCCTTGTCCGTACTGATTTGCACGAAGCACTTGGCGCCGTAGGCATCGGCGCATTTTGCCACGTTCAAGGTTCCGAACACGTTATTCTTTACCGCTTCATTGGGGCTGGTTTCCATCAGGGGAACGTGCTTATGGGCGGCGGCGTTAAAGACGATATCGGGGCGGTATCTGCGGAACACGTCCTCCATCTTGCCCTTGTCACGAACACTGCCGATGAGGACGAGAAGATTCAAGGACTCGTACTTGCGGAGCAGCTCCTGCTGAATATCGTAGGCGTTGTTTTCGTACACGTCAAAGATAATCAGCTGACGGGGGCGGTGGGTGGCAATCTGACGGCAAAGCTCGCTACCGATGCTTCCGCCGCCACCCGTGACGAGTACCACGTTGTTTTCGATATATTCGGTAATCTCGTCGATATTGACGGTAAAGGGCTCTCTGCCAAGCAGGTCCTGCACGTCCACGTCTCTTATCTTGCTGACGTTAACAACGCCACTTGCCAGCTGGTAGAGTCCGGGGAGGGTTTGCACCTTGACCCCAGGCACCTGGCATTTCTGATAAATGTCACGCAGCACCTTGGCGCTTGCCGAGGGAATGGCAACAAAGATATGGGAAACGCCGTAAAGATTGGCATAATAGGCAACCTCGTCCACAGTACCCACAACCTTGACGCCTTGGACGTACTCCCCTATCTTTCTGGGATTATCGTCCACGATAGCCACGGGACGGAAGTTTTCCTTATCGGTGCTTTGCAGCTCCTTGATAAGGGTGGCGCCTGCCATACCCGCGCCCACGATAAGCACCTTCTTCTGCGCCGTTGCGTGAAAGCGCTTGGCAATCGCATAGGATTGCAGGCGGACGAAAAGCCGCAAAAAGATAAGACCAAAGCCAAGCAGGAAGCAATAGAAGAAGCTCTGCGTCAAATCCACCGAACGGAAGGTAACGCAGGCGACAATCTCCGTTGCCGCCACGAAGGCAAAGGCACCGCCAAAGAGCAGCATATCGTACACGCCGAAAAAGGTGTAGGATACTCTGTACTGGTGGAACACGAAGAAAAACAGCAAAACCGCCGCAAGGCGGATGCCTACGCACAAAAAGAGGGACGGACGCAGGGTAAAGAAGCTCCAATCTCTCAGAAACAGGGGGGCTAAAACGCTTGCCACAAGAACGGCAACCAGGTCAAGCCCTGCTTTAATTGCCATCATACGATAGCGCGCGGAGGAGGGATTCTGGGTCTTAGTCTGTTGCGCAGATTTCAAAGAAATCACCTCTTTCGTTGTTGATAAGGGCGGTGTCCCCGCCGACTTTTAATACTTTTCTACGGGGAAAAGGATTTTCAGCTGATTGACACGGCTACGGTATGCCGCCTGCTGCTTCTCGGCCAGAAGACGGGCGCGCAGCTCCTCCTTCACCTCTGCATAGGGCAGAGTGGAGGCCTCCTTTTTGCCGTCCAAACGGATTACGTGATAGCCGAACTGGGTCTTGATAGGGCCGCGCAGCTCGCCGACCTCCATGGAGAAGCAAGCCTCGTCAAACTCGGGAACCATCTGTCCACGGGTAAATTCACCAAGGCTTCCGCCGTTCTGTCCCGAGGGGCAGGCGCTGTTCTGCTTGGCGGCCTCCTCAAAGGAAAGGGCGCCGCTTTGAATCTTTTCAAGCAACAGCTTGGCAACATCCTCTTCCTCTACCAGAATGTGAGAGGCAGAAACCGTTTCGGGGGCAGAAAGCTTATCCTGATTTTCATCGTAATATTTTTTCAGCTCCTCCTCGGTGACCGTTACCTTAGCAAGAGCCTTATCGATGGCGTAGCCCGTCAAGAGTCTGTCCTTGGTGCGGGCAAGCTCCTGCTTGAAGCCCTCCTCGTATTCCAGCATACTCTTCTTGGCGTCTGCCAAAAAGAGGGCACGGGAGATAAGCTCCTCCAAAATAATGGCACGACCCTGAGGATTCTGATAGTTCTGTCCTGCCTGTCCAAGTCCTTGGATAAAGGCGTCTACCTCAGCATCGGTAATAGGCTTTCCGTTGACGGTAGCCAAAATTTTTCCGTTCATAGTATTCTCTTTTCTGTTTTGAATTTATGTGTGCTTGACGCATCTCTGTTTATTTTACCATACTGTATAGAAAAAAGCAAGCGAAAATCGCCTTTCAGAGCATTTTTTCCGCAATAAAGGCAGAAACGTGGCGGCAAACCTCCCGATGTCCCTCTCTTGTGGGGTGCAGAGGCTCGGGAGAAATCCAGCCCGTGCTATCGAGATAAAAGACACGGTCGCCGCTTTCGTTGCAATACGCCGCCACCGCTATGGCGATTTCCTTGGCAAGGCATCCCGAAAAGGGGGTCAAGGCGAGAATTCTCGCTCTTGGGTTTCTTTCTCGGAGAATGCCCAGCATTGTTTTGTATGTTTGTATAAAGCCTGCCTTATCGGGGTTGCCTCTATCGTTGGTGCCGTGGTTCAGGACCACGATGTCCGCATCGGTGGGCGGAAGGGGATTGCCCTCGCTATGAAGGGAATAAGACTCGCAAACGGGCGGCACATTGCCCGCGCCCTCCCGCAAAAGCCCCAGGCACCCATAGCCCATTATCACAGGACGCATAGAGAGCGCCTCGGCAATTCTCCAGGCGTAGCCTGCCGTGGAGTCATCCCAATCCACCATAGAGCTTACCCCCGTCTGATAGGCATAGGTTTCCGTATCAATGGAGATGCCCTCGGTGATGGAGTCACCGATAAACTCGATAACGGGGCGATTATCCTCGGGCAAGGACAAAAAGCCCTCTGCCTCTGCCCCTACGAATACGGTATGGGACACACGGGGCGCGCGCCAGCGCTCCTGGGTTTCAACGCTTCCCTTCAAAATCACCCGCGCGATATGCTTGCCCTCTCCTGCCGAAAGGCGGATATAGTCCTCTACCCCCACGGCGACGCGGGCGCCGCTGTCAATCTGGATATATAGATGGGGATAGGGGGCGCGACAGGTGGAGGTATCAAAGGTGAGAAGCACCGTTTCGCCCTCAAAGGCAAATTCAAAATAGCTGCCGTTGGCGGTTGCCTCGGCGCACCCGTCCTTGACGAGCCAGCGCCCCGTATAGCGAAAGAGGGGATTATCTGCCTGCAAAATCATCATTATTCTCCTTTTCCCGAAAAGGCCCCCGTTTGCATGAAAAGCGGGGGCAATATATCAATTTACCTTTACGCCGTCAGCATACCCTTCAATGAGAACGAGCCCCTTCATAACCTCGCCGTTTTTTACCTGACGCATCGCCTTCTCTGCCTCGGCAAAGGGCCAGATATGAGTGAGGATTTTAGAAACGGGCAGCTTGTCCTTCCAGAGCAAATCTTCTACAAAGGGGATAGCGTCCACGGGTCTTGGGGATACGGTGCGATAGTGCCAATTGGTGGGCACGGCATTCAGATTAAAGTGATACGGCAGAGTGGACACGCCGTAGACGGCTAAAACACCGTTCTCCTTCAAAAAGGGGAGTCCACGTTCAAAGACGGTATTCTTACCCGTTGCCTCGTAGACAACGCCGTATTTCTTTCCCGCGGTATACGCCTCGTCGGACAGGGCGGCGTAATCGGCGCCGATAGCCACCGCCTGCTCTGCCTTTTCCTTGCGGATATCAAAGACGGTAACGCTCTTTGCGCCGTACAGCTTGGCAAACAGCGCCAGGGTACAGCCAACAGTTCCCGCGCCGAAGATTGCCACGTCCTCATCCTTCACCTCGGGCACCTGCAGAATACAGCTGGCGGTTTCGGACATGGGGAACACGAGCGTTGCCTTCTCGGCGGGAAGGTTAGGGTCGATTTTATCGTTGGAGAAATAGCGGTTACGGTAGGCATACGCACCGTCCATCGGCTGTCCGTCCTCCACTAAGGCGTGATAATCCCCTGCCACGCCGTATTCCGCAAAGGCACCCCAGGAGGAATAATAGGTACCGTCATATCCCGTGGGGCGGGCGTTGGCGCAAATGACACGGTCACCCAGCTTATAGTTACGAACCTTTTTACCGATTTTAATAACCTTACCAAAGGATTCGTGTCCCAAAAGCACGGGATAATCCTTAGTGGCGTATAGCCTGTCGGTAATCATCCAGTCAGTGGTGTTGCAAATAGAGCAGCCCTCGTTTTTCACAAGGACCTCATAGTCATCAATTTCGGGAATATCAATGTCAACGAAGGTAAAAGTACCGGGACCCGTTACGGCAAAGGCTTTCATTTTCTCATTCCTTTCAAAAGCATATAATAGAGCAAGCGCTCCTCCCTTTTATTATACTTTCTATCCCTTTGAAAGTCAATACTTTTAACAAAAAGTCCTCATTTATAAAGCAACCGCCCCGCGGCGCAAGACCTACGAGGCAGTTACAGTTATTTTTTGATGATGGAGCCGTGATATTCTTCGTCGCGGTCCCCGTCGGGATGAGGGTCACCTTGCCCGTCCTCTTCCTTCCCGTGGAAGGGTTCATCGGGCTTGCCGCCCTCTCCGCCCTCCTCAGAGGGTCCTTGGTGGTCGGGATTTCCCTCACCCGAGGTGTTTCCTTCTCCGTGTTCACCGTCGGGTCTATCCCCGTCATCACGGTTGCCACCCTCGTCACGGTTGCCGTGGCCACCCTTCAGCTCCTCAAGCCTTTGCTTGATTTCGTCCATAGGCGCGTGCTTCCATTCATCCTTATCTGCCTTGTCGTCCATAGACAGAATTTCGTCCAAGAGCTTGTTTTTAGCAGGAGAAAGGCTGTTTTCCTTGCCCTTCTCTACCTCCTCCTTGGTCAGCTCCAGGACGTTGACGGCGTTGCCGACGGCGTTTTTCTCCTTAAAGCTCTCCACTACCTTGGAAAGCGCCTCCAGCTTTTCCGAGGCAGCGGTCTTTTCCGAATAGCAGCTGATGTATAGCTCATTGTCGCCATCAAAATACGCCTGCTCGTTGAGGGAGGTCATAATGGAGGAAAGGGCGGACTCTGCCGTCTTTCCCTTGACGTTGACGGTGGAAAAGGCGCTCTCGGCGTCCTCATTGATATACCGCACGCCGTTGACGATATTAAAGCGGTTAAGGGTCAATTCCAAGGAGGGATTGATATCGATATAAATCTGGGTATAGCTTTCGTTATAAAGACCGATACCCAAAACCAGAAGCAGACACGCCGCAAGCGCCGCCACGGCAGGCACGAAGCGCAAAATCCGCGCCCGTTTCTTTGGAGCTTGGGAGGTGGAAGAAATGGCGGCAGAATCCGCAAGGACGCTCCCCTTCAGCTTCTCTGACGGGGCAAGCTTCGTTTGGCGAAGCAGCTTTTCGATATCCTTGTTTTTCATCCTTGATTCCTCCTTTCCCATTCCTTTCGGATTTTCTTTAATGCGTTATTATATGACCAGCGGACGGTTGCCTCCATTTTGTCCATCGCTCTTGCGATTTCGGCAAATTTCAAGCCGCTGACGGTATGTAAAACCACAATGGCAAGCTCCTCCTGCCGCAAAATTTCCTTGGCAAGGGCGAGAATACCGCTTTCGTCCTGTATTTGGGGCTGAGAGTCGGGGTCCTCCCCTAACGCTCGTATCACTGCCTCATCGCTGAAATCCACCGCCTCTTCCCTGCCTTGGCGTCTGACGCCGTTCAGACATATATTCTTTGTGACGGTATAGACCCAGTTGAAGCCGCTCTTTCCCCTATATTTTCCAATTTCCTGCTTGATTTTTATATAGGCATCGTGCAAGGCGTCCTCGGCATCGTAGCCGTTATGCGTATAGGAAAAGCATAATGCATAAAGCGGGCGGTAGGTTTCCTCATAAAGCGCCTCCATTGCCCACGCCTCACCGCGCTGCAAGGCGGAAAGGACCGCATCTATATCCCGCCCCTTGGTTATTTTCTTGTCTGACATTTCTTCCCTCGTGAACGTTTTCGGTCAAAAAGAACCGCTTTTATTGTATCACACCGCAAGGGAAAAAGCAATCCTTTTTGAAGGGCTCCCAAATTTCTTCGGGAGCCCTTGCGTTATGGAAGGAAGGGTATCAGTGATGACCCTTATTCTTCATATCCTCTCTCCAGGAGTGAATAAGGTCCTGAAATTCATCCTTTTTCTCTTGGAATTCGTTCATATGGGCATCCCAGGCATCCTTGAACTGCTCACGATGCTCCTCTGCCTTATCCTTAATCTTCTGCCATTCCTCGTCCATTTTATCGTGGAAGGCGTCCTTCTTTTCCTCTGCCTCTGCCTTATAGGCGTCAAGCAGGGTTTTCAGCTCTGCCTTCTTGGCTTCCAGCTCTGCCTCCAGCGCTGCCTTTTCCTCCTCGGTCAGCTCAACGTCCGCTAAGCTCTCCTCCAAAGCCTCAATAGCCTCGCGCAGGGTATGCATATCGGCATACTCCTCCTTCAGCGCCTCGACCGCCTCCTTATATTCCTCGCGCATAGCGACGGTCATTTTCTTTTCCTTTTTGCACTCATCCTTCAAAAGCTCCAGCTTTTCCTGGGTGGTGAGCGCCAGAACCTCCTCTGCCTCCATTTCGGGATAGAGAAAGAGAATACGGGCAACAAGGCTTGCCTCCTTCAAGGAGATTGCCCATTCCTCGGCAAGCGCCTTCAGCTCCTCGTTTGCCTCGTGGCTTCTCTTCTGAATATGTCCGAAAATACCGTGGTCATCAAAGAACTTATGCACCTTCTCGGAAATCTTTTCGACGATTTCCTCCTCTGCCGCTTCGTCCTCGCCCGTTACCTCAACCTCAACGGTGACCTCCTCACTTTCGGGGTCCACGTAGCCAAGCTCGGTAGCAGCCTCGGTAAATGCCTCGGCAGCCTCCTCCACCGTCATATCCACAAGCTCGGTTTCGGCAATAACAAGCTCGCCGTCCTCATTGACGGCAGACACCGCCACTACAACCTCATCCTCTACCACAAGCTCAATTTCGGGGTTGATTTTCAAGGTCACGTAGGAAAGCGCGCCCTCTTCTCCCTCACCGTTTCCCGCGGGAAGGTTGCAGCTTGCAAGCGAGGTGCAAAGCAATGCCAGGGCAAGCAGAATACCTAAAAGCTTCGTCATTTTTTTCATTGTTTTTCTCCGTTTCTTCGTTGCTTCGGCGCAACGTTTTTTTGTTTCTGTATACTATACAACGCAAAAGCCCGTTTCGTTTGAAAAAAATGAAAAAAATTTCAAAAAAATAAAAAAATCCCCAAAAGCGCCGAAAAAGGCTGCTTTTGGGGGATTGACGTTAAGGGAATTATTCCCCGTCAAAGAGATAAACCTTATAGCCGCAGGGGGTAAAGGGAACGGTGTCCTCGTTGCCCGTCTGGGGCGTTCCGTCCAGATAATCGCTTCTCCTTCTGTCTGAGGGGAAGGAAACGCGGCACGCGCCGCCCTCCTTGCTCATAGCAAAAAGGAAGCGGTTATCGCCGTACAGCACCAGGTTTTCCTCGGCGTAGATATGACAGCCTGCGCCCCTTGCGATTTCTCGCAGCTCGCTTTGGCTCATCAAGCCGCCTACGTGGATAAGGTGGCGGCGCCCGTTGACCGTTTTCTCGGCAAGGGAACCCTCGTAGCCCTCAATACCAAGGGCAGGATAGCCCGCCTCGGCGCTTCCCTTTTCATAAAGGCGGAAGCCCGTCAGCCTTTCGGTATTGTCCAAGGAATAGACCCCGTCCGTCCAGATGCCTGCGGCATAGTGGAACAGCACGGTGGCGTCCTTGGGTAGGTGAATGGCATTGAAAATTTTGCTGTCTACCGAGAAATCGTACGCAAATATCACCAGCTTATACCGGGACAAATCAAGCTCGGTCAGGTCAATAGGACGGTACACGTCCACCAAGACGCCCGAGGAGCGCAGATTGGCGAGGAAATGCGCCATAAAGTCCTGGCGCATATAGTAATTCTCCTTCATACGGTAAAGAGAATTCTCGTCTAATACCACCAAAACATCGCTGACAGAGCGCCAGGGTCGGGGATTGATTTTTTCACGGAAGGCGGTGATGGCGCCAACGGTCTTCATCATTTCCGCATCGTTGTACCAGCCGTCCCCCAAATCCATCCACCAGAAGCCCGAATTATGGGAGAAATTCTTGGCCGCCTCGCGCCAAAGAGAGCTTTTGCTCTCCTCTACACCGCCCGAATGGGACACGCCGTCCGCTACGCGGGCGCGGTAGGTACGCACGTCACTTTCGTCCACCCAGACCTTTTTGCGGTTGACAGACATAACGGGCAGCATCTCGCCCGAGGGCTCCCCATCTCCCCGTCGCTCGTAGGTGATGGGGGCAGACATAAAGTCAATAGCGGGAGAATCTAATATCTTCTGAATGGCAAGATGGCCTGCGTAGTTGGCGTTCTCGCACTCGATAAAGTAGCCGTAGAAGGTACCCGTGATTTTCCCGCCCGTTTTTTCCTTGACGAAGGCAGAGAAATAAATCAGCAGGTCCGCTATACGGTTGGAGATAAATTCGTCATAGTCGATGACGGCGGCATCAGACGGAGTAGCACGGAAGAGCTCCTCCATGGTGCTGTTCCGATTGTCGCCGTAACGGGCGAAGGGCGAAGGCAGAACGGGGGTTTCGGGAGTCAGGCTCTTCACGCCCCAAGCCCTTTCCAACGCCTCCTGACTTCCGTATTTTTCCAAGCCGTACTGATAGAAGGCGCGGCGGCAGACGGCGCTGTAATCCCCGTAATGACGGGAGGAGCGCCCCCACATCATAGGCTCGCCGCTTTGCCCGAAGGAAATCATATAGCCGATAATACGGTGGGCGTAGGGCTTCGCCTCGATATGGGCAAGCAGGCGCTCCAAGGCAACGGTGGCGTCCTTTTTCCACTTTTCGCTGCTGAAGCTCTGGTTGCTGATAACGCCGCCCACGTTGGGACGGTCATCCACGAAGCCGTTGGGAGAATAGTAGCCCTTTTTGGACTCATAGCCCAAAATATCGTGCTTGGCGGTGCCGACTAAGGCACGGATTTCCTCAATATCGGTGGGCGCCTCGGCATAGAGGAACACCTCGGTGGGGTTTTCCTTGCACCAGGTAATGGGGGGATTGAGCTTGATTCTCGGCATATAGAGAATATCCTCGGAGAGATTCATCAAGCCGTCAAGCACCTTATCCACCACGGAATAATCGTAGGTATCGACACCCACCCAGCCCGAATGGAGAATACAGGTATGAATTTTCACGCCCTCTTCCAGAAACTGCTGATGGTAGCCTAAAAACTTATCATATTCCTCGGAGAAAACCAGGGGCTTGCCCTCCTTGGTCAGCCGCGGCGGGTCATAGGGAAAGCCGTACCGCGACCAGAAAATGCCGTTTTGGCGCAGAAAGTCAAATTTATTGTCCATACTGCTTCCTTTCCTTTGAAAATACGGCAGGGCAACTGCCCTGCCATACATCTTACAGCTTCTTACAGCTTCACGGGCTTGCCCGTGGCGATGCTCTCGTACACGGCGTTCATCACGCGAATGGTATTCTTGTGCCAAGCCAGGTTGATTTTAGGCTGACGGCGCAGGCGGATATTCTCCACGAACTCGTCAATCAGACCAACCCACTCGTCAAAATAGGTGTATTGGACGGTGTAGCGGTCATTGGGGGCGCCGTTGTGGCAGACGTTGGGGCCAAAGAGGTCAGCCACCACGCTACCGTTTTCGCAGTTGGCAGTCATATAGACCTCCATTCTCTTGGGGTACAGCTCCCAGCCGGGACCCGGCACCTTAATTCTCTCCTCCATATTGGACCAGGAGGGGTCAAGGGAGAAGGTGACGCCGTTTTTCATCTTACCCACTACGGAGAGCATATCCTCCTCCTCCAAATCGTGGCGCAGGTTGGGTGCCACGTGAGCAAAGACGTAATCAAACTCGCTATCGGCTATCCAACGAATCATATCGAAGATATGGGGATGGTCACAAAGGGCGCCGCCGCGGAAACGGGGATTTCCCTCCTTGATAGGCACGCGCTTCCCGTAGGAAAGCTCGGGAACGCCCTGCCAGGGGAACGCCCATACGGGAGAAAGGGTGGTATTGCGGGCGTTGAAGGCGTACAGCTTACCAAGCTTACCCGATGCCAGCTGCTCCTTGAAGCGGACGGTAACGGGATTATAGTGGCACTCCAGCTCTACCTGGCAGATGATGCCGTTTTCCTCAATCAGCTTTTCAATCTTTTCGTATTCCTCCATATCGAAGGTAGGAATCTTCATAGAGAGAATGTCAATTTTTCTTTCGGCAAGCAGCTTCATCTGGCTATAATGCTTGGCGTTGTCGGAGGCGATAACCACCGCCTCGATTTCGGGATGGGCATCCAGCATTGCCTCATCGCTGTCATAGCAGGGAATGCCCTCTACGGCGTTGAGGAAGTTGGCCTTTACGACCTCGTTTTCGGTAGAAACGGCAACCCATTCCAGCTTGGGGTTGTTCTTCAGAACGTCATAATATTTTCTGGTATGACCGTGGGTCATACTCATCATAGCAATCTTCAAGCGTTTCATTCTTGTATCCTCCCCTCTCACAGAATCACGTTTTCGCACTTCTCTGCCGAGAGGCTTGCAGCCTCAACCAAGGAAAGAAGGCGGTTATAGACGGCTTGATTTTCCTCGCCAAGGGCGGGATTCTTCGCAATATCAAAGGCGCCGCGGACGATGGCAACCAGCTCTGCCGTGAGGCCGTACAGCTCAAAGTCCACGTCGGTATACTCGGCAGTCTCCTCACCGTATACGTAGAGGGAATAGAGGGGCGTCTGGGAGTCCATGGCTCTGTCGCAGGCGGTGCCTCTGTCGGTGATGATTTCGTGCTTATCAATCACCTCGGCGCCCTCCTTCAGGTTGTTGGAAAGCTCAAGGGTGATGACTGCCTCCTTATCCGTCATACAAATGACCGAGGCGGCGGGGCCGTTTTCTGCCTTGAAAATCTGGGTGACGGCGAGGGAGCCGATAAACTCTGCCGTATCCAGCTCACGGAGCAGAACCTCGTCCAAGGCAACGGTCTTGGGATTCAGGCTCATAATCTTGAAGTGGCTGATGCTGCCAACGGTTTTGGTATCCACCATCTTTTTCAGCTCGGCAAAGCGGCGCTCGCTTCTCCAAGGAAGAATGGGATAGGTTTTTCCCGCCACGGTGACGCACTTGCCGTCTTCCGTGAGGGTGGCTTTATTCGCCACGGCGTATTTATCGAGCAAAAAGTCTAGTTTTTCCTGCAAAATACTCATTGTAGGGCGTTCCTTTCTTTATTACAGCATTTTGATACGGGGAGAATACTTTTCCAGCATAGCCGCATTCTTTTCGTCCCCTCCGGGGGTATTGGCGCTGGACCAGCAGGGTGCCTTGATGCCGCGGCGCTGACATTCCTTTACGCACTCGATTTCCAGCATATGGGCAATATAGAAGTCCACGATATTGGAGATAGGGGCGATGGGGGTATCAAAGCCCTCGATATTGATGACAGCGTCACCAACGGGGTTGTAATCGTCAATGCAGACGTCCGCATAGTCAAAGAGGTTGGTTTTATTGGGGTGACGGATGAAGTGGTCCTCGGGCATTTCGTTCTGCCAATAGGAGGAGGAAACGGCGATAATCTTCGCCCCTGCCTTCTTTGCCTCCATCACCGCATCAATGGTGGCGGGATTGATGCCGATGTTATGGAACACGATAAGCAAATCGTCCTTTTGCAGCTTATAGTATTTCATAATAGCGGCGCCGTAGTTGACCGTTCTTTCCAGCTCCAAGTACTTCAGCGCCTGGTTAAAGACGGTCAGTCCGTTCTCAACCAGGGGGTTGATATTGGCAAGACCGCCAGCGCGGAAGAACATTTCACCCATACAAAGGGTGGTATGTCCGCCACCGCCGTAGACGTTGATGAGCTTATCTGCCTCAATGGCGTCTGCCATCAGCTTGGCTGCCTTTTTGATATTCTCTGCTTGCTTTTCGTTGACCTCTTCTAAATTGGCAACGATTTTTTGAAAATACGTCAAATCCATTTTGTTAACCTCTCCTTAATACTTTTCTATTTCTTCTCGGGTAGGAATACTATTGATAACGTACCGTCTGCCAACCTCAATGGCAGAGGCAATGCTTGCCTTCTCGCAAGCCGTCCTAAGGTCCAGCCCCTCGGCAAGACAGGCGGCAAGGACGCCGCTGAAGGTATCTCCCGCTCCCGTGGTATCCACCGCGGCGGCAAGCTCTACGGCAGGAAGCGCAAGGGAAAGCGGCTTGATAAAGCAGCCCTTGCTCCCCAGGGTAATTACCTGGTTTTCATAGGCGTCAAGCCCCGCCGTTTCGTGCTCGTTGGGCGTGAACAAATCAATTTGCGACAAAAAAGATGGGGGCAAGGGGCGATACGGGGCAGGATTAAGCAGCACCCTGACGCCCTTTTCCTTAGCAAGGGCGACTGCCCTTTCATTGACAGACTCGGGCACCTCGTTATTGATGAGGAGCAGGTCTGCCGAGGCGATTTCTACCGCAAAGGCGTCTACGTCCTCGGGGGCAAGGGCGGCGCCGCGATAGACTAACACCCGATTGTCCCCCTCCTTATCCGTGGTAATGACGGCGTAGGGGCTTCTTTCCTCCTTGGGGGCGAAAAAGGGGGTTATCCCAAGCGCCTTTGCCTCTGCGGTAAAGGCAGGGACATCTCGGCGGCAGATGGCGCCGAGGAAGGACACCGAGGCGCCATAGCGACGTGCGGCAAGTGCCTGGTTAAAGCCCTTGCCGCCAAGCTCTCGGTGAAAGCCCGTAGCCACGGCGGTTTCGCCCGTTTTTCCGAAGGCGTCAACCGACAGGAAAACAGACTCGCCCACAATGCCGATAACGGCAATCTTACTCATAGATGCTTCACCCTTCCCACATACAGGGTCTCCAGCGTCACGTTATGCTCTCTGCCGCCCTCCACGTTGCCGCTGATATAGACGGGAGGCAGAGTCCCCTCGGAAAGGGCAAGCCGCGCGCCCTCTATCAGACAGGTATTCAGAATAAAGCAGGCGGCGTAGGTGGAAAGTCCCCCCATCGTTGCCTCGCCCACAGGCATACAGGCGTCCCCATAGGGCACCTTGCAGTCAATGGCGATATCCACGCATCCGTGGAGCCTGCCTCCCTTTTCCGCATAGGCAAGAGAGGAAACGCCAACGCTTCTGAGCCCCACTTCCCTTGCCGCCTCTGCCATCTCGATGGGCACCAGATTTTTGCCCGAGGCGGAGAAGATGAAAATCATATCCTTTTTTGAGGGAGTATAGCGGCGGAGAATTTCCGCGGCGATGCCGCCCATTTTTTCCATACGGCTGGACTTTGCCGCGCCGTTATGGAGCATCAAGTCGGTATCCAATATCGGGGACACGTTGGCAAGGCCGCCTGCGCGATAAAAGGCGTCAAGCCCCGGCAGGTGGGAATGGCCACAGCCGAAGGTGAAAATCAAGCCGCCGTTTTTGACAGTGTCTGCCACAAGACGGATAGCCTTTGCCAGGCTTTCCCCCTCCTCGCGCTCGATTTCGGCAAGACACTCGGTGATTTTGGTTAAGTATTCACTCATTTCTTCAGAACTCGCTTGTAGTTTCTTCCGATGTTGTCCCAAAGCTCCAAGGCGTCGGGCGCCGCAACCACGGTGCCGTAGCCGCCGCGGTAGGTCCAGGTGGCAAGACGGTCAACGCCTAACTCCTCGTACATATCCACCACTCGGTCAATCTGCTTGAAGTCGTCGGGGCGCTTGTTGTAGCCCATCAGCCAGCGCTCGCTCTCCTTGCCGTACTTCTTTGCCATCGCAACCGTTCTTTCGGTGATATCACGGAAGAAGCTTTCGGGCAGGGACCAGTTGATGATGGTGGTGGAGAATACGTCAAAGTAGGGGCAGGAGGCAACCATATCCCAGTTATCGTAGCCGCGAAGCTCGGTGATATAGTAGGTATTCATGGTAGCGTGGACGCAGCAGGTGATTTCCAAGTTGGGGTTATACTCCTTCAACGCCTTGGAGCAATCGGCGAGGGTCTTGAGCGCCTCGCGCCAACGGAACTGCTTGACGTCATCGTTCATAAACTTGGGCATTTCGTAGCCGTAGTAGTCCTCGAACTTTCTCATACATTCGGGGCAGCGGCACGCCCAATCGTCACCTGCGCCACCCGTGATAGAGGCGTAGGACTTAGGATAGGCGTAGTGAGGCTCGTCCCAGAAGAAGCCGTCGATTTCGGTATTCTTTGCCAGCTTTAAGCAAAGACCCGTGAAATAGTCACGGAAGGAATTGGTGTTGAAGCAGGCGGCGTTCAGCACCTCGCCCGTATAGGCGGAAACCTGGCGGTGATGGATGTTATTTTGCAGGAACAGGGATACCTGCTCACCGCCGAAATACTTGCCGATGCCCCAGGTATCCGCAATACAGCGAAGTCCCACCTTATGGGCGGTTTTGATGATTTCGTTGATATTGGGGAACCAGAAGTCCAAATCGAACTCCGTCAGGGCGAGAAGAACGGTATCACAGCCGTGCTCCTTCATTTCGATAAAGTCCTTTTCGGCGTGCTCCACGTAGTTCATACCGTAGTAGCTGACCATTGTATGCTTTGCCATAATTACGTACCTCTTTTATAAATATTTATGTACTCTCATTGTAGCATACGGCAAGGGCACTTGCAAGATTTTTTTCATTTTTTTCGTATATCAAACTGAATTTGATATATTTTTATTGACATTCCTTCCTTTTTGCGGTATACTGGGGGCATGAAAACGAAAAAGCTGACGGCGGAAGCCGAGAATGCCATTGCGGCGGGACTGTACGGACCGTCGGGTGCAAGATTTCCCTCCGTGCGCCAATATATGCAGGAAACGGGGATTTCCTACAAGACGGCGTACGGCATTTTCAAGGCCTTAGAGGAGAAGGGCCATTTACTGCTGACGGGAAACGGCTGGTACGTGACACGGGGCATTTGCGCCGTTGACACACCCTTATACACCCTATCCAAAAGCAAGCGGCGCATTGGCATTCACGTAAAGGAAATTAACAACCCCTATATTGCGGAAAATCTACGCAACATACAAAAGCTATTACGCCAAAGGGGAATTGAAACGCTGATATCCACCAGCGAAAACGATGAGGCGGAGGAGAGGCGCATACTTGCCTCCTTCGTGGGCTTGGGGTGCCGGGGCGTGATAAACTTCCCCTCGGTCAGCGAGGGGCTGGCGGATTTTTACAACCGATACCCGCTGCCGATGGTTTTCATCGGGCGACAGATTGAGGGCTGTGCCCTTCCCTTCATCGCCACGGACAACTACCAGACGGGGCGGCGCGTGGGTAAGTTCTTGCGGAGCATGGGCTACGGAGAATTTTACTATCTTGCCCCTTCGGTGCTATCCGAAACACAAAACGAGCGCTATCGGGGCTTTCGGGACTATTTTCGGGAAAACGGGCTGTTTCTTTCCTCGGAAAACCTCTATAAGAGCGATTTGGAGGACGATAATATGTTCCGCTTTATCGCCGAGGCGCTGAAGCGCAAGCAAAGGGCAAGCGGAGGGCGCTTAGGGCTTTTCTGCCTCAATGACCTTTTTGCCGTGAAAATTATTTCCTACCTGAACAGGGCGCAGGTGAACGTGCCCCGTGAGGTGGGGGTTGTGGGCTATGACAACCTGCCTGTTGCCGCCCAGAGTGCCTTGGCGGTGACTACCGTATCCTACAGCTTTAAGGAGCTGTCCCAAAAGGCGCTCTCCATTTTGGAGGAGGCGGTGAAAACCAGGGAAATTCCCCAAAAGCTCCCTACCGTGGAATCGGTCATTCTGGCAAGAAAATCCACCTGCGATTTTTCGGACAGCTAAAAGAAAAAATAAAAAAGTGAGAAAGCACGGCTTTCTCACTTTTTTGCATTAAACGTTGAAGCGGAAGAGGACCACGTCCCCGTCTGCCATCACATACTCCTTGCCCTCGCTTCGCAAAAGCCCCTTTTCCTTGACGGCGTTCATACTGCCCTCGCGCATCAGGTCATCGTAGGCAACCACCTCGGCGCGAATAAAGCCGCGCTCAAAGTCGCTATGGATTTTGCCTGCCGCCTGGGGCGCCTTGGTGCCACGGGTGATAGTCCAGGCACGCACCTCCTGGGGGCCTGCGGTCAAGAAGCTGATAAGACCCAAAAGGGCGTAGGAGGCTTTAATCAAGCGGCCAAGTCCACCCTCCTCGATGCCCAGGTCCTCCAAGAACATCTGCTTGTCCTCGTCACTCATATCGGCAAGCTCAGCCTCGATGCCTGCGCAAACGGGAAGCACGCACGCCTTATCGGAGGCGGCGAACTCGCAAAGCTTCTGATAGTTGGGGTTTTCGGCATAGGCGCCGCCGATTTCCTTATCCGACACGTTGGCAACGTAGATAATGGGCTTTTCGGTCAACAGCCGCGAGTCGGCAACCTTCTTAAGGTCCTCCTCGTCAATGCCCATCGAGCGCACGCAGCGCCCCTCGCCAAGTCCCTCGTAGATGCGCTCCAGCACTGCCACCTCGGCAAGAATGCTCTTGTCGGATTTGGCGAGCTTTCTCTGCTTATCCAAGCGGCGCTCCACCGTTTCCATATCGGCGAAAATCAGCTCCATATTGATGGTTTCCACGTCACGCAAGGCGTCCACGCCCCCGTCCACGTGAATAATATTATCGTCCGAGAAGCAACGCACCACGTGCAAAATCGCATCCACCTCACGGATATGGGAGAGGAACTTATTGCCAAGGCCCTCGCCCTTGGATGCCCCCTTCACAAGACCCGCAATATCCACGAACTCTACGGTGGCAGGGGTATACTTTTCGGGGTTATACATCTCGGCGAGCTTGTCCAAGCGCTCGTCGGGAACGGCAACGATACCCACGTTGGGGTCGATGGTGCAGAAGGGATAGTTGGCAGACTGGGCGCCTGCGTTGGTCAAGGCGTTAAAGAGGGTGCTTTTGCCAACGTTGGGCAAACCCACGATTCCGAGCTTCATATGACATACCTGTTTGAAGGCGCTAAGGCGCCCTCGCCTTTCCGTGATTTGTTTGAAATAACAGCGCTATTATAGCATACAAAGGGATAAAATTCCATAGTTTTTTCAAATTTTCTTTACTTTTTCCATAAATTCATCATTTTTTCTTCAAAAAATCACACAGGGGTATTGCAATTTTTTGAAAAATGCGTTAGAATAATGGTAAAGGTTTTGTGAACATTGTTAAATTATTTTTTATGAACGGTTAACATATCGCCAAAAATCGGCGCAAAAGCGACCTTATGGCGCTTTTTCCCGTGGGCGATATGGAGAACGGAAGAGGAAAAGGAATGGATATTAAGCTTTTGGTTGTGGACGATGACCCCGCTATTTGCGAGCTGCTTCGGGTCTATTTTGAAAAGGAGGGCTGCAAGGTCAAGGTGGCGCAGGACGGCGCTGAGGCCTTGAACTACTTTAAGCTCTACGAGCCCGATATGGTTCTGCTTGACGTGATGATGCCCAAAAAGGACGGCTGGCAGGTTTGCCGTGAAATCCGCGAGATTTCCCAGAAGCCCATCATTATGGTTTCCGCCAAGAGCGACACCATTGACAAGGTGGTTGGTCTTGAGCTGGGGGCAGACGATTTCGTGGTGAAGCCCTTTGACTTGAAGGAGCTTTCCGCCAGAATCAAGGCGGTTATGCGCCGTTACAGTGCCCACGCCAAGACGGGGGACGATGAGGTCATTCGCTTTGATAACTTAGAGATTTCCTTGCAAAAGTACGAGCTGAAGCTGAAGGGCAAGCCCGTCGACATTCCTCCTAAGGAATTAGAGCTTCTTTACTTCCTTGCCTCCAACTGTACCAGGGTCTTTACCCGTGACCAGCTGCTGGACAAGGTTTGGGGTTTTGATTACTTGGGCGACTCCCGTACGGTAGACGTACACGTAAAGCGTCTGCGCGAGAAGCTGAAGGACGTGTCGGACAAATGGGTTTTGAAAACCGTTTGGGGCGTCGGCTATAAATTCGAGGTTTTGCAGTAATCCTTGACAATAGGATAGGGCAGGTTATGATGACCTGCTCTTTCTTTCCCGATTTCAGAGGGATGCGCTTTTTGTTCGTTTATTTTTCCATATATAAATGCCTTGAAAGGAGCTTTTCACTATGAAAAAATTACTTTCGTATCTTATAACGGCTTTACTTTTGCTGCTTCTCTGCTTTTCTCTTGCCGCCTGCGATATGTTCAAGGATATAGGAGGAGATGACGAAGGAGAGGAGGGGCTGCCGCAGATTGACAACGCCCTGGACTTGGATACATACCTGCCGACCCCTGACGAGGACGGGCAGTATACCGAGGGGGAGGACTACTACACCTCAAAATCCGTTGACCTGGTAACCGAGGTGAACGGAAACTACACCACGGACAGACCCTTTACCCTTGACAAGGACGATGAAAGCAAAAGAATTTATCGGAATATTTACTTCTATGAAGAGGATTTCTTCCAAGTAATTTATTACAAGAAATTCGGCGATTTGGGCAAAATCTATGCGGCTCTTTCTGACGGGGCGGACGGAGAATACGCCGAGGTGGAAAATGCCGGGGACGGCACGCCCTTGCAAATCAATATCAAGAAGCAAGGCGTTTACGACCTCATTCTCGATACGGACACCTTTGCCATTGATATGGTCAAGGTCGCTGACATTGATACCCCCGTTTATGAAACCATCAAGAGCTGTGAGCTGAATATTCATACCTCTGAAAGCCACACCTATTCCCCTATGACACTGGATGCTGCCACCAACGAATATTATATTCTGGCGGACATTCCCGCAAATGCGTCTATCGGCTTTTATAACGCCTCCCATATGGGTCGCTACAAAATGACGGTGGAGTGGGGCTTGCAAAACACGCTGGTTTATTGGAACTCCACCAACCCGTTGCAGGTGCAGGTTCACGTTAGCGGCACCTACAAGATTTACTTTAACGCCAAAACCTACGTATTGCGGCTTGAGCTGCAAAATCCCGACACGGCAAGCTATTACTGCCAGGTGGAATGGCAGAAGGGGAATGAGCTTTCTCCCGTTGACAGCGCAACGCCCTATCTGTTTGAGTACGTATTGGAGGCGCCCGAATACGGTGAGCTGCCCTCCTTCTTCCCTCACCTGGGCTGGAAATACAGCCTCTCCCTGGTAGACGAGGGAGAATACGTATTGGGCGATAATTCCGTCAGAGAGGGCGGAACCTACAAATTAACCGTAAACCTGAAGGACTTTACCCTGACGGTAGAAAAGCTCTCCTGAACAGGGCAATATAAAAAACACGGAACAGCGACGTTCCGTGTTTTTTTCTTTTTCTTTACCGAATGGCGGTGATATCGTATGGCGTGGTCTGGTAGACGAAGTAGTTGAGCCAGTTGGTATAGAGCAGGTTGGCGTGAGAGCGCCAGGTAACCAGGGGGTCCTTGGTTTCATCGTCATTGGGGAAATAGTTTTTGGGGATATCGATAGGCTTCCCTGCGTTTTTATCGCGGAAATACTCCTTAGCAAGGGTGCCTGCATCATACTCGGCGTGCCCCGTGACAAAAATCTGTCTGCCACCCATGGCGCTGACCACGAAAACCCCTGCCTCCTCGGAGGAGGAAAGGATGGAGAGGCGAGGGTTCTTCTCAATGTCCTTCCGCAAAACCTCGGTATGACGGGAATGGGGAATCATAAAGACGTCATCAAAGCCACGGAAAAGCATAGATTTTTTATCCTCCGCCACGTGGGGGAAGATGCCAAACATCTTTTTCTCCAAGGGGTGCTTCTGAATACCGTAGTGGTAATAAAGACCTGCCTGAGCGCCCCAGCAGATATGGAAGGTGCTATGCACGTGGGCACGGCTCCACTCCATAATCTCGGTCAGCTCCTGCCAATACTCCACCTCCTCGAAGGGCATATTTTCCACGGGCGCCCCCGTGATAATCAACCCGTCGAAGTTGCGGTCCTTTACGTCGTCAAACACCTTGTAGAAGGAGATAAGATGCTCCTTGGAGGTATGACGGGACTCGTGGGTTTTGGTATGAAGCAGGGTAAGCTCTACCTGCAGGGGGGAGTTTCCCAACAGCCGCGACAGCTGGGTTTCGGTATCAATCTTCGTGGGCATCAGGTTGAGAAGCAAAATCTGCAAAGGATGGATATCCTGCTTCATAGCACGGGTTTCCGTCATGACGAAGATATTTTCCTCTGTCAGCGTTTTGGTAGCGGGCAGAGCGTTTGGTATACGAATGGGCAAGATACTGTCCTCTTTTCTTTTTAATGGTTAGAGCTGCGCCAACGCCGCCTCGATATCGGCAATCAAATCCTCTTTGTTTTCGATACCACAGGAATAGCGGACAAGGTCGGGAGATACGCCAGCCGCAGCAAGCTCCTCGTCATTCATCTGGCGGTGAGTGGTGCTGGCAGGGTGCAGACAGCAGGTTCTGGCGTCTGCCACGTGGGTTTCGATAGAGGCAAGGCGAAGAGCCGACATAAACTTCTCTGCCGCTTCTCTGCCTCCGCGCACGCCGAAGCTGACAACGCCGCAGCTACCCTTCGGCAGATATTTCTGTGCCAAGGGATAGTCGCTGTCCGAGGGAAGGTCGGGATAATGGACCCAGGCAATCTTCTCGTGCTTTTCTAAGTATTCCGCAATCGCCAGGGCGTTCTCGCAATGGCGCTTCATACGCACGTGGAGGCTCTCCAAGCCCAGGTTAAGGATATAGGCGCTGAAGGGGGACTGGGTGGTGCCGAAGTCACGCATCAGCTGGGCGGTTGCCTTGGTGATATAGGCGCCCTCCTTACCGAAGCGCTCGGCATAGGTGATGCCGTGATAGCTATCGTCGGGGGTGCAAAGCCCGGGGTACTTATCCTTATGCGCCATCCAATCAAAGGTACCGCTATCCACGATACAGCCGCCAACGGCAGAGCCGTGACCGTCCATATACTTGGTGGTGGAGTGGGTAACGATATGGGCGCCGTGCTCAAAGGGACGGCAGTTGACGGGGGTAGCGAAGGTGTTATCCACGATAAGGGGCACGCCGTGTCTGTTGGCGGCGGCGGCGAACTTTTCAAAATCCAGCACCTTCAAGGAGGGGTTGGAGATGGTTTCGCCAAAGAGCGCCTTGGTATTGGGGCGGAATGCCGCTTCTAACTCCTCGGCGGTGCAATCGGGGGCGACGAAGGTGAAGTCGATACCCATTTTCCGCATCGTGACGGAGAATAAGTTAAAGGTGCCGCCGTAGATGGCGGAGGAGGCAACCACGTGGTCGCCGCAGGTGGCGATATTGAAGATGGCGAAGAAATTTGCCGCCTGTCCGGAGGAGGTGAGCATTGCCGCCGTTCCACCCTCAAGCTCGCAAATTTTTGCCGCTACGGTATCGCAGGTGGGGTTTTGCAGACGGGAATAGAAATAGCCGCTTGCTTCCAAATCAAAGAGCTTGCTCATTGCTTCTCCCGTTTCGTAACGGAAGGTGGTGCTTTGCACGATGGGGAACTGACGGGGGCCGCCGTTTTCCGCCGTATAGGCGCCCTGCACGCACGTTGTTTCAATTCTGTTCTTTGCCATAATGATATCCTTTCTGCCCTATGGGCAACGTCATATATGAAAAACAGCGCTCGCACGGTTGCATACTGCCGCCGTCACAAGCGCTTTTCTGAAAACGGATATTATACCCTTTTCAACCGCATAGCAAAAGCGCTGTCCACCGAATGAGGCATTCGCATCGACAGAGTGGCTTGCATATGGCGTCCCGTGAAAAGCATAATCCGTTTCCTTTCTTTTTTATATATTTCATCATAGCACGATAGCGAAGGAAAGTCAAGAGTTTTTTTCCATTTTTATCGGGCTATGGCGCAGAAAAGGGGTGCCCCCGCGGCGGTAGCCGCGGGGGCGAGGGTTATTTCATTTCAAAATTGAATACACGGAAGTCCTCAACCCCGTGGGTAGCAAGGGGGATAAAGCGAAGCTCGGTTACCTCCCAATCCACCGCGTGGGTCACGAAGCGCTGATGATTGTCGGACACGTGAAGCGTCAAAAGCTCGCCGTTTGCCGTAACGCCCTCAATCCGATATTCCTTAATCAGGGTTTTCGGCAGATGGAATTCCTTTTCTACCAAGGGATAGCAGAAGGGCATATTGTGGTAGGGGCGGTTCATATCGTTGTCAAACACCAGGCGAAGCTCCTTGACCGCCTCGGGCTTATCGAAGGTATAGCAAATAGAGTCACCCTTCTGCCCGACCCAGCAGTTCTCTTCTCCTCTTTCCTTGCCGTTTCGCACCACCTCGGCGCTACACTTGGCGCGGAGCGCCAGGGGAGAAACCTCTCTCTGGTGCCAGGGAATGTAGCAATCGTCTGCCATCAGCGTTTGCTGCAGACGGGGAACGTTCACATCCGAAACGTGACAGCCCTCCTCCAGCGCCTGCGCGACGGCGGTACCCAATGCCTGGCCGAGAATGGCGCAGGTTGCCATAACACGGGAGGAGGAAAGGGCGGCGTGGGTAACGCTGATATTTCTACCCGCAAAGACCAGGTTCTCGATGTTCTTGGAAATCATACAGCGCAAGGGCAAGCCCCAGGGCTGGGGAGCAGGGTGATAGATAGAGGGGTGACCGCCCTCGTAATAAAAGCCCTCGGGAAAATGGTCGTCCATCGTCCAGCCCGCATAGGCGACAATGTCCTCAAAGCGTCCCTCCGCCTCTACGTCATTCTGGTTGACTACGTACTTACCGACGTACCGACGGCTTTCCCGTTTGCCCGGCAGGAAGCCTATCCATTCCAATTCCCAGTTATCCACACCGTGGTCGCCGTGGTTCTTCATATGGTCCCAAACGCCGTAGCATATTTTTAACAGCTCCTCACGGCATTTATCGGTATCGTGAATACAGTCCCATTCACCGCCAAGCTCTATCCACCAGAAGTTGCAGGCAGGGGTATGGTTACGGGCAGGAAAGGAATCCTCATCGGGATAGGAATATGCCCAGGAGTGGGGCGTGAAGGGTACCTTGTGGTCGGTTTCCCGAATCTGGAACAGACAGCTCATACCCATCGTCTTTTTATCAGCCACGTCAGGAGGAATGGTTTCGTTATATTCTGCCTTGGCTTCTCTGCCGTATCGGTATTCCGCGCCCGTCAGGTCTGCTAAAATCGAGTCGCCCGAGCAGTCGGCAAAATAGGTGGCCGTAACCACGTGGAAGGTTTCGGCATTGGACTGCCACGCCTTGACGGATTTTATACGGTTGCCGTCCATTGTGGCGTCCAGACAGCTGGTATTCAAAAGGAGGGTGAGGTTTTCCTCTGCCATAGCCTTTTCGTACAGAACGCTATCCCAGATGGCGTACCGCAGAGAGGGATTCTGGTAAAAGTTTTCCAGCTCCATTTCCTCCACGATGCCGCTTTCTCTGTTATCCTTGCCGTGGGCGCCGCCAATGCCCATACGGATTTCGCTGGAGGCGTTGCCGCCAAGGACGGGTCTATCGTGAATCAAGACGGTTTTGGTACCGTGGCGCGCCGCCGCAATGGCACAGCAAAGCCCCGCCATACCGCCGCCAATGACGCAAAGCTCAGTTTGATAGGTTAAGGTTCTCATCAGAAATCCTCCTGTTGACTTTTTTAGAGTTCTATGCTATCATTATAACGCAAAACCAAAGAAAAACAAGGTAAAAACAGGCAAAAAATATAGAAAAACGGGCAAAAGAATGGACATCATACAACAAATTGAGGATTATATCATTTATTTGATTACCTAGTGCGGTCTTTCGGTGACCCTGCACCCCATAGCCAAGGAGCGTCTTATCACCTTCAGCCGTTTAATGCGCTTCAATATTCACGATAATTCTTATTGCACCTTAGTGAAATCCTCCCAGGGGGGCAATATTTGCTGTCTGGCTCAGCAAAGACGGGTTTTTGAGATGTGCAAGACGAAGGGAACACGTTTTTCGGGCACCTGTCACGCAGGCGTTTGGGAATGCGTCTATCCCCTTTGGGATGGGGAGGAGATGATTGGCTTCATTTCGGTGGGGGGCTACACGAGCCCCGAAAAGCAGGCAAGGGTTAAGGATGCCGCCTGCCGTCTTGGAGGCGACAAGGAGGCGTTTGCCCACGCCTACGGCGCCTTGCGTCGGGAGCGCCCCTCGGAAAAGCGGTTAGACACCCTTCTCTTCCCTCTCTGCCATATGCTGGAGCTTGCTTACCGCAAGGAGGAAAAGGGAGTCGAGGAGTCCTTAATTACCCAAATTCTTCGTTACGTGCGCGGTCACTACGCCGAGCCCTTGACCTCGGAGGCGCTCTGCGCCCAATTTCATTGCAGTCGCTCCCAGCTCAGCCACCGCTTTAAGGCGGAGGTGGGAGTGGGCTTTCGGGAGTACCTGCTTGCCCTGCGGCTTTCGCACGCCAAGCGGCTTCTGAAATATTCCGCGCTGACCGTGACGGAGATTTCCTTTGCCGTGGGCTTTAACGATGCCAACTATTTTTCCAACGTATTCAAGCACCGCGAGGGGCTTTCCCCCCTTGCCTACCGCCGACGGACGAAGGGCAGGACGCCTTGAGCATATAGCCAAGCGCAACCTAAATTGAACTCGTTTTAAGGGGCGAATTTCGTGATATGCTTCGCCAAAAATCCTTGCCATATGGTATATGACGGCGAATTTTATGGCTCGCCTCTCGCAAAATTCGCTCCCTTAAAATTCTTCGAACTCCGAAGCACGAAAAAACG
>JAFTSW010000009.1 GCA_017467085.1 Clostridia bacterium | reverse complement strand
TGTCCTTTCTGTTCTATAAAAAACGTTTTACGGTGTGGGTTATACCTCCGCAGGGGTGTCAGCGGCGGGCGCCTCGGCGGCGCTTTCGGCTGCCTTGGCGGATTTGTAAATATCCATCGCCTTCATCTGGGAAACGCCCAGAGAGGAAAGGAAGAAAAAGATAATCACCGAGGCGGCGGAAACGGCAAGCATCGGAACGAAGCCAAAGCCGCCAAGGAGAGAGGAGGTGTTCCAAAGGGCGTGGAGCAGGACGGCAACCAGGAAGCCGCCAAGGACTCTCGGCTGGAACAGCTCCTCCTTGGCAAAGCCGCTTTTCTTCTTGCAAAGCAGATATACGCCCGCGAAGATGGCGGTGTAGTAATGGTGACCGACGAAAAAGCCCGAAAGGCTACGGAGCATCAGGTTGGTCATATGCGCGTTGGTATACAAGCCTTCTGTGATAAGCCCCAAAAGATACGAGTTGAAGCCATACAGCATATTTTCAAAGACGTCGAAGCCCGCGCCTACGGCAAAGCCGATGAGAATGCCCGTCAAGACGTTCTTGGGCTTCATTTTAGCGATAAAGATAACGGCGATGACCGCCTTGGCAAGCTCCTCGATGATAGGCGCGAAAATGTAGGGGTAAACGGAAAGCTCGGAAAGGGGAATGATATCCCCGAAGAGAAGCACGAGAATGATAGCCGCAAAGCCGCCGAATATGAACATAGAGAGAAGCTGAAAGAGGTTGACGTCCCTGGAGAAATTCAGCTCGTACATTAAAATCAGAAGGGGAAGAACCGAGAAGCAGCTGCCAAAGATAATGGCAAACTCGGGGACCCCCGACAGCGCCGAGGCGAAGGAGCCGACAGCGAAGCAAATCAAAAGGAAAAAGAATGCCCGTATGTACAGCCACGGCTGCGCCACATCCATCACGTTCTTTTGCTCGCTGGTGAAGCCGTAGGAAAGGGCGGTGCCGTATTCCTCCTTGCTTCTTTTGCGGAAGGCGCCCGACAGGAAAAACTCCTTGGTATAAAAATCCTGGTAGTTGACGCCGAAGAGCTTGGAAAATTGCTTTTTCAGATTGTGCTTGCTGAAAAGCTGAAAGATGGATTTTCTTTTCTTTCTTTTGGGCTCGGCATCCTCCAACACCTTCACCAGAACGGGCAGGTTGGTAGAGGCGCCCTCATCCTTGCTTTCGTCCTCGCTCTCGTTTTCGCTTTCGTCCTCAAATTGGGGCTCTAAAATGTCCTGCACCGAGCAGGAGAAAATCTCTGCCAGCTTTAATACGTTGGGATAGTCGGGAAAGCCAACGCCCCTCTCCCACTTGCTGACGGTCTGGGGCTCCACGAACAAAAGCTCGCCAAGCGCCTTTTGGGAAAGTCCGCGCTTGATGCGCTCCTCTTTAATAAAACGGCCTGTGCTTCTTGCGTCCATATACTGTCCTTTCAAATGCTTTTGCCCCCTCGCCACGCAAGGGGGTTACCCAAAGTATACGCCCTTCCGAGGACGTTGTCAACAAACGGGGCGTTTACCCGTTGCGCTTTGCGCAAGGAGGCGAGGTAAACGGAGCGTTGAGTCGACTCAACTTTTCGGTGTTTTTTTGAAAAATGGCGTTAATGACTTAAAACGAAGCCCGTGGTGGTGACGTACGCCACCTCGTTGCCGAGGTCGTCCGTGATGAGAATTTTATAAAAGCAGGTGCTTTTTCCGTGGCGGATTTTCTCCGTTTCGGCGAAAAGGCGCTCTCCCTTCACGGGGGAGAGATAGGTTATCTGGGCGGTTTGGGTGACGGTGGGGGGCTGCTTGAAATTGGAGGCGATGGCAAAGGCGTAATCCGCTAACACGAAAAAAACGCCGCCCATTACCTGGCCCAAGGCGTTTTTATGCCTGTCTTCAATAGGTAAGGCGCATTTGGCGTAGCCCGGCGCCGCCTCGAGAATTTCAATGCCCGTCTGGGCGGTGGCAAAGGCGTCCTTGCCGAAATAGGCTTTTGCTTCCTCTAAGAGGGCGGTTTTGTTTTCCATATATAATATTGTAGCCTTTGCTTTTGCAAAAGCATCCTTTCGTTGTGAAATGGAGGCGGCTTGGGTGCCGCCCGAATGGGATAGCCTGTACTTAGTATAGCACAGAGCAAAGGAAAATACAAGAGAAAAGAAATGCTTTTTTGCCGCCTTTTCCCTTGACAAGCGGCGCTGAATGCCGTATAATGAGGGGCAAGAGGGGGCTTGTCCCTCTCACTACGTAAAAAGGAACGGATACACCTATGAATATTGCAGCAGCTGCCGCTAAAACCCAATGTCAAACCATCAGCGCGATGGAGAAGCTTCTCCCCGGCAAGGCGCCCACCGTCCTTGAGGACCGTGGCACCGTCTTGAAAAATGAGGTCCATCATTTCCAGGTTGCCCTTCGTTGCGACCAGGGACCCTGGGCGATTTTCGGCCTGCGCGCCGAGGCAGAGGGCGATTTGGCGCCCTACGTGTCCTTTACCATTGCGGAGCTGGTGCCTGCTCTGGTTACCGTCTGCAACGCGGACGATTACTACCTTGCCAAGGACCCTGCCTTGATTCCCGACCCCCTCTTGCCCTTCTCGCCGGTGGGTCTTTCCATTCCCTACGGACAGTGGAAGGGGCTTTGGGTCACGGTGAAGGCGGAAGACGGGCTTCCCGTTGGCACCCACGAGATTAAAATCAATATCATCACCGCCGCCAACGAGCTTTTGGCGCAGACGAGCTATACCTTGGAGGTGCTGGACGCCGCCCTGCCCGAAACCAACCTTTACACCACGGGCTGGATGCACTACGATTGCATTGCCTACCAGCACAAGGTGGAAATGTTCTCGGAGGCGTTCTATGGGATTTTTGATGCCTATATCCGCGCCTACGTGGACGGCGGCTACAATATGCTCCTGACTCCCCTCTTTACCCCGCCCTTGGACACCAAGGTGGGCAGCGAGAGAATGACCGCCCAGCTGGTGGGTGTCACCAAGACGGAGGGGGGCTATGCCTTTGATTTTTCCAAGCTCAAGACCTTTATAGACTTCGTTTTGCCCCGTGGCATCAAGTATCTGGAGTTTTCTCACCTCTTTACCCAATGGGGCGGCGAGCATTGTCCCAAGGTAATGGCGCAGACCGAGGATGGGGAGAAGCGCATTTTCGGCTGGGAGGATGACGCTACCTCTCCCGCATACCTCTATTTCCTGGAGGAGATGTTTGCGGCGTTGACTGCCTTCCTGGAGAAGGAGGGGGTATTGGATATTTCCTTCTTCCATCTGACCGACGAGCCAGGGGACAAGCATATTGAGTCCTATAAGAAGTGCCACGATGCCGTGAAAAAGCACGTCAAGGGGCGCCCCCTGATGGATGCGATGAGCGAGTACAGCTTTTACGAGAAGGGCTTGGTGGACGTGCCTGTGGTTGCTATCCACTGCGCCGAGAACTATACTGACCACGGGGTCAACGATATCTGGGTATACAACTGCTGCAGTCCCAGCGACCGCTACTATACCAATCGCTTTATCAATATGCCTGCCGAGCGCACCAGAGTCATGGGCGTGCAGATGTATCAAAGCGGTGTAAAGGGTTATTTACATTGGGGCTTTAACTTCTACAATTCCGTATTGTCCATTATGCCCATCAACCCCTACGAGGATACGGGGGCAGGCAGATATTTTCCCTCGGGAGATGCCTTTGTGGTGTATCCCAAGGAGGACGGCGTGTCCGAGTCTATCCGCTACTGTATGATGCAGGAGGCGTTCCAGGATTACCGCGCCCTCTCGCTCTTGGAGAGCTATATCGGCAGAGAAGAGGTTCTTTCCCTTCTGACCCGTCACGGGTACCTTGGCTACCGTGACTATCCCCATTCCGCCGAGGCGCTGCGCGCTTTGCGCCAGGAAGTCAACAGCCTTATCGCGCGCTACGCCGCAACGTAATGAAAAATCAAAGGAGCAAGACAGAAGATTTTTGCCTTTGTCTTGCTCTTTTTCTTATTTTCTCTTAAACTGCTTGGTTAATTTATTGATGGCGGTGCGGAAATCCGAGAAATCGCCGCCCTCGCTCTCGGGCGTGGGAACGAAGGCAGGGGAGAGAACCTCGCCGTCCTTCATCGTGTCGGGGTTGGGCGCTTCGCTTTCGCCCTCTGTCTTGTGCTGCGCGTTGCCCTCGGACTCGGTGGCGGTGCCGATGGGCTTGGAGGAGAGAAGCTCCCCGTTTTCCCAAAGCTGCCATTCGCTTTTGCCGTCGGGGTAGGTCAGGACCCCTGCGCCGTGGCGCTTATCGTGGAGATACGAGCCGAGAAAAACGCTGCCGTCCTTATAAAAGAAGGTGGCAAGCCCCTCGCGGATGCCACGGGAGAAGGCGCCGCAGAATACCTCACCGTTTGCCCAGCGGAACACGCCAAGGCCCGTCCGCATACCGTCCACAAACTCGCCGTCATAGCGGTCGCCGTTTGCCCAGTACAGGGTGCCGCTGCCCGTTTTCTTGCCGTCTATAAAGTCGCCCTCGTATCGGGTGCCGTTGCGCCAGCGGTAAACGCCCTTGCCCGTGCGTCTGTTGTCTACGAAGTCCCCCTCGTAAGAGGAGCCGTCGCTCCAACAAAAGACGCCCTTTCCCGTCCGCTGACCCTCTACAAAGTCCCCCTCATAGGAGGAGCCGTCATTCCAACGGTAGAGCCCCCGTCCGTGTCGCTTGCCGTCCTTGGTTTCGCCTGTATAGACGCCGTTTTCATAGGTTAAGGTTTCTGTTGCCATAGGGCGTCACCTCGCCTTCCTTTTATTATATAATATAGGTTTTGTCCTGTCTTGGCTATAGTATACCATACCGCGGCGAAAAAAACAACCCGACAAGGGCAAAGAAGAGGCAAAAATAAAAAAATTTCAAAAAAATCAAAATTTTTTTCAAAAACCCCTTGACAAATGATGCTTAATGATATATAATCTCAATAGCAAGAGAAAAACAACCGAAAAGGAGGAAAAGAATATGCCGACTAATGGCGCGAAAAGCAAAGCCGAGCGCAACACCAAGCAGCAGTCGCTGATTTGGGACGTCTTTTCCTCGATGCACAACCATCCCACCGCCGATATGGTGTATGCGGCAGTCGCCGCGCGGGATGAGAGCATCGGACGGGCAACGGTCTACCGTGCCCTGCATCGGTTTGTGGAAAAGGGAAGAGCCATTTGCGTGCCCGTGTATGACGGGGCAGACAGATATGACGAAACCCTGCTTCCCCATTCTCACGCAAAATGCACCAAGTGCGGCGGCGTGTCGGACGTTTTCATTCGGGGGACGCTTCCCGAAATCGAGAATGCCTGCGGCTTTGCTGTCGAGGGCGGTGCGGTACTGTATTACGGCTGTTGCGCGGCTTGCCGCGAGAGCAAATAAATCAAAAAAATAAAAAAATAAAATCATTTTTTAACGGAGGGAATCAATATGAAATTTGTATGTCAGGTTTGCGGTTACGTTCACGAGGGAGATAGCGCTCCCGAAAAGTGCCCCATTTGCAAGGCACCCGCCGCAAAGTTTACCCAGCAGGCTGAGGAAAAGGTTTGGGCAGCCGAGCACGTGGTTGGCGTTGCCAAGGGCGTAGACCCCGAAATCATCGAGGGGCTTCGTATGAACTTTATGGGTGAATGCACCGAGGTGGGTATGTATCTGGCTATGGCAAGAGTGGCACACCGCGAGGGCTATCCCGAGATTGGTCTTTACTGGGAGAAGGCAGCCTATGAGGAAGCGGAGCACGCCGCTAAGTTTGCCGAGCTGCTTGGCGAGGTTGTGACCGACTCCACCAAGAAGAACCTGGAGCTTCGCGTTGAGGCTGAGAACGGCGCGACTATGGGCAAGTTTGAGCTGGCAAAGAAGGCGAAGGAGCTGAACCTTGACGCCATCCACGACACCGTACACGAGATGGCACGTGACGAGGCTCGTCACGGTAAGGCTTTCGAGGGATTGCTTGCCAGATATTTTGGCAACAAGTGAGTTTTTGCCGAATAGTTTGGTAATAAATATGCTTGAAGCGCCTCATTCACCGCAGACCTGCATAGCAGTCTGCCTGCGGGAGAAGGCAAAAGGGCGCATACTGATTTAGAAAGGAATTGGAATGATGGATAAATACGTTTGTCCCTGCGGCTACGTCTATGACCCCGCCGTTGGCGACGAGGAAAACGGTATCGCTCCCGGCACGCCCTGGGAGGAGGTTCCCGCCGACTTCGTCTGCCCCGTCTGCGGTCTTGACAAGGACGCCTTTGAAAAGGAATAAAAGCTACGTTATACGGGCTTTCTCGCAAGAGAAAGCCCGTCTCATTTTGCGTCAAGAAAGGCGCAAAATGAGGAAATTTTCGAAGAAAATTTGTGCGTTCGTTTCACTTTTGACGAAAAGCGAAACGAACAGGGGCAAAAACGGAGCCTTTTTCGGCTCCTTTTTGGTGTATAACGAAATAGTGATACAGCCCCTTTTCTGTCGGGAAAACGGGGTGGGCGTGGGGCTTTTGGGGAAAATTTCAAAAAGCCGCCCCTTTCTTCTTGAAAAATCGGGGAAGCTGTGGTAAGATGGGATATATAGAATAGTAGATGAAAGCGAGGAATGATGTATGAAGGGCTTAAAGCGGGTTTTGGCAATAGCCTTGGCGCTTGCGCTATCCCTTGGCGCTTTGGTGAGCTGTAACGGCGGTGCCGTATCCTCGAAGCTCTCCGCTCCCGTTATCCGAATGGACGGGGGGAGCCAGGTGAGGGTTGTATGGGACGCTGTGGAGGGGGCGGTTGCCTACGTGGCAACGGTAAACGGCGAGGAGCTGCCCGCGCAGACTGCCTGCTCTCTTTCCTTGACCGAGGACGAGGCATACACCGTCAGCGTCCGCGCCCTGGCGGCGGATGCGGCGTATCACAGCGACGCCTCCAACACCGTGGAGATTTCCTACGGCTTTAACGGCGACGCGGTGGTTCTTCGCTTTGCCGCGCTCTCCGACGTGCACGTATCCACCTGGCAAAAGGCCGCCAAGGTGCGTGATATTATGCTCAAAACGCTGGAGCGGTACGAGCTGGACGCCTTCGTGTTTGCGGGGGATTTGGGCAACGCCCAAAACAGCGGTAAATCCAGCGCGATACCCTATATGGCGCTGTTTGCCGCAGGTGTGTCCCTGGGCAACGCCGAGGCGCAGCTTCCCGTTGTCTGGTGCTTTGGCAACCACGATTTTCCCACCTACACCTTAGAGTCCCAGATGACCTTTACAAGCGCAACGGTGGGTATGTATTACGGCTTTTCGGCAGGGACCCTGGTTTATGACGCCTGCTTGCAGGTTTTGAAAGATGCCACCCCCACCTTCTTCTCCCTGGATGCCTGGCCCGACCCGACGCCTTCCGTGCCCGAAGGCTTCCGCTACAACGTAGTGAATGACTTTTCCTTCCTCAGCGTAGACTATACCCACGTCAACGCCGACACCCTTGCCTTTTTGAAGGCACAGCTTGACGCGCTGGTGGCAAGGGAGCCGGAGAAGCAGATATTTATCGTTTCTCATATGCCCCAGAACAGCAGCAGCCAGCCTGCGGGCTTCACCGATTTGATGAAGCAATATCCCCAGGTGGTGTACCTTTCGGGACATTCCCACGATACCCTGCAGACCTATTCTGCCGTGGTGGCGGGCGAGAGCTTTTTGGAATTCAATCTGGGCCCCGGTGACCACGGTGAATACGGCGTCAGCGGCCCCGGGCAGGCATACAACTGCTATCAGATGAAGCAGGGCGCCATCATTGAGGTGGACGAGAACGGACGCCTGCGCTTCACGGGGATTGACTATTCCTTCAACAAGGAGGAGGACGGCTCCTTCTCTTCTACCCTGGACGAAGAGTGCGTGGTGGCGGAGAATCCCCTGGAAATCCGCACTGCCTATCTGAGCGCTCCTTCTGCCACAGCGCCAAGCGCCGTGCTGTACGATAGCGTTGTCAACAGCAAAAGCCACGAGGACTATCACGCCCCCGTTTTCCCCGAGGACGCCTCGGCAAGCTTTGCCAATATGACGGCAAGCCGCGGCGGCACGGTGACCTTCTCCGCCGCAGACGCCGCCAACGTTATTATATATTACCGTATACAGCTGAAGAACAAGGCAACGGGCGAGTCGGTTGCCATATATGACCGCCAGGCAAGCGACTATACCACCACCCTCAAGGCGCCCGCCAACCACATTTATTATCCCTCGGGCGACCTGATGCCCGACGTCTTTACGCTGGACCTGCGTTTGGAAAGCGCCCTTGACCCCTCTTGCGAGTACGTTTTGTGCGTGAGGGGTGTAGACGATTTTGGCGCTGCCACGGCAGAGTGGGTCTTTGCCGTTCCCTTAGAATAAGCAAAAAGGACACAGCCGCATAAAAGCGGCACCGGGCTACCGTACAGGTAGCCCGATTTTTTTGTAGCCGAAAATTTTTTCTTGCTTTGGGGCTTGCAAAGTCCTTTGCTTTATGGTATGCTGATAGCAGGGCAGTGGAAGGGCTGCCGGGCACAACGAAAAGAAGAAGGGAAGATTTTGATTATGCTTGAAGGAAAAATTCTCGTTACCGTAGGAGATTCCATTACATACGGCGCCGATATGGACGCCGCAGGTATTGCCCCCGATGGCACCTTGATGACCTACGGCTGGCAAATTGCCAAGCGCAACAATATGAAATTTTACAACTGCGGTATTTCGGGCAGCACGATACAGCACATCGAGGGAAAGGCAAACTGCTTTTCTACCGAGGGCGGCAGGTACACCCAACTTCCCGATGAAATCGATTATCTGACTATCTTTTTCGGCTGGAACGACCACGCCTTTGGCAAGCTCGGCACCATTGACGACAAGGAAAACACCAGCTACTACGGCGGCTTTAACGTGGTTATGCCCTATCTCATTCAAAAATATCCTGACGCGCGCATTTGCCTTATCGTTCCCTTCGGTACAGACGAGGGACACCGTGAAGCGGTACGGCGGCTTGCCAACAAGTGGGGCGTTGCCTGCTTTGATATGTGCGGTCCCGGGACACCCTTCTTTTATACCAAGGAGGACTACGTAGGCGTTGACCCTTGGGTTGTTTCCTTCCGCCGCAAAATGTATCAGGCCAACGGGTGTCACCCCGGCTACAAGGGACACAGCCTGATGGGCAGAGCGTTAGAGCATTTCCTGCGGGGAATTTGATAGCCAAGCGCAACCTAAATCGAACTCGTTTTAAGGGGCGAATTTCGTGATATGCTTCGCCAAAAATCCTTGCCATATGGTATATGACGGCGAATTTTATGGCTCGCCTCTCGCAAAATTCGCTCCCTTAAAATTCTTCGAACTCCGAAGCACGAAAAAACG
>JAFTSW010000083.1 GCA_017467085.1 Clostridia bacterium | reverse complement strand
TTCTTAATGGCGAGCGCATTGAAACGGACGGCACCTTCCGCCGCGCCCCTCTTGGAAAAAACGAATAAAAAGAAAAAAGGGGCTGTCTCACTATTTCGTGAGACACCAAAAAGGAGCCGAAAACGGCTCCTTTTTTGCCCCTGTTCGTTTCACTTTTGAAAAAAAGCGAAACGAACGCACAAATTTTCTTCGAAAATTTCCTCATTTTGCGCCTTTCTTGACGCAAAATGAGACGGGCTGCCTCAAATGAGACAGCCCGTTTTTGAAGGCTTACCAATTTTGACGGTCGCTTCCGTCATGATAGCTGCGTCCGCTACCGTCATTGTAGGTGCGTCCGCTTCCGTCGTCATAGCCGCTATTATTGCCGCCACCGCCGTTGCCGTTCTTGCGCTGACGTATGGCACGAACCAGAAGCACGATGGCCACGATGACCGCCACGGCAAGCGCTACGGTAATGACGATGCTACCGATGGGCATGGTTTTGCCAAAGACGTTTTCCGCGGTATCCACCACGATAACGGCAGGAATATCGGTTCTTTCGGTGAAGCGCTCCAGCGCCATATTCACCGTTTGCTCGTTGATAACGATATTGGAATAGTTGGTTACGTGGGAGGGGATGCTCTTGTCGCTTTCAAAGCCCTCGATAAAGGAGGAGGAAAGCCCCTCGCTTACCACGCTATCTCCCATTTTGTTCATCACGGAGGCAAGGTTAGAGCTGAGAGAGTTGGCATAGTAATTGGCAACGGAGCCCGTAACCGCCAAGCCGAACTCGGTATATTCATTGCCGAACTTATCCTTGATACCGTCCTTTACATAGTCGCCTATCCAGGCGATGCAATAATAGCTGTCCGCCTCCTCGTTGGTCAAAAAGACGATAAGAAGGTTGGTTTCGTAGGAGTCGCTCTCTCCAAATTCCGCCACGTACTGCTCCGAGGCATATTCCTGAAAGGCTCTTTCGCTATATTTCACCCGACCGCCGTTGGCAACATCCGACACCACAGAGCCGAGGGACGCGGCAAAGCTGATAGCCACGATAATCAACATCACAATGGGGAAAAACAGCAAGCCCAAAAGCCCGTTTAAGCACCCCACTCTACCGTAGTAATAGGGTCTTCCGTACATACGGGGTCCAAAGCCGAAATGGGGTCGGAAGCCGCCTCCCATTCCAAAGCCGCCGCGATGACCGCCGCCACCGAAGCCGCCGCCTCCTCCGAATCCGCCGCCGCCAAAGCCGCCGCCGCGTCCTCCTCCACCGGGTCCTGGCATAACAAAGTCCTCACTTTCTTGATTTATTGCTTATAAGGTAAACAGTTCTTTACGAAAAGCATTTTCCGCTTTTACAGTCCTTGGCCTCGCCACCGCGGTAGCAAAGCTCGTTGGGGCATTCCCCTGTTTCGGCAAGGGTGACGATGTTTTTCACCGTGGTTTCCGCAATATTCTCCAACGCCTCCTCGGTGAGGAATGCCTGGTGAGAGGTAACCAAGACGTTGGGCATCGTGATAAGACGCGCCAAGGTATCGTCCTCCATAATGTGTCCCGAATTGTCCTCGAAGAAGAGGTCTGCCTCCTCCTCGTAGACGTCAAGGCAGGCGGCGCCCACCTGGCGGGACTTGATGCCCGATAGCAGCGCCTCGGAATCCACCAGCGCCCCACGGGAGGTATTAATAATAACAACGCCCTTCTTCATACGGGAAATAGAATCGGCGTTAACGAGGTAGTGGGTTTCCTCGGTGAGGGGACAGTGGAGAGAAATCACGTCACTTTCCGCAAAGAGAGCGTCCAGCGTCACGTATTCCACCCCTGCCCGTTTTACCAGCTCCGCATCGGGGTATTTATCGTATGCCAGCACCCGCATACCGAAGCCAAGGCAGATACCGGCAAAGACCTTGCCGATTTTGCCCGTTCCGACGATGCCAACCGTTTTACCGTGCAAATCAAAGCCTGTCAGCCCCGACAGGCTGAAATTAAATTCCTTGGAGCGAATATACGCCTTATGAATACGGCGCACGGAGGTTAAAAGCAGCGCCATAGCGTGCTCGGCAACGGCGTAGGGCGAATAGGCAGGCACACGCAAAACGTGCAGACGCCCAAAGGCGTGCTTCATATCCACGTTGTTGAAGCCCGCGCAGCGAAGCGCCAGAATCCCCACGCCCAGCTCCTGCAATCTGTCGATGACGGCGGCATCCACACGGTCATTGACGAAGGCACAAACGCCGTCATACCCTGCGGCAAGCTCCACGGTATCCGCCGTCAGCTTGGTTTCAAAAAACTTGAAGGTGACGCCGTACTCCTTTCCGTATTTTTCAAAATAGGGCTTATCGTACGGCTTTGTATCAAAAAAAGCGATTTTCATATAGTTGGCTGTTCCTTTCTTGCCAGGCGCCCTTGCGACGGCTTGCTATGCTTTTCGGCGCAAGGGGTATTGATTGAATTTATCTTTTCTGCTTTTGCGGCGCAGTATTCCCGATAGCGTGCTTCTAACAGTATTATACACTATTTTTCCCTATGAAGCAAGTAAAAAAACAAAAAAATGAAAGAAGATAATAATAAAGAAGAAAAGACGAAAAAAATATGCAAATTCTCTTGACAAAAGAAGAAAAGTATGGTATGATAGGTATACCTCTGTCGGAGAGGTCTTTTTTTTGTGCGCTTTTTCTGGGACATAGCGCCAAAGAAGCCCCGATATGAGGGAGGTACTCGGCTACAAGCCGAAATAATATTAAGAAAGAAAGAGGTGCCGCACATGAGAGTCAAAATTACCCTTGCCTGCACGGAATGTAAGCAAAGAAATTATGACACGATGAAAAACAAAAAGAATGACCCGGACAGAATCGAGCTGAACAAGTTCTGCCGCTTCTGCCGCAAACACACCCTGCACAAAGAAACGAAATAAGGAACAGGGAGGAAAAAATGGCTGATTTGAACGAAAAGCTGCCTGAGGAAGCTGCTTCCTCCGCCGCTGAAAAGAAAACCAAAGAAGAAAAGAAGCCTAACTTTTTCGCTCGTACTTGGGGAAAAATCAAGAAGTTTTTCCGTGATTACGTCAGCGAGATGAAGAAGGTTGTCTGGCTGTCCCGCAAGGAGACTGTCAGAAGCTCTGTCGTCGTTGTCGTGATGGTCGTCATTCTCAGCATTGCGATTGCCTTGGTTGACACCGGCTTGGAATACGGTGTTATCGGTCTTCGCAACCTTGGATATTTTCTAAGATAAGGACAGAGGACGATGAGCGATTTTGACGAAATGAACCTTGGTCCCAGATGGTATGTTGTTCACACTTACTCCGGCTATGAAAACAAAGTAAAGCTCAGCATTGAGAAGATTGTGGAAAACCGCGGACTTGGACATCTGATTTACGATGTGCAAATCCCGATTGAAAAATCTCTCGTTTCCAATGAAAAGGGGCAGGTCAAGGAAGTGGAAACCAAGATTTTCCCTACCTACGTGCTTGTAAAAATGACGATGACAGACGAAAGCTGGCACGTTGTTCGTAACATCACGGGTGTGACCGGCTTCGTAGGCCCCGGCTCCAAGCCCGTGCCGCTGACTGAGGAAGAGGTTGAGTTCTTCCGCGTGGAATCCAAGCGCGAGGAGGAATTTGCTTTGAAGGTCGGCAAGAAGGTCAAGCTCGTTTCCGGCGCTTTCGCAGGTTACGAGGGCGTTCTTCAAGAAATCTCCGAGGACAAGAAGCAGGTTACTGTTCTTGTTTCTACGGGTAGACGCGACATCCCCGTTATCGTAGACGCAAAGGATGTTTGCGCCAACGAATGATAGCATTCGCATTTTGCCTATGCCCGTAAGGGCAACCGTGGGAGGAAGAAAAAATCTTTAATTCTTCCGAATAATCACCACATCAGGAGGTACAGAAAAATGGCAAAGAAAATTTCCGGATATATTAAGCTTCAGTTGCCTGCCGGTAAGGCTACTCCCCAGCCCCCCGTAGGTCCCGCACTTGGTCAGTACGGTGTTTCTATCCCGAACTTCACCAAGGAATTTAACGAAAGAACCAAGAATGACGCAGGTCTTATTATCCCTGTTGTTATTACGGTATACGCTGACCGTTCTTTCACCTTTATCACCAAGACTCCTCCCGCAGCCGTTCTCATTAAGAAGGCTTGCGGCATCGAGACTGCTTCTCCCGCTCCTAACAAGACCAAGGTTGCCGTTCTGACCAAGGAACAGCTGACCAAGATTGCAGAGACCAAAATGAAAGACCTGAACGCCGCTTCCCTGGAAGCCGCTATGAGCATGGTTGCGGGCACCGCACGCAGCATGGGCGTTACGGTGGAAGAGTGATAGGAGGAACGAAAGATGTTGAACGGAAAGAAATACGTTGAAAGCGCAAAATTGATTGATAAATCCAAGCTCTACGAGTCCGTTGAGGCTATGGAGCTGGTTTGCCAGACCGCAAAGGCTAAGTTTGACGAGACCGTTGAGGCTCACATCCGCTTGGGTGTTGACTCCCGTCACGCTGACCAGCAGGTTCGCGGCGCCATCGTTCTTCCTCACGGTACCGGTAAGACCGTGAGAACCCTCGTATTCGCTCGTGGCGACAAGGCAAAGGCTGCCGAAGAGGCAGGTGCCGACTACGTTGGTGCTGAGGAATACGTTACCAAGATTCAGTCCGAGAACTGGTTTGAATTCGACGTTGTTATCGCAACCCCCGACATGATGGGCGTTATCGGCCGTCTGGGTAAGGTTCTGGGTCCTAAGGGCTTGATGCCTAACCCCAAGGCCGGCACCGTTACGATGGACGTTGCAAAGGCTGTTACCGAGGCTAAGGCAGGTAAGATTGAGTACCGTCTGGACAAGACCAACATCATTCACTGCCCTGTTGGTAAGGCTTCCTTCGGCGCTGAAAAGCTTGCTGAAAACTTTAACACCCTGATGTCTGCCATTATCAAGGCGAAGCCCGCTTCCGCTAAGGGTCAGTACATCAAGAGCTGCGTTGTGGCTTCCACGATGGGCCCCGGTGTCAAGGTTAACGCTGCTAAGATTAACTAATAGCAACCAAAAAGGCAAACGCTGTGCGTTTGCCTTTTTTCTTTTTTATACAAAAACGCAAATGCCGTGGCATTTGCGTTTTTGTACTATCCGTTTTCCTCTTCACTTTTGGGAAGAACAATTTCTCCTTCTTGCTTCTCAAAAGCTTTAATTTCTTGCCGTATCAGATACAGGATTTCTCCATTGGCGGAACGACCGTAATATTTGGAGATATAATGCAGCTTGTAATGAAGCGAAGGGTCAATCTCAATTCCAAGATGCTTGTTTTTCTTATTTCTCATATATTTCTCCAAAAAATCTTATTATAATATCAATCTCATATTGCTAAGGGATTGATATGGATGCGGCGAGTCCTTAAGGACGCGCCGCTAAACGGTCAGTTCTTCGAGCCTGTGTAGGCGAGAAGGCCGCCTGCCTTGAGCATATCCTTCTGGCGCTCGGTGAAGGCGCAGACCAAGGGAATTTGTTTGCCGTTGGTTTCATCGGTCAACAGCATTTTGCCATCCTCCATACCTTGGTACACACCCGAAAGGGAGAGGCGGTCGCCCTGGTTGAGGGCATCGTAATCCTCGGGATTCTCAAAGGTGAGGGGCATAATGCCTGCGTTGATGAGGTTTGCCACGTGGATACGGGCAAAGCTCTTGGCGATAACCACACGGACGCCTAAGTACAAGGGAACGAGAGCCGCGTGCTCACGGGAGGAGCCCTGGCCGTAGTTTACGCCGCCTACCACGAAGCACTCTCCTGCCGCCTTGGCTCTTTCGGGGAAGGTGGGGTCACAAACGCCGAAGCAATACTGGGACAGATGGGGGATATTGGAGCGATAGGGGAGAATTTTGGCGCCTGCGGGCATAATGTGGTCGGTGGTGATATTGTCGCCAACCTTCAACACCAGCTCGGCGGTGAGGCTATCGGTCTGGGGACGGCTATCGGGGAATTTCTTGATGTTGGGTCCGCGCAGTACCTCCACCGCATCTGCCTTATCGGCAGGAGCAGGAGCAAGGACGGCGCTATCGTCGATGCGGAATTTCTCGGGTAGGGTCACCGCGGGCGCCTCGCCAAGCAGACGGGGGTCGGTGATTTCTGCCGTTAAAGCGGCGGCAACTGCCGTTTCGGGGGAAACAAGGTAGACGCCCGCGTCCTTGGTGCCGCTTCTGCCCTCAAAGTTGCGGTTGAAGGTACGGAGGCTCACGCCGGCGGAATTGGGGGAGAAGCCCATACCGATACAGGGACCGCACGCGCACTCCAGAACTCTTGCGCCTGCTGCCAGCATATCGGTCAAGGCGCCGCACTCGGCAAGCATAGAAAGCACCTGCTTGCTTCCGGGGGAGATGGAGAGGCTGACGTCGGGATGAATGGTTTTGCCCTTCAAGAGCGCCGCAACCTTGAGCATATCCAACAGCGAAGAGTTGGTGCAGGAGCCGATGCACACCTGATGCACCTTGGTGCCACGGAGGCTTTCCACCGTTACCACGTTGTCGGGCATATGGGGGCAAGCAATCAAGGGCTTCAGCTCGGAGAGGTTGATATCAATCACTCTATCGTAGACGGCATCGGGGTCGGAGGCGAGGGGGGTATAGTCCTCTTCTCTGCCCTCTGCCTTTAAGAAGGCACGGGTAATCTCATCGGAGGGGAAAATAGAGGTGGTGGCACCAAGCTCGGTGCCCATATTGGTGATGGTGGCACGCTCGGGAACGGAGAGGCTGGCAATGCCCTCGCCACCCCATTCGATGATAGCGCCAACGCCGCCCTTCACCGAAAGGATACGCAGAATTTCAAGGCTGACGTCCTTGGCGGTAACAAAGGGATTGAGCTTGCCCGTCAGATTGACCTTAATCATACGGGGCATAGTGATGTAGTAGGCGCCGCCGCCCATTGCCACGGCAACGTCAAGACCGCCCGCGCCAAACGCCAGCATACCGATACCGCCGCCTGTGGGGGTGTGGCTATCGGAGCCGATAAGGGTCTTTCCCGGGATACCGAAGCGCTCCAGATGCACCTGGTGACAGATGCCGTTGCCGGGACGGGAGAACCAAATGCCGTATTTGGAGGCAATAGACTGGATAAATCTGTGGTCATCGGCGTTTTCAAAGCCGCTTTGCAGGGTATTGTGGTCGATATACGCCACGCTCTTCTCCGTTCTGACACGGGGAATACCCATTGTTTCAAATTCCAGGTATGCCATTGTACCCGTGGCGTCCTGGGTTAAGGTCTGGTCGATACGGAGGGCGATTTCCTCGCCTACCTCCATCTTGCCCGAAACAAGATGGGATTTGATAATTTTTTGCGCAAGAGTCAGTCCCATTTTCTTTTCCTTCTTTATATTTATACTTTAATGTGGTTTTTAGCGTTTTGCACGTGCAGCACCATTGCCGCCTCGGCACGGTCTGCATCGTGGGCGGCGATTGCCTCATAGATAGCCTGATGCTCCTGCACAGAGGAGGAGGCACGGCTATGATTCTCTACCGAGGCGCCGCGGAATTTCTGCACCTTTTTATGCAGGGGCAAGAGGGTATCGTAAAAGACACGGCTACCGCTGAAGCGGTAAATCAGCTGATGAAAGCGGCTGTCCATATACTTGATGTGCCCTGCATCGTGCTTTTCGGCGTAATAGGCTTGCAAATCAAGCGCCTCCTTCAGCTCCGCTAACTCCTCTTCGGTGATATTCTTTGCCGCTTCTGCCGCCGCCAAGCCCTCGATATGCAGGCGAAGCTCGTAAATATCCTGCAAATCCTTCGCGCTGACGCCAAGGACGGTGATGCCCTTCGCGGAAACCTCCAAGAGGCTTTCCTGCTCCAAGCGCTTGACCGCCTCACGCACAGGGGTACGGCTGACGCCCAGGTCTGCCACCAGCTTCATTTCGTTCAGAATCTCGCCACGGGCATAAACTCCTGTCAAGATATCGTTTTCCAGGCGCTCAAAGACCTGGTCTGCTAAGGATATACTTTTATGCTCCATTGTGTTTACCCTCCTTTAAGCCCTTCTCGTCAGCTTGCCACCCGAAAGCTCGGTGATTTTTTCTTCCAGCTCAATGGGCGCTAAGGTGGTTTGTCTGCCGTTTTCATACGCCTCGTCAATCCACTCCTTCAAGGCAATGACGAGGGCGTCCTTCTTGGTCACCGCCTTGTCACCCGACAGGCGATAGTAATCGTTAATCCAATAGGCGATGCCTGCCAAGCCCGACGCCTTGCCAATCATCACGCTGGGCTTTTTACCAAGCAGGCTTTCGGTATCAAAGATGTTGTAAATCTCCTGGTCCTTCATCAAGCCGTCGGCGTGAATGCCTGCTCTTGTGACGTTGAAGCTCTGTCCCACGAAGGGAGTCATAGGCGGTGCGGTATAGCCGATTTCTTCCTTGAAATACTCGGCAATCTCGGTGATGACCGTGGGGTCCATACCGTCAAGCGACCCACGCAGGGAGGCATATTCAAAGACCATTGCCTCCAAGGGAATGTTGCCCGTTCTCTCGCCAATGCCAAGCAGCGAGCAGTTGACGGCGGAGGCGCCGTAGAGCCAGGCGGTGGAGGCGTTGGTGACTGCCTTATAGAAATCGTTGTGTCCGTGCCATTCCAGCATTTCGCTGGGCACGTCGGAATAATGCTGCAAGCCGTAGATGATGCCTGCCACGCTTCGGGGCAGTGCCACCTCGGTATAGGGAACGCCGTAGCCCATGGTATCGCAGGCGCGAATCTTGACGGGAATGCCCGCATCCTCGGACATCTTCATCAGCTCGTTGACGAAGGGCACCACGAAGCCGTAGAAGTCGGCACGGGTGATATCCTCTAAGTGGCAACGGGGCATAACCCCTGCCTCAAACGCCTCTGCCATGGCGGAAAGGTACTTATTCATACACTCCCGACGGGTCATCTTCATTTTCTTGAAGATGTGATAGTCACTGCAGGAAACCAGAATGCCCGTTTCCCGAATGCCCAAGTCACGCACCAGCTTGAAGTCCTCCTTGCTGGCACGAATCCAGGTGGTGATTTCGGGGAATTTAAGTCCCAGGGCACGGCATTCCTCGATGGCGCGTCTATCCTTTTCGCTGTATACGAAAAACTCGGTCTGACGAATTAAGCCGTAGGGTCCGCCAAGACGGGACATCAAGCGATACAAATCCACTATCTGCTTCACCGTATAGGGCTCCACGGACTGCTGACCGTCACGGAAGGAGGTATCGGTAATCCAGATATCCTTGGGCATATTCATAGGCACACGGCGATGGTTGAACGCCACACGGGGTACCTCGGTATAGGGATAGATATCCCGATAGAGGTTGGGGTCCGCTACGTCCTGCATCGAATACTTATAGTTTTTTTGCTCCAAAAGATTGGTTTTGGACGATGTTTCTAACATATTTTCTCCTTTGCATACTTGTTTTCGGGTATTCCTGTATTATTGTATACAATTATACAACAATACGTGACAAATTGCAAGAGGAAAATGAAAGAAATTCGGGAGAAAATAAAGAAAATCAGCAAAAGCGCAGAGGTGCAAGGGGGTGAGGCGTCAAGGAGGGCTACTGCGGCAGGAGCCTCGGCGCTTATATGTAGGCTGGCGTACGGTGGCTTTTCTCGCTCGGTAGCATAAAAGGCGAGGGGGACGCATATGGTGGAGTGAGAAAAAATAAAGAAAGGTGGGGTCTTTTATGTTAGATGCCTTTACACCCTCTAAAGAAGAGAAAAACGATTTACTGGCGGACGCGGCGGGCGAGAACGTTTATGCCGAATGCGCCGAGGATTTTATTCTGCCCGATTATCTGCCCGAAATCCGCAAGCTGGTGCGAGTGGACGCTTTGCCCGTTTCCACGGGGCATTTCGTGGGTAGCGAGGAGGTGGAATGGGCAGGGCAGGTGCGCTATACTCTGCTTTACACCGATAGCGAGGGCAAGCTCGCCTCCGTTCCCCTGCACACCGATTACAGCTACCGTGTTGCCCATAGCGGCACGCCGCTTTCCATCGTCTACCACGAGTGCGTGGAGGGGCTTTGGTGCCGTCCCGCGGGGCCGAGAAAGGTATCCATTCGCTGTCGCATTTGCGCCAAGCCACACCTATACACCGAGAGCGAGGGACAAAAGCCCTTATCCCTTCTTTTGCCTGAGGGGGTTACCCCCGAAGCACTTCCCTATTCTACCCAACGGGCAAGGGTGACCTCCTTGCTTTCCGATGAATACAACGAGGACACCGTCTTTGAATGGGAGGGCAAGAAGGCGGACACCTTGCAGGTAATGAGCAAGGATGCCGCCGTTTACATAGAGGGGCTTCGGGCAGAAAAGGGCAAGGTGCTTTGCCGCGGAAGCCTGCATCTTTCCTTGCTTGTATCGGACGGGGCTTCTTTATTTCCTCAGAGCCGCCGTCTGCCCTTTGAGGTGGAGCTATCCGAGGAGGGGGTTTTATCGGGAGATAGCCTATTGGCGGAGGGGTACGTGCGCTCTATTGAGTGCGACCTGGCAGACAGCGAGTCGGGCGCCGTTCTGACGGTGTCCCCTGCCTACGTCATTATGGCAGAGGCTTGGCGCAACGAGCCCTTGACCCTATATACCGACGCTTATGCGGCAGGCTATTCCCTTACCTTATCCAGTAAGGTTAAAAGCAGCCTCTGCTTTGTGGGGGCGGCGCGCAACAGCTTTACCGTTTCGGGAGAAACGGCGGCACACGGAGAGGCGGGCGCCAGGGTCCCGCTTTCCGCTAAGCTTTTGCCCGGCGCCGTTACCCTTTCCCTTTCGGGCAACCAGGTGGTGGTATCGGGTGAATGCAAGGCATCCGTTCTTTTAGAGTGTCGGGAGGGCGAGGGCGCAGGATGCGTGGAGGAGGAAAGCTTCCTTTTCCCCTTCCGTCTTTCGCTGACGATGCCCGAGGCGCTTTATGACACGGACGAGGTAGAATTCGTTTTGCGTCCCCTTTTCGCCTCTGCCAAGCAGGAGAAGGGGCAGCTTTCGGTGGTGGGTGAGATGAGCCTTTCTGCCAGAGCCCTGCGCCGTGAGAGCATTTCCGTTCCCGAAAAAATAGATGCGGAGCCCCTTCCCCAAGAACAGAAAAAGGAAATCCGCATCTATTATCCCACCCCAAAGGATAGCCTTTGGAGCGTTGGCAAGCGCTACAATATGCCGCTTGCCGCTCTGATTGCCGCCAACGATATGCCCAAGGAGCTGTTAGCGGAAGCAGACAACACCAAAAGCTTAGACGGTATGGCCTGGCTTTTGGTGCGTGCTGTATGAGGCATTACGATTCGTAGGACTTATCTCCGTTTAAGGACGCCTCATAGCTTTCCTCGGAGATATAGGAGAGGGGGTCTACCTGCTTGCCGTCAACCTCCATTTCAAAGTGCAGGTGAGGAGAATCGGCGCTTTCAATGCTGGCGCTTTCGCCAACGGCGGCAAAGACCTCCCCTGCCTCAAGCTCACTGCCAACGGCAACGCCGTCCACCAGCTGCTCAGCTAAGTTCTTGTAGATGCTGACTACCCCGTTGCCGTGGTCGATGGTGACGCAATAGCCCATAAAGGCGTCCTTGGATACGGACTTCACCGTGCCCTTGGCGGTTGCCTTAACGGCGTCACCGAGGTTAGCGGCAATGTCAATGCCCTGATGCACACGCCAATCGTTCATCGTGATAGAATAGACGGGGGCGGCAGAATCGTGGTACTTGGAAACGACGCCGTCCATAGGAGCTAAAAACACGGTGGGAGTTTGCTCGGGGGTTGCGTCCTCGCTACCGCCGTCCCCCTGGTTCTGGTCGGGGGTGGGCGTTTGTCCTTCGTTCTGGTCGGGCTCGGGGGTGACGGTGGGGGCCTTATTGGCGGTAAAGGCGGCGGTCAGACCGATAACCAGGGACACCACCACCAAAATTCCCACCACGACCAAATATAGCGCGCGGTTTGTTTTGACTTGAGAGGGTTTGTTTTCCATTTTGTTTATTCCTTTCCGAATTTCTGTTTCTATTTTTGACAATTCTCCAAGGTTTATACAAAAAAGGAAAAATAATATTTTTCTGCCGCAGGGCATACAAAAAGCCCGTTTTGCGACGCACCCAAGGGCGCGCAAAACGGGCTTTTCTTTTTTTGAATAAATTAGTTGGCTGCGTCAACGATAGTGGTGAATGCGTCTACCTTCAAGGAGGCGCCGCCAATCAAGCCGCCGTCAACGTTTTCCTTGCCGAGAAGCTCCTTGGCGTTCTTATCGTTCATAGAGCCGCCGTACTGAATGATGATTTCCTCAGCTGCCTTCTCGCCGTACAGAGCGGCAATGGTCTTGCGGATAACGCCGCAGGTTTCATCAGCCTGCTCGGGGGTAGCGGTCAAGCCGGTACCGATAGCCCAAACGGGCTCGTAGGCGATGATAACGTTCTTCAAATCCTCGGCGGAAATGCCTGCCAGGTCAAGCTTGGTCTGCATAGCCACAACCTCGTCGGTGATGCCTGCCAGACGCTCTTCCTTCACCTCGCCAAGGCAAACGATTGCCTTCAGACCGGCAGCCAAAGCTGCCTTGGTGCGCAGGTTTACGGTGGTGTCGGTTTCGCCGAAATACTGTCTTCTCTCGGAGTGACCGATGATAACGTACTCAGCGCCAACCTCCTTCAGCATAGCGGTAGAAACCTCACCCGTGTAAGCGCCCTTTGCCTCGTAATGCACGTTCTCGGCGCCAATGTGAATGTTGGTGCCCTTGGCAGCCTCAGCTGCCACGTAGATGTCTACGTAGGGAACACAAAGAACGATGTCGCATCCGTCCTTACCTGCTACGCAGGGAGCCAATTCGGTGATAAACGCCTTGGCCTCGGAGGGAGTCATATTCATTTTCCAGTTGCCTGCAATAACGTACTTTCTCATAGCTCTTCTCCTTTTCCTTATTCCTTATCCATCAGACAAGCGATGCCGGGAAGGCTCTTGCCCTCCAAGAATTCCAAGGATGCGCCGCCACCCGTAGAGATGTGGGTCATCTTGTCGGCAAAGCCCAGCTTTTCAACGGCTGCCGCGGAGTCACCGCCGCCGATGATGGAGATAGCGCCGGAATCAGCAACTGCCTTAGCAACAGACTCGGTGCCTGCGGCGAAGTTCTTCCACTCGGAAACGCCCATAGGTCCGTTCCAAACAACGGTGCCGGCGCCCTGAATGGTCTTGGCGAACAGCTCTCTGGTTACAGGACCGATGTCCAGACCCATCCAGCCGTCGGGAATAGAATCGGAATAGATATCCATATGAATAGCGTTCTCGTCATACTCTCTGGCGATAACGTTGTCCACAGGCAGAAGGAAGGAAACGCCCTTCTCACGGGCCTTGGCAAGCAAATCGTTTGCCAGGTCCAGCTTATCCTCCTCGCAGAGGGAGGTGCCGATGGTAGAGCCCATAGCGCGGAAGAAGGTGTATGCCATACCGCCACCGATAATCAAGGTGTCTACCTTGTCGATGAGGTTGTTGATAACGCCAATCTTATCGGAAACCTTTGCGCCGCCCAGAATGGCAACGAAGGGACGGACGGGCTCCTCCAGAGCCTTACCCATCACGCTGATTTCCTTCTGAATGAGGTAGCCGCAAACGGCAGGCAAATAATCAGCCACACCTGCGGTAGATGCGTGAGCACGGTGAGCGGTACCGAAGGCATCGTTTACATAGATGTCGGCATACTCTGCCAATTCCTTGGCAAAGCCTGCATCGTTCTTTTCCTCACGGGCATCAAAGCGGATGTTTTCAAGCAATACGGCGGTGCCTTCCTTCATAGCGGCAACCTTTGCCTTGGCGTCCTCGCCGACGATGTCCTCAGCGAATACAACCTTGCCGGCGCCCAGAAGCTCGTTCAAGCGAACGGCAACGGGCTTCAGGGTGAACTTCTTCTTGTCGCCCTTTGCCTTTTCCAAAAGCTCGGCAGTTGCGGCAGCCTGCTCCTCAGCGGGGAGAGCGGCAACCTTCTTCTTTTCCTTCTTGGTCAAGCCGAAGCCCTCGGTCAGAATGTTGTGGGGCTTACCCATATGGGAGCTCAAAATAACCTTTGCGCCGTGGTTCAAGAGATACTGAATGGTGGGGATGGCGCCAACGATTCTCTTATCGCTGGTGATAACACCGTCCTTCATGGGTACGTTAAAGTCGCAACGCACGAACACGCGCTTGCCTGCAACGTCCACATCTTCTACGCTTTTCTTGTTGTAAGTAGCCATGGAAAATCTCCTTTTCGTTTTTTATCAATATTTTTATTTATTCTGAAATGAAAAAACGGATTTTATACAAATTGAGAAAAATTCCCAACCTTTGATAGTATAGCACACTTTATTCGGTTAGTCAAGAAATTTTTGTTAAAAAATACACAAAGGCGCATTTTTTTATAAGGGAGGAAATAAAAAGCCAAAAATTAACAAAAAGTTCACCCAAAAAAAAGGATTTTTTTCTATACTAAATCGTATCAAGAGGGGGGTAATGGAATGACCGTAGACGAAAAGACTTTTATAGAGGCGCTTCGCCGCGCCGCCGCGCAAAACGGCATTGCCGCGCTCATAGATGAGGAAAAGGCAGAAAAGCTTTATGCGTTGACCGTGCGTATGCTGGCGGTGAACGAGCAATTTAATCTAACGGCGATTACCGACCCCGACCGCATTATTTTCTTGCATTATATTGACTGTCTTTTGGAGGCGGCGCATTTTCCTCTTGGCGCTTCTGTCATTGACGTGGGCTGTGGAGCGGGCTTTCCCTCTCTTCCCCTTGCCGTCTGCCGCCCCGATTTAGAGATAACCGCCCTGGACTCTACCGCCAAGCGTGTAGCATACGTAGAGGAAACTGCCTCTTCTCTGGGGCTTACCAAGCTTAAGACGGTGACTGCCCGTGCCGAGGAGGCGGCGCGTCTGCCCTCCCTCCGCGAGTGCTTTGACTGCGCCACTGCCCGTGCCGTTGCCGCTTTGCCCGTGCTTTCGGAGCTTTGCTTGCCCTTTGTGAAGGAGGGCGGGCTTTTCATTGCGATGAAGGGCAAGAACGCCAAGGCAGAGCTTGCCGCATCCAAGAACGCCATCAAGACCCTGGGAGCAACCTTGGAGGGGGTCATTGACACCCCTATCACCGATTTTGCGGGAGAGGTTTTCGCCCGTGGCACTTTGCTGTTGCGCAAGAGCGCTAAGACCCCTGCGCTGTATCCCCGTCCCTATGCTAAAATTGTTAAAAAACCACTTTGAAAGAAGGTAAATATCTATTATGAAGGACCAAAAACGCGTATTAGCCATTCACGACCTTTGCTGCGTCGGCAAATGCTCTTTGACCACTGCCATTCCCATTTTATCTGCCGCGGGAATGGAGGCCTGCGCTCTGCCGACAGCTGTTTTTTCCACCCATACCGCCTTCCCCACCTTTACCTTTTTAGATTTGACGGACGAGCTGACAAGGATGGCAAGCGCCGTTAAGGAGCATCAATTCCATTTTGACGCCTTTTATACGGGTTATCTCGGCACCGCCGCCCAGGCTGCCATCGTCAAGGACATTATTGCCCTTTTGAAGAGCGAGGACTCCTGCGTTATCGTGGACCCCGTGATGGCAGACAACGGCTCGCTTTATAAGCATTTAACCCCCGATTTTCCCCAAGAGATGCTTTTGCTCTCCGCACACGCTGACGTGATTACCCCCAACGTGACCGAGGCGGCGCTGATGCTTGGCAAGCCCTATATGCCTGCGCCCCAAACCGAGGAATACGTGCGCTCGCTTTTAACCGAGCTTCACGAAAAGACGGGTGCTTCCGTTGTTCTCACCAGCATTTGCCTGCACGAGGGAGATATCGGCTGCGCCTGCCTTGACAGAGAAACGGGCGCCGTCACCTACACCTTCCAGCCCAAGGAGCCTACCTCCTACCACGGCACAGGGGACGTGTTCGCCTCGGTGCTTTGCGCCGCCTATATGCAATCGGGCAAGCTCGCCAAGAGCATGGAGGTTGCCGCCACCTTCGTCCGTGACGCCATTCAGACCACCGAGGAGCAGCCCTCCCTGTGGTACGGCATCCGCTTCGAGGATTTGCTTTCCGAGCTACAGCCCAGAATTAAAGAAATTATCTCCAATTAAAAAATCAATTGCGCTTTTCAACACTACAGACGGAAGGTATTTCATTTATTTATGGTACGACTGACTATTGATAAATATTTGAATGAGCACGGTATCACACGGTACGAATTGGCAAAGAGAACTGAGGTTAAATTTCAAACCATAGACCGTTACTACAAAAACCGTGTTGTTCGCTATGACAGTTACATTTTAGACATAATATGCGCCGCTTTGGAGTGCAATCTTTGTGACATTCTCGAATATGTAAAGGATTGATTTTTATACAGAAAAAGCCGATATGGATTTGACTCCGTATCGGCTTTTTTCTATTGTACATCGGGACATATCAGTCCTTTGCCACCAAATAATAAAGCGTGGCGTGGTGCTTCTCGCCCGTCAGGGGGAGGCGAATGCCGCGGCGCAGCTCATCGCCCGAGAAGGCTTTGCCCGACAGGGCGTCGGTATAGGTGACGCCGGGAAGGGCGGCGCGGAAGCGCAGAAGCGCCGTTTCGCCTGCCTTACAGCCCTCGCACTCTGCCAAGGAGAAGAGCAGCTCCTTGCCGTTTTCCGTGGCGTAATAGTGGGCATCGTACTTCTTTTCGTAGGGGCAAGCCAGGTTGTAATAGTCGCCTAAGCGAATGACGTGGGCAAAGGACTTATACTCGGCAATCTGGCGCGCCATTTCCTGCTTGACGGCATCGCTCATTTTCAGAATGTTCAGCTCGTAGCCAAGCATACCGCCCACGGCAACCTTATAGCGGAAGTCCAGGGATTTCATATCCTCGTGGGGGTCGGACACGTGGCAGGACATGGTGGCGGCGGGGTATGCCAGGAGGGCGCCGCGCTGGATATCGATACGGGCGTAGGGCTCGGTGTTATCGCTGGTCCAAATCTGGAAGCCGTAGCGCATCATGCCGAGGTCATAGCGTCCGCCGCCGCCCGAGCAGCTTTCGATAATGGCGTTGGGGAAACGGGTAGTCATATAGTCCAACAGCTCGTACACACCCTTCATATAGCGGAAGGTGACCTCCTTCTGACGCTCGGGAGGAAGGAGAGGCGAGCCAACGGCTGCCAAGTGTCTATTCATATCCCACTTGAAGTAGTCAATACCCACGTCCCCGAAGGTTTTATCGTAGGACGCCTTGAGGTATTCTATAACCGCAGGGTTTGCCATATCCAGCACCAGCTGATTACGGGAGAGCAGCAATTCTCTTCCCTCAATCCGCAGGCACCAATCGGGATGGGCACGGTAAAGGTCGGAGTCGGGGTTTACCATTTCAGGCTCAATCCAGATACCGAACTTAACCCCTCTCTCGTGAATGCCCTCCACAAAGGATTTCAAGCCGTTCTTGAACTTCTGGGGATTGGGATACCAGTCGCCAAGGCCCGCGTCATCATAGTTACGGGCGCCAAACCAGCCGTCATCCATAACCAGCATATCAATGCCCAGCTTTGCCGATTCCTCGGCAAAGGCAAAGAGGGTTGCCTCGTCAATATCAAAATAGCACGCCTCCCAGGTGTTCAGCACCACGGGATGGGGCTGCAGGGCGTGGGCAGGCATAATGCGGCGGCGCACGAAGCGGTGCATCAAGCGGGACATTTCACCAAGTCCGTCCTTGGTATAGAGCATCAGCGCCTCGGGGGAGGTAAATTCCTCACCGGGGGCGAGGGTATAGGCAAAGGTATCGCTGCCAAGACCCAGCTGCACACGGGTGTTGCATTGCTGGTCAACCTCTACCTCGTCTAAGAAGGAGCCCGAATAGACCAGATTAAAGGCGTACACGTCACCCTTGGTTTCGGTGGTCTTGGGCGCGCAGAGCGCCAAGAAGGGGTTGTGCTGCGGCGAGGAGGCGCCGCGGCGGGAGAAGATGGACTGGGTACCGTGGTGCAGGGGGAAGCGCTGGATATTGCACTCATCGTTGTGAGTTCCCCAGAGAGAAATCATATGATAGTCGCAGCCCTTCAAATCAAGGGAGAGGGGCATACATCTGGCAACGGTAACGGGGACCTTGCCCTTGTTCTTGATAGCCATAGAGCGAGAGATAACGTCATCCTCGTAAAAGACGGTGTAGTAGAGGTACAGCTCACAGCCCGTGACCCGGTCCACCATTTTGATTTCCAGGGTCTTGGTATCCTCGTCCACACGGGCGGCAGGAATACCGTCGATATCTCTTCTGCCCTGCAGAATGCGGTAGGAGCGATAGACAAAGTCGGTGACGCCCGTGCCGTCCTTGCCCTCTATGCGCAGGGCGGAAATACGGTAGTCGCCCGAATCAAAGAAGGGGCACTCCTGGGGAATCTCATCGGGGTTCCAGTTGGCGCCGAGGGATTCGGGATAGGCGGCGTAGGACAGGGGGGCACCCGAAAAGGGGGTGATTTCCTTGCCCTTTTTGCCGTAATAGGTATGTACAAGATAGCGCCCCGCGCCGATATCAAAGGCATAGGCGGTATTCTTCGTAGTCAACAGAAAGCGGTTGTTTTTGCGCTGAAAATGAATGGGCATAGCGATTTCTCCTTATGTTTTTTTCCATTTTTATTGTAACACGCAGAGGGGGCTTTGTCAAGGCAAAGACCCGTCTTTTTCCCTGTTTATTCCTCTTGATAGGCGCGTAGCACGCCCTTTGCCATATCCAGATACCCGTCCACCACCGATTGGGGGGAGAGGATTTTCACCTTGCCGCCAAAGCCGAACACCCAGGAATAAAAGAGGGGACTGACGGACACGCCGATATGGACGCGGAAGAAGCCCTCCTCCTCATCGGCTAAAAAGGGGACGTCCCGTCCGAATTTGTCCAGTATCGCGCCTGCCACTGAGCCCTCGCACCGCAGGGTGACGCTTTGGCGCTCGCCGCCGAACATACCGAACACGCTTCTGGCGTAAAGCCCTGCGTCTAAGCCCTGCAGGGCGTCCTCCCCCTCACGAGGCTCGTCGGTCACGGCAACGTCCGTCATTTTATCCACCCGATAGTGGCGAAGGGCGCGGCTTTTGCTATCGTAGGCAATCAGATAATAGTTTTCGTCCTCCCAGGAAAGCACGAAGGGGCTGACCAGATACCTTTCGCCCCCGTGGCGCAGGACCTTTTCCTTCTTGGCGTTCCATTCATAATAGAGGAAGGAAAGCTTTTTGTTCTGGGATATGGCGCTGTGGAGGACATCCACCGTGTAATAGATGCTTTCGTTCATCGTCTTGACACGGTTGGAAACCTGCACCTGTCGCTTCAAGGAGGCGGCGGTATAGACGCTTGCATCCTTGGAGAGCTTCTCTATCAGCTCGTTGCTCTTTTTCAAGGTGATAAAACGAGAGCTTTGCACCGCATCCACCAAGAGCTTCAGCTCTGCCGTTTCAAAGGCACGGGCGCCCAGATAATACCCCGTGTTTTTTCCGCGCAGGGTGATGATGTCTGCCCCGAAGGTGGCAAGCGCCTCGAGGTCGCTATAAATGGACTTGCGCTCCGCATCAATGCCCGCCTCCGCCAAGGCGCTGATAATATCGCCCACGGTGACGGGGTGCGCCTCGTCACTCCTTTCGCGCAAAAAGCGCAGAATGGTCAGAAGCTTTAGTTTTTGGTTTTGCTTTCTCGGCATGGGGCTTCTCCTTTCGTTTTATACCTCGGAACCCGATGCATCGGGTTCCGAGGTATAAAACGAAAGGAGAAGCCCCATGCCGAGAAAGCAAAACCAAAAACTAAAGCTTCTGACCATTCTGCGCTTTTTGCGCGAAAGGAGTGACGAGGCGCACCCCGTCACCGTGGGCGATATTATCAGCGCCTTGGCGGAGGCGGGCATTGATGCGGAGCGCAAGTCCATTTATAGCGACCTCGAGGCGCTTGCCACCTTCGGGGCAGACATCATCACCCTGCGCGGAAAAAACACGGGGTATTATCTGGGCGCCCGTGCCTTTGAAACGGCAGAGCTGAAGCTCTTGGTGGATGCGGTGCAAAGCTCTCGTTTTATCACCTTGAAAAAGAGCAACGAGCTGATAGAGAAGCTCTCCAAGGATGCAAGCGTCTATACCGCCGCCTCCTTGAAGCGACAGGTGCAGGTTTCCAACCGTGTCAAGACGATGAACGAAAGCATCTATTACACGGTGGATGTCCTCCACAGCGCCATATCCCAGAACAAAAAGCTTTCCTTCCTCTATTATGAATGGAACGCCAAGAAGGAAAAGGTCCTGCGCCACGGGGGCGAAAGGTATCTGGTCAGCCCCTTCGTGCTTTCCTGGGAGGACGAAAACTATTATCTGATTGCCTACGATAGCAAAAGCCGCGCCCTTCGCCACTATCGGGTGGATAAAATGACGGACGTTGCCGTGACCGACGAGCCTCGTGAGGGGGAGGACGCCCTGCAGGGCTTAGACGCAGGGCTTTACGCCAGAAGCGTGTTCGGTATGTTCGGCGGCGAGCGCCAAAGCGTCACCCTGCGGTGCGAGGGCTCAGTGGCAGGCGCGATACTGGACAAATTCGGACGGGACGTCCCCTTTTTAGCCGATGAGGAGGAGGGCTTCTTCCGCGTCCATATCGGCGTGTCCGTCAGTCCCCTCTTTTATTCCTGGGTGTTCGGCTTTGGCGGCAAGGTGAAAATCCTCTCCCCCCAATCGGTGGTGGACGGGTATCTGGATATGGCAAAGGGCGTGCTACGCGCCTATCAAGAGGAATAAACAGGGAAAAAGACGGGTCTTTGCCTTGACAAAGCCCCCTCTGCGTGTTACAATAAAAATGGAAAAAAACATAAGGAGAAATCGCTATGCCCATTCATTTTCAGCGCAAAAACAACCGCTTTCTGTTGACTACGAAGAATACCGCCTATGCCTTTGATATCGGCGCGGGGCGCTATCTTGTACATACCTATTACGGCAAAAAGGGCAAGGAAATCACCCCCTTTTCGGGTGCCCCCCTGTCCTACGCCGCCTATCCCGAATCCCTCGGCGCCAACTGGAACCCCGATGAGATTCCCCAGGAGTGCCCCTTCTTTGATTCGGGCGACTACCGTATTTCCGCCCTGCGCATAGAGGGCAAGGACGGCACGGGCGTCACCGACTTTGTCTATCGCTCCTACCGCATTCTGCAGGGCAGAAGAGATATCGACGGTATTCCTGCCGCCCGTGTGGACGAGGATACCAAGACCCTGGAAATCAAAATGGTGGACCGGGTCACGGGCTGTGAGCTGTACCTCTACTACACCGTCTTTTACGAGGATGACGTTATCTCTCGCTCTATGGCTATCAAGAACAAGGGCAAGGTCCCCGTTACCGTTGCCAGATGTATGCCCCTCTCCCTTGATTTGAAGGGCTGCGACTATCATATGATTTCTCTCTGGGGAACTCACAACGATGAGTGCAATATCCAGCGCTTCCCCCTGCACCACGGTACCCAGTCCATCTTCTCCCGCCGCGGCGCCTCCTCGCCGCAGCACAACCCCTTCTTGGCGCTCTGCGCGCCCAAGACCACCGAAACCAAGGGTGACGTGTACGCCTTTAATCTGGTCTATTCGGGCTCCTTCTTAGACGAGGTAGAGGTTGACCAGCAATGCAACACCCGTGTGCAGCTGGGTCTTGGCAGCGATACCTTTGCCTATACCCTCGCCCCCGGTGAGGAATTTACCTCCCCCGAGGCGCTGATGCTCTATACCAAGGACGGACTTGGTGAAATGTCCCGCTTGATGCACCGCTTCGTGCGCCGCCGCATTATGCCTGCCCACGCCCTGCAGCCCCATCCCGTGGTGCTGAACACCTGGGAGGCGTGCTATTTTGATATTGACGAGGCAACCCTCTTTGCCTTTGCCGAGGAATCGGCAAAGCTGGGCATTGATATGCTGGTTATGGATGACGGCTGGTTTGGCGCCCGTAACTATGATGACGCGGGCCTTGGCGACTGGTATCCCAATCCCCAGAAGTTCAAGAACGGCTTGAAATCCTTTGTGGAGGGCATTCACGAGAGAGGGGTTAAGTTCGGTATCTGGATTGAGCCTGAAATGGTAAACCCCGACTCCGACCTTTACCGTGCCCATCCCGATTGGTGCCTGCGGATTGAGGGAAGAGAATTGCTGCTCTCCCGTAATCAGCTGGTGCTGGATATGGCAAACCCTGCGGTTATAGAATACCTCAAGGCGTCCTACGATAAAACCTTCGGGGACGTGGGTATTGACTACTTCAAGTGGGATATGAATAGACACTTGGCAGCCGTTGGCTCGCCTCTCCTTCCTCCCGAGCGTCAGAAGGAGGTCACCTTCCGCTATATGAAGGGTGTGTACGAGCTGTTGGACTATATGACTACCCGTTTCCCCAACGCCATTATCGAAAGCTGCTCGGGCGGCGGCGGACGCTATGACCTCGGCATGATGCGCTACGGCTTCCAGATTTGGACCAGCGATAACACCGAGCCCTACGCCCGTATCGATATCCAGCGCGGCGCCCTCCTGGCATACCCCGCCGCCACCATGTCCTGCCACGTGTCCGACCCCCACGAGGATATGAAATCCCTGGACTTCCGCTATAAGGTTGCCGTGGGCGGTATGCTTGGCTACGAGCTGAACATTCTGAAAATGAGCGATGCCGTCAAGCAGGAAATGGCGCGCCAGATTGCCGAGTATAAGTCCTTTGCCCACGTCATTCGCTTAGGCGACTATTACAACCTGGCTTGCCCCTACGAAAAGAAGTACGATGCCCACTATTACGCCACGGAAAACGGCAAGGAGCTGCTCTTCTCCTTGGCAGAGTGCGAGGGCTGTAAGGCAGGCGAAACGGCGCTTCTGCGCTTCCGCGCCGCCCTTCCCGGCGTCACCTATACCGACGCCCTGTCGGGCAAAGCCTTCTCGGGCGATGAGCTGCGCCGCGGCATTCGCCTCCCCCTGACGGGCGAGAAGCACCACGCCACGCTTTATTATTTGGTGGCAAAGGACTGATATGTCCCGATGTACAATAGAAAAAAGCCGATACGGAGTCAAATCCATATCGGCTTTTTCTGTATAAAAATCAATCCTTTACATATTCGAGAATGTCACAAAGATTGCACTCCAAAGCGGCGCATATTATGTCTAAAATGTAACTGTCATAGCGAACAACACGGTTTTTGTAGTAACGGTCTATGGTTTGAAATTTAACCTCAGTTCTCTTTGCCAATTCGTACCGTGTGATACCGTGCTCATTCAAATATTTATCAATAGTCAGTCGTACCATAAATAAATGAAATACCTTCCGTCTGTAGTGTTGAAAAGCGCAATTGATTTTTTAATTGGAGATAATTTCTTTAATTCTGGGCTGTAGCTCGGAAAGCAAATCCTCGAAGCGGATGCCGTACCACAGGGAGGGCTGCTCCTCGGTGGTCTGAATGGCGTCACGGACGAAGGTGGCGGCAACCTCCATGCTCTTGGCGAGCTTGCCCGATTGCATATAGGCGGCGCAAAGCACCGAGGCGAACACGTCCCCTGTGCCGTGGTAGGAGGTAGGCTCCTTGGGCTGGAAGGTGTAGGTGACGGCGCCCGTTTCTCTGTCAAGGCAGGCGCAGCCGATATCTCCCTCGTGCAGGCAAATGCTGGTGAGAACAACGGAAGCACCCGTCTTTTCGTGAAGCTCGGTTAAAAGCGAGCGCACGTATTCCTCGGTTTGGGGCGCAGGCATATAGGGCTTGCCAAGCATCAGCGCCGCCTCGGTCACGTTGGGGGTAATCACGTCAGCGTGTGCGGAGAGCAAAAGCATCTCTTGGGGAAAATCGGGGGTTAAATGCTTATAAAGCGAGCCGTTGTCTGCCATCACGGGGTCCACGATAACGCAGGAGTCCTCGCTCTTCAAAAGGGCAATAATGTCCTTGACGATGGCAGCCTGGGCGGCGGTGCCGAGATAACCCGTATAAAAGGCGTCAAAATGGAATTGATGCTCCTTAACGGCGCTTGCCATCCTTGTCAGCTCGTCCGTCAAATCTAAAAAGGTAAAGGTGGGGAAGGCGGTATGGGTGGAAAAAACAGCTGTCGGCAGAGCGCAGGCCTCCATTCCCGCGGCAGATAAAATGGGAATGGCAGTGGTCAAAGAGCATTTGCCGACGCAGCAAAGGTCGTGAATGGCTAATACGCGTTTTTGGTCCTTCATAATAGATATTTACCTTCTTTCAAAGTGGTTTTTTAACAATTTTAGCATAGGGACGGGGATACAGCGCAGGGGTCTTAGCGCTCTTGCGCAACAGCAAAGTGCCACGGGCGAAAACCTCTCCCGCAAAATCGGTGATAGGGGTGTCAATGACCCCCTCCAAGGTTGCTCCCAGGGTCTTGATGGCGTTCTTGGATGCGGCAAGCTCTGCCTTGGCGTTCTTGCCCTTCATCGCAATGAAAAGCCCGCCCTCCTTCACAAAGGGCAAGCAAAGCTCCGAAAGCACGGGCAAAGCGGCAACGGCACGGGCAGTGGCGCAGTCAAAGCACTCGCGGAGGGAGGGCAGACGCGCCGCCTCCTCGGCACGGGCAGTCACCGTCTTAAGCTTGGTAAGCCCCAGAGAAGAGGCAGTTTCCTCTACGTATGCTACACGCTTGGCGGTAGAGTCCAGGGCGGTTATCTCTAAATCGGGGCGGCAGACGGCAAGGGGAAGAGAGGGAAAGCCCGCTCCACAGCCCACGTCAATGACAGAAGCGCCAAGAGGAAAATGCGCCGCCTCCAAAAGACAGTCAATATAATGCAAGAAAATAATGCGGTCGGGGTCGGTAATCGCCGTTAGATTAAATTGCTCGTTCACCGCCAGCATACGCACGGTCAACGCATAAAGCTTTTCTGCCTTTTCCTCATCTATGAGCGCGGCAATGCCGTTTTGCGCGGCGGCGCGGCGAAGCGCCTCTATAAAAGTCTTTTCGTCTACGGTCATTCCATTACCCCCCTCTTGATACGATTTAGTATAGAAAAAAATCCTTTTTTTTGGGTGAACTTTTTGTTAATTTTTGGCTTTTTATTTCCTCCCTTATAAAAAAATGCGCCTTTGTGTATTTTTTAACAAAAATTTCTTGACTAACCGAATAAAGTGTGCTATACTATCAAAGGTTGGGAATTTTTCTCAATTTGTATAAAATCCGTTTTTTCATTTCAGAATAAATAAAAATATTGATAAAAAACGAAAAGGAGATTTTCCATGGCTACTTACAACAAGAAAAGCGTAGAAGATGTGGACGTTGCAGGCAAGCGCGTGTTCGTGCGTTGCGACTTTAACGTACCCATGAAGGACGGTGTTATCACCAGCGATAAGAGAATCGTTGGCGCCATCCCCACCATTCAGTATCTCTTGAACCACGGCGCAAAGGTTATTTTGAGCTCCCATATGGGTAAGCCCCACAACATTCTGACCGAGGGCTTCGGCTTGACCAAGAAGGAAAAGAAGAAGGTTGCCGCTCTCCCCGCTGAGGAGCAGGCTGCCGCAACTGCCGAGCTTTTGGAAAAGGCAAAGGGCGACAAGAAGAAGTTCACCCTGAAGCCCGTTGCCGTTCGCTTGAACGAGCTTCTGGGCGCCGGCAAGGTTGTATTCGCTGAGGACATCGTCGGCGAGGACGCCAAGGCAAAGGTTGCCGCTATGAAGGAAGGCACCGCCGTATTGCTTGAAAACATCCGCTTTGATGCCCGTGAGGAAAAGAACGATGCAGGCTTTGCCAAGGAATTGGCAGAGTATGCCGACATCTATGTAAACGATGCCTTCGGTACCGCTCACCGTGCTCACGCATCTACCGCAGGTGTGGCTGATTATTTGCCTGCCGTTTGCGGCTACCTCATTCAGAAGGAAATCAGCGTGATGGGTAAGGCTCTGGAGGAGCCCGTCCGTCCCTTCGTTGCCATTCTGGGCGGCGCAAAGGTTTCCGATAAGATTGGCGTTATCAACAACCTCATCGACAAGGTAGACACCTTGATTATCGGTGGCGGTATGGCATACACCTTCTTCCGCGCTATGGGCTCTACCATCGGCACCTCCCTCTGCGAGGAGGATAAGCTGGACCTGGCAAACGATTTGCTTGCCAAGGCCCGTGAGAAGGGCGTTTCCTTCCTTCTGCCTGTGGACAACGTTATCGCCAGAGAGTATGACGAGAACGCTATTCATATGGATATCTATTCCGATTCTATTCCCGACGGCTGGATGGGTCTGGACATCGGTCCTGTAACCAGAGAGCTGTTCGCCAAGACCATTCAGGGCGCCGGCACCGTTGTTTGGAACGGACCTATGGGCGTTTCCGAGTGGAAGAACTTCGCCGCAGGCACCGAGTCTGTTGCTAAGGCAGTTGCTGATTCCGGCGCTATCTCCATCATCGGCGGCGGTGACTCCGCGGCAGCCGTTGAAAAGCTGGGCTTTGCCGACAAGATGACCCACATCTCTACGGGTGGCGGCGCATCCTTGGAATTCTTGGAGGGCAAGAGCCTTCCCGGCATCGCTTGTCTGATGGATAAGGAATAAGGAAAAGGAGAAGAGCTATGAGAAAGTACGTTATTGCAGGCAACTGGAAAATGAATATGACTCCCTCCGAGGCCAAGGCGTTTATCACCGAATTGGCTCCCTGCGTAGCAGGTAAGGACGGATGCGACATCGTTCTTTGTGTTCCCTACGTAGACATCTACGTGGCAGCTGAGGCTGCCAAGGGCACCAACATTCACATTGGCGCCGAGAACGTGCATTACGAGGCAAAGGGCGCTTACACGGGTGAGGTTTCTACCGCTATGCTGAAGGAGGTTGGCGCTGAGTACGTTATCATCGGTCACTCCGAGAGAAGACAGTATTTCGGCGAAACCGACACCACCGTAAACCTGCGCACCAAGGCAGCTTTGGCTGCCGGTCTGAAGGCAATCGTTTGCCTTGGCGAGGTGAAGGAAGAGCGTCTGGCAGGCATCACCGACGAGGTTGTGGCTATGCAGACCAAGCTTGACCTGGCAGGCATTTCCGCCGAGGATTTGAAGAACGTTATCATCGCCTACGAGCCCGTTTGGGCTATCGGTACCGGCTTGACCGCTACCCCCGAGCAGGCTGATGAAACCTGCGGCGTTATCCGCAAGACCATTGCCGCTCTGTACGGCGAGAAGGCAGCTGAGGAAATCATCATTCAGTACGGCGGCTCTATGAACGATAAGAACGCCAAGGAGCTTCTCGGCAAGGAAAACGTTGACGGCGGCTTGATTGGCGGCGCCTCCTTGAAGGTAGACGCATTCACCACTATCGTTGACGCAGCCAACTAATTTATTCAAAAAAAGAAAAGCCCGTTTTGCGCGCCCTTGGGTGCGTCGCAAAACGGGCTTTTTGTATGCCCTGCGGCAGAAAAATATTATTTTTCCTTTTTTGTATAAACCTTGGAGAATTGTCAAAAATAGAAACAGAAATTCGGAAAGGAATAAACAAAATGGAAAACAAACCCTCTCAAGTCAAAACAAACCGCGCGCTATATTTGGTCGTGGTGGGAATTTTGGTGGTGGTGTCCCTGGTTATCGGTCTGACCGCCGCCTTTACCGCCAATAAGGCCCCCACCGTCACCCCCGAGCCCGACCAGAACGAAGGACAAACGCCCACCCCCGACCAGAACCAGGGGGACGGCGGTAGCGAGGACGCAACCCCCGAGCAAACTCCCACCGTGTTTTTAGCTCCTATGGACGGCGTCGTTTCCAAGTACCACGATTCTGCCGCCCCCGTCTATTCTATCACGATGAACGATTGGCGTGTGCATCAGGGCATTGACATTGCCGCTAACCTCGGTGACGCCGTTAAGGCAACCGCCAAGGGCACGGTGAAGTCCGTATCCAAGGACGCCTTTATGGGCTATTGCGTCACCATCGACCACGGCAACGGGGTAGTCAGCATCTACAAGAACTTAGCTGAGCAGCTGGTGGACGGCGTTGCCGTTGGCAGTGAGCTTGAGGCAGGGGAGGTCTTTGCCGCCGTTGGCGAAAGCGCCAGCATTGAAAGCGCCGATTCTCCTCACCTGCACTTTGAAATGGAGGTTGACGGCAAGCAGGTAGACCCCCTCTCCTATATCTCCGAGGAAAGCTATGAGGCGTCCTTAAACGGAGATAAGTCCTACGAATCGTAATGCCTCATACAGCACGCACCAAAAGCCAGGCCATACCGTCTAAGCTTTTGGTGTTGTCTGCTTCCGCTAACAGCTCCTTGGGCATATCGTTGGCGGCAATCAGAGCGGCAAGCGGCATATTGTAGCGCTTGCCAACGCTCCAAAGGCTATCCTTTGGGGTGGGATAATAGATGCGGATTTCCTTTTTCTGTTCTTGGGGAAGGGGCTCCGCATCTATTTTTTCGGGAACGGAAATGCTCTCACGGCGCAGGGCTCTGGCAGAAAGGCTCATCTCACCCACCACCGAAAGCTGCCCCTTCTCCTGCTTGGCAGAGGCGAAAAGGGGACGCAAAACGAATTCTACCTCGTCCGTGTCATAAAGCGCCTCGGGCATCGTCAGCGAAAGACGGAAGGGGAAAAGGAAGCTTTCCTCCTCCACGCATCCTGCGCCCTCGCCCTCCCGACACTCTAAAAGAACGGATGCCTTGCATTCACCCGATACCACCACCTGGTTGCCCGAAAGGGAAAGGGTAACGGCGCCGGGCAAAAGCTTAGCGGAAAGCGGGACCCTGGCGCCCGCCTCTCCGTGTGCCGCCGTTTCTCCCGAAACGGTAAAGCTGTTGCGCGCCGCCCCCACAAAGCAGAGGCTGCTTTTAACCTTACTGGATAAGGTAAGGGAATAGCCTGCCGCATAAGCGTCGGTATATAGGGTCAAGGGCTCGTTGCGCCAAGCCTCTGCCATAATGACGTAGGCAGGGGACACCGTCAGAACGGCGCCCGACTCGCTGTCTGCCAGGTCGCACTCAATAGAGCGCACGTACCCCTCCGCCAATAGGCTATCTCCCGATAAAACCCCCTCCTCGGATAGCTCCACCTCAAAGGGCAGACGGCGGCTCTGAGGAAATAAAGAAGCCCCGTCCGATACAAGCAAGGAAAGATGCAGGCTTCCGCGGCAAAGCACCTTGCCCTTTTCTGCCCGAAGCCCCTCTATGTAAACGGCGGCATCCTTGCTCATTACCTGCAAGGTGTCCGCCTTCTTGCCCTCCCATTCAAAGACGGTGTCCTCGTTGTATTCATCGGAAAGCAAGGAGGTCACCCTTGCCCGTTGGGTAGAATAGGGAAGTGCTTCGGGGGTAACCCCCTCAGGCAAAAGAAGGGATAAGGGCTTTTGTCCCTCGCTCTCGGTGTATAGGTGTGGCTTGGCGCAAATGCGACAGCGAATGGATACCTTTCTCGGCCCCGCGGGACGGCACCAAAGCCCCTCCACGCACTCGTGGTAGACGATGGAAAGCGGCGTGCCGCTATGGGCAACACGGTAGCTGTAATCGGTGTGCAGGGGAACGGAGGCGAGCTTGCCCTCGCTATCGGTGTAAAGCAGAGTATAGCGCACCTGCCCTGCCCATTCCACCTCCTCGCTACCCACGAAATGCCCCGTGGAAACGGGCAAAGCGTCCACTCGCACCAGCTTGCGGATTTCGGGCAGATAATCGGGCAGAATAAAATCCTCGGCGCATTCGGCATAAACGTTCTCGCCCGCCGCGTCCGCCAGTAAATCGTTTTTCTCTTCTTTAGAGGGTGTAAAGGCATCTAACATAAAAGACCCCACCTTTCTTTATTTTTTCTCACTCCACCATATGCGTCCCCCTCGCCTTTTATGCTACCGAGCGAGAAAAGCCACCGTACGCCAGCCTACATATAAGCGCCGAGGCTCCTGCCGCAGTAGCCCTCCTTGACGCCTCACCCCCTTGCACCTCTGCGCTTTTGCTGATTTTCTTTATTTTCTCCCGAATTTCTTTCATTTTCCTCTTGCAATTTGTCACGTATTGTTGTATAATTGTATACAATAATACAGGAATACCCGAAAACAAGTATGCAAAGGAGAAAATATGTTAGAAACATCGTCCAAAACCAATCTTTTGGAGCAAAAAAACTATAAGTATTCGATGCAGGACGTAGCGGACCCCAACCTCTATCGGGATATCTATCCCTATACCGAGGTACCCCGTGTGGCGTTCAACCATCGCCGTGTGCCTATGAATATGCCCAAGGATATCTGGATTACCGATACCTCCTTCCGTGACGGTCAGCAGTCCGTGGAGCCCTATACGGTGAAGCAGATAGTGGATTTGTATCGCTTGATGTCCCGTCTTGGCGGACCCTACGGCTTAATTCGTCAGACCGAGTTTTTCGTATACAGCGAAAAGGATAGACGCGCCATCGAGGAATGCCGTGCCCTGGGACTTAAATTCCCCGAAATCACCACCTGGATTCGTGCCAGCAAGGAGGACTTCAAGCTGGTGCGTGACTTGGGCATTCGGGAAACGGGCATTCTGGTTTCCTGCAGTGACTATCACATCTTCAAGAAAATGAAGATGACCCGTCGGGAGTGTATGAATAAGTACCTTTCCGCCATGGCAGAGGCGTTTGAGGCAGGGGTTATGCCCCGTTGCCACTTAGAGGATATCACCCGTGCCGACTTCTACGGCTTCGTGGTGCCCTTCGTCAACGAGCTGATGAAGATGTCCGAGGATGCGGGCATTCCCGTCAAGATTCGCGCCTGCGATACCATGGGCTACGGCGTTCCCTATACCGAGGTGGCACTGCCCCGAAGCGTGGCAGGCATCATCTACGGCTTGCAGCATTATTCCGACGTGCCCAGCGAAATGCTGGAATGGCACGGACACAACGATTTCTATAAGGCAGTCACCAACGCCTCCACCGCCTGGCTCTACGGCGCCTCCGCCGTCAACTGCTCGCTGCTTGGCATTGGCGAGAGAACGGGCAACATTCCCTTGGAGGCAATGGTCTTTGAATATGCCTCCCTGCGTGGGTCGCTTGACGGTATGGACCCCACGGTCATCACCGAGATTGCCGAGTATTTCAAGGAAGAAATCGGCTATACCGCACCGCCTATGACTCCCTTCGTGGGACAGAGCTTCAACGTCACAAGAGCAGGCATTCACGCCGACGGCTTGATGAAGGACCAGGAGATTTACAACATCTTTGATACCGAAAGCCTGCTTGGTAAAAAGCCCAGCGTGATGATTGGCAAGGCGTCGGGCTTGGCAGGCATCGCCTATTGGATTAACGATTACTATCGCCTGTCGGGTGACAAGGCGGTGACCAAGAAGGACGCCCTCGTCATTGCCTTGAAGGAGTGGATTGACGAGGCGTATGAAAACGGCAGACAAACCACCTTAGCGCCCATTGAGCTGGAAGAAAAAATCACCGAGCTTTCGGGTGGCAAGCTGACGAGAAGGGCTTAAAGGAGGGTAAACACAATGGAGCATAAAAGTATATCCTTAGCAGACCAGGTCTTTGAGCGCCTGGAAAACGATATCTTGACAGGAGTTTATGCCCGTGGCGAGATTCTGAACGAAATGAAGCTGGTGGCAGACCTGGGCGTCAGCCGTACCCCTGTGCGTGAGGCGGTCAAGCGCTTGGAGCAGGAAAGCCTCTTGGAGGTTTCCGCGAAGGGCATCACCGTCCTTGGCGTCAGCGCGAAGGATTTGCAGGATATTTACGAGCTTCGCCTGCATATCGAGGGCTTGGCGGCGGCAGAAGCGGCAAAGAATATCACCGAAGAGGAGTTAGCGGAGCTGAAGGAGGCGCTTGATTTGCAAGCCTATTACGCCGAAAAGCACGATGCAGGGCACATCAAGTATATGGACAGCCGCTTTCATCAGCTGATTTACCGCTTCAGCGGTAGCCGTGTCTTTTACGATACCCTCTTGCCCCTGCATAAAAAGGTGCAGAAATTCCGCGGCGCCTCGGTAGAGAATCATAGCCGTGCCTCCTCCTCTGTGCAGGAGCATCAGGCTATCTATGAGGCAATCGCCGCCCACGATGCAGACCGTGCCGAGGCGGCAATGGTGCTGCACGTGCAAAACGCTAAAAACCACATTAAAGTATAAATATAAAGAAGGAAAAGAAAATGGGACTGACTCTTGCGCAAAAAATTATCAAATCCCATCTTGTTTCGGGCAAGATGGAGGTAGGCGAGGAAATCGCCCTCCGTATCGACCAGACCTTAACCCAGGACGCCACGGGTACAATGGCATACCTGGAATTTGAAACAATGGGTATTCCCCGTGTCAGAACGGAGAAGAGCGTGGCGTATATCGACCACAATACCCTGCAAAGCGGCTTTGAAAACGCCGATGACCACAGATTTATCCAGTCTATTGCCTCCAAATACGGCATTTGGTTCTCCCGTCCCGGCAACGGCATCTGTCACCAGGTGCATCTGGAGCGCTTCGGTATCCCGGGAAAGACCCTTATCGGCTCCGATAGCCACACCCCCACAGGCGGCGGTATCGGTATGCTGGCGTTTGGCGCGGGCGGTCTTGACGTTGCCGTGGCAATGGGCGGCGGCGCCTACTACATCACTATGCCCCGTATGATTAAGGTCAATCTGACGGGCAAGCTCAATCCCTTTGTTACCGCCAAGGACGTCAGCCTTGAAATTCTGCGTATCCTTTCGGTGAAGGGCGGCGTTGGCGCTATCATCGAATGGGGTGGCGAGGGCATTGCCAGCCTCTCCGTTCCCGAGCGTGCCACCATCACCAATATGGGCACCGAGCTTGGTGCCACCACCTCTATTTTCCCCTCCGATGAGATTACCCGTGCCTTCTTAAAGGCAGAGGGCAGAGAAGAGGACTATACCCCCCTCGCCTCCGACCCCGATGCCGTCTACGATAGAGTGATTGATATCAACCTCTCCGAGCTGAAGCCCTTGATTGCTTGCCCCCATATGCCCGACAACGTGGTAACGGTGGAAAGCCTCCGTGGCACCAAGGTGCATCAGGTGTGCATCGGCTCCTGCACCAACTCTTCGCTGTTGGATATGCTCAAGGTTGCGGCGCTCTTGAAGGGCAAAACCATTCATCCCGACGTCAGCCTCTCCATCTCCCCCGGAAGCAAGCAGGTGCTTTCTATGCTTGCCGAGTGCGGCGCCTTGACCGATATGCTGGCAGCAGGCGCAAGAGTTCTGGAGTGCGCGTGCGGTCCCTGTATCGGTATGGGCTTCTCCCCCAATTCCGCCGGCGTGAGCCTCCGTACCTTCAACCGCAACTTTGAGGGCAGAAGCGGCACCAAGGACGCGGGCGTCTACCTTGTTTCCCCCGAAACGGCAGTTGCCGCCGCTTTAACGGCAGAAATCACCGACCCCCGTCTGCTTGGCGAGGCGCCCGCGGTGACCCTACCCGAGAAATTCCGCATCGACGATAGCGCCGTCCTTGCTCCTGCTCCTGCCGATAAGGCAGATGCGGTGGAGGTACTGCGCGGACCCAACATCAAGAAATTCCCCGATAGCCGTCCCCAGACCGATAGCCTCACCGCCGAGCTGGTGTTGAAGGTTGGCGACAATATCACCACCGACCACATTATGCCCGCAGGCGCCAAAATTCTCCCCTATCGCTCCAATATCCCCCATCTGTCCCAGTATTGCTTCGGCGTTTGTGACCCCACCTTCCCCGAAAGAGCCAAGGCGGCAGGAGAGTGCTTCGTGGTAGGCGGCGTAAACTACGGCCAGGGCTCCTCCCGTGAGCACGCGGCTCTCGTTCCCTTGTACTTAGGCGTCCGTGTGGTTATCGCCAAGAGCTTTGCCCGTATCCACGTGGCAAACCTCATCAACGCAGGCATTATGCCCCTCACCTTTGAGAATCCCGAGGATTACGATGCCCTCAACCAGGGCGACCGCCTCTCCCTTTCGGGTGTGTACCAAGGTATGGAGGATGGCAAAATGCTGTTGACCGATGAAACCAACGGCAAACAAATTCCCTTGGTCTGCGCCTTCACCGAGCGCCAGAAGGATATGCTCAAGGCAGGCGGCCTTCTCGCCTACACAGGCTCGAAGAACTGACCGTTTAGCGGCGCGTCCTTAAGGACTCGCCGCATCCATATCAATCCCTTAGCAATATGAGATTGATATTATAATAAGATTTTTTGGAGAAATATATGAGAAATAAGAAAAACAAGCATCTTGGAATTGAGATTGACCCTTCGCTTCATTACAAGCTGCATTATATCTCCAAATATTACGGTCGTTCCGCCAATGGAGAAATCCTGTATCTGATACGGCAAGAAATTAAAGCTTTTGAGAAGCAAGAAGGAGAAATTGTTCTTCCCAAAAGTGAAGAGGAAAACGGATAGTACAAAAACGCAAATGCCACGGCATTTGCGTTTTTGTATAAAAAAGAAAAAAGGCAAACGCACAGCGTTTGCCTTTTTGGTTGCTATTAGTTAATCTTAGCAGCGTTAACCTTGACACCGGGGCCCATCGTGGAAGCCACAACGCAGCTCTTGATGTACTGACCCTTAGCGGAAGCGGGCTTCGCCTTGATAATGGCAGACATCAGGGTGTTAAAGTTTTCAGCAAGCTTTTCAGCGCCGAAGGAAGCCTTACCAACAGGGCAGTGAATGATGTTGGTCTTGTCCAGACGGTACTCAATCTTACCTGCCTTAGCCTCGGTAACAGCCTTTGCAACGTCCATCGTAACGGTGCCGGCCTTGGGGTTAGGCATCAAGCCCTTAGGACCCAGAACCTTACCCAGACGGCCGATAACGCCCATCATGTCGGGGGTTGCGATAACAACGTCGAATTCAAACCAGTTCTCGGACTGAATCTTGGTAACGTATTCCTCAGCACCAACGTAGTCGGCACCTGCCTCTTCGGCAGCCTTTGCCTTGTCGCCACGAGCGAATACGAGGGTTCTCACGGTCTTACCGGTACCGTGAGGAAGAACGATGGCGCCGCGAACCTGCTGGTCAGCGTGACGGGAGTCAACACCCAAGCGGATGTGAGCCTCAACGGTCTCGTCAAACTTAGCCTTTGCGGTCTGGCAAACCAGCTCCATAGCCTCAACGGACTCGTAGAGCTTGGATTTATCAATCAATTTTGCGCTTTCAACGTATTTCTTTCCGTTCAACATCTTTCGTTCCTCCTATCACTCTTCCACCGTAACGCCCATGCTGCGTGCGGTGCCCGCAACCATGCTCATAGCGGCTTCCAGGGAAGCGGCGTTCAGGTCTTTCATTTTGGTCTCTGCAATCTTGGTCAGCTGTTCCTTGGTCAGAACGGCAACCTTGGTCTTGTTAGGAGCGGGAGAAGCAGTCTCGATGCCGCAAGCCTTCTTAATGAGAACGGCTGCGGGAGGAGTCTTGGTGATAAAGGTGAAAGAACGGTCAGCGTATACCGTAATAACAACAGGGATAATAAGACCTGCGTCATTCTTGGTTCTTTCGTTAAATTCCTTGGTGAAGTTCGGGATAGAAACACCGTACTGACCAAGTGCGGGACCTACGGGGGGCTGGGGAGTAGCCTTACCGGCAGGCAACTGAAGCTTAATATATCCGGAAATTTTCTTTGCCATTTTTCTGTACCTCCTGATGTGGTGATTATTCGGAAGAATTAAAGATTTTTTCTTCCTCCCACGGTTGCCCTTACGGGCATAGGCAAAATGCGAATGCTATCATTCGTTGGCGCAAACATCCTTTGCGTCTACGATAACGGGGATGTCGCGTCTACCCGTAGAAACAAGAACAGTAACCTGCTTCTTGTCCTCGGAGATTTCTTGAAGAACGCCCTCGTAACCTGCGAAAGCGCCGGAAACGAGCTTGACCTTCTTGCCGACCTTCAAAGCAAATTCCTCCTCGCGCTTGGATTCCACGCGGAAGAACTCAACCTCTTCCTCAGTCAGCGGCACGGGCTTGGAGCCGGGGCCTACGAAGCCGGTCACACCCGTGATGTTACGAACAACGTGCCAGCTTTCGTCTGTCATCGTCATTTTTACAAGCACGTAGGTAGGGAAAATCTTGGTTTCCACTTCCTTGACCTGCCCCTTTTCATTGGAAACGAGAGATTTTTCAATCGGGATTTGCACATCGTAAATCAGATGTCCAAGTCCGCGGTTTTCCACAATCTTCTCAATGCTGAGCTTTACTTTGTTTTCATAGCCGGAGTAAGTGTGAACAACATACCATCTGGGACCAAGGTTCATTTCGTCAAAATCGCTCATCGTCCTCTGTCCTTATCTTAGAAAATATCCAAGGTTGCGAAGACCGATAACACCGTATTCCAAGCCGGTGTCAACCAAGGCAATCGCAATGCTGAGAATGACGACCATCACGACAACGACGACAGAGCTTCTGACAGTCTCCTTGCGGGACAGCCAGACAACCTTCTTCATCTCGCTGACGTAATCACGGAAAAACTTCTTGATTTTTCCCCAAGTACGAGCGAAAAAGTTAGGCTTCTTTTCTTCTTTGGTTTTCTTTTCAGCGGCGGAGGAAGCAGCTTCCTCAGGCAGCTTTTCGTTCAAATCAGCCATTTTTTCCTCCCTGTTCCTTATTTCGTTTCTTTGTGCAGGGTGTGTTTGCGGCAGAAGCGGCAGAACTTGTTCAGCTCGATTCTGTCCGGGTCATTCTTTTTGTTTTTCATCGTGTCATAATTTCTTTGCTTACATTCCGTGCAGGCAAGGGTAATTTTGACTCTCATGTGCGGCACCTCTTTCTTTCTTAATATTATTTCGGCTTGTAGCCGAGTACCTCCCTCATATCGGGGCTTCTTTGGCGCTATGTCCCAGAAAAAGCGCACAAAAAAAAGACCTCTCCGACAGAGGTATACCTATCATACCATACTTTTCTTCTTTTGTCAAGAGAATTTGCATATTTTTTTCGTCTTTTCTTCTTTATTATTATCTTCTTTCATTTTTTTGTTTTTTTACTTGCTTCATAGGGAAAAATAGTGTATAATACTGTTAGAAGCACGCTATCGGGAATACTGCGCCGCAAAAGCAGAAAAGATAAATTCAATCAATACCCCTTGCGCCGAAAAGCATAGCAAGCCGTCGCAAGGGCGCCTGGCAAGAAAGGAACAGCCAACTATATGAAAATCGCTTTTTTTGATACAAAGCCGTACGATAAGCCCTATTTTGAAAAATACGGAAAGGAGTACGGCGTCACCTTCAAGTTTTTTGAAACCAAGCTGACGGCGGATACCGTGGAGCTTGCCGCAGGGTATGACGGCGTTTGTGCCTTCGTCAATGACCGTGTGGATGCCGCCGTCATCGACAGATTGCAGGAGCTGGGCGTGGGGATTCTGGCGCTTCGCTGCGCGGGCTTCAACAACGTGGATATGAAGCACGCCTTTGGGCGTCTGCACGTTTTGCGTGTGCCTGCCTATTCGCCCTACGCCGTTGCCGAGCACGCTATGGCGCTGCTTTTAACCTCCGTGCGCCGTATTCATAAGGCGTATATTCGCTCCAAGGAATTTAATTTCAGCCTGTCGGGGCTGACAGGCTTTGATTTGCACGGTAAAACGGTTGGCATCGTCGGAACGGGCAAAATCGGCAAGGTCTTTGCCGGTATCTGCCTTGGCTTCGGTATGCGGGTGCTGGCATACGATAAATACCCCGATGCGGAGCTGGTAAAACGGGCAGGGGTGGAATACGTGACGCTGGACGCTCTCTTTGCGGAAAGTGACGTGATTTCTCTCCACTGTCCCCTCACCGAGGAAACCCACTACCTCGTTAACGCCGATTCTATTTCCCGTATGAAGAAGGGCGTTGTTATTATTAATACCTCCCGTGGGGCGCTGGTGGATTCCGAGGCGCTGCTATCGGGCATCAAGTCCCGCCAGGTGGGCGCCGCCTGCCTTGACGTCTACGAGGAGGAGGCAGACCTCTTCTTCGAGGACAATTCGGGACACATTATGGAGGACGATACCTTGGCGCGTCTTATCACGATGCCCAACGTCTTGGTTACCTCTCACCAGGCATTCCTCACCGAGGAGGCGTTGGAGAATATTGCGGAAACCACGGTGAAAAACATCGTCACCCTTGCCGAAACAGGGGAATGCCCCAACGAGCTTTGCTACCGCGGTGGCGAGGCCAAGGACTGTAAAAGCGGAAAATGCTTTTCGTAAAGAACTGTTTACCTTATAAGCAATAAATCAAGAAAGTGAGGACTTTGTTATGCCAGGACCCGGTGGAGGAGGACGCGGCGGCGGCTTTGGCGGCGGCGGATTCGGAGGAGGCGGCGGCTTCGGTGGCGGCGGTCATCGCGGCGGCTTTGGAATGGGAGGCGGCTTCCGACCCCATTTCGGCTTTGGACCCCGTATGTACGGAAGACCCTATTACTACGGTAGAGTGGGGTGCTTAAACGGGCTTTTGGGCTTGCTGTTTTTCCCCATTGTGATGTTGATTATCGTGGCTATCAGCTTTGCCGCGTCCCTCGGCTCTGTGGTGTCGGATGTTGCCAACGGCGGTCGGGTGAAATATAGCGAAAGAGCCTTTCAGGAATATGCCTCGGAGCAGTACGTGGCGGAATTTGGAGAGAGCGACTCCTACGAAACCAACCTTCTTATCGTCTTTTTGACCAACGAGGAGGCGGACAGCTATTATTGCATCGCCTGGATAGGCGACTATGTAAAGGACGGTATCAAGGATAAGTTCGGCAATGAATATACCGAGTTCGGCTTGGCGGTTACGGGCTCCGTTGCCAATTACTATGCCAACTCTCTCAGCTCTAACCTTGCCTCCGTGATGAACAAAATGGGAGATAGCGTGGTAAGCGAGGGGCTTTCCTCCTCCTTTATCGAGGGCTTTGAAAGCGACAAGAGCATCCCCTCCCACGTAACCAACTATTCCAATATCGTTATCAACGAGCAAACGGTGAATATGGCGCTGGAGCGCTTCACCGAAAGAACCGATATTCCTGCCGTTATCGTGGTGGATACCGCGGAAAACGTCTTTGGCAAAACCATGCCCATCGGTAGCATCGTCATTACCGTAGCGCTTGCCGTGGCGGTCATCGTGGCCATCGTGCTTCTGGTTCGTGCCATACGTCAGCGCAAGAACGGCAACGGCGGTGGCGGCAATAATAGCGGCTATGACGACGGAAGCGGACGCACCTACAATGACGGTAGCGGACGCAGCTATCATGACGGAAGCGACCGTCAAAATTGGTAAGCCTTCAAAAACGGGCTGTCTCATTTGAGGCAGCCCGTCTCATTTTGCGTCAAGAAAGGCGCAAAATGAGGAAATTTTCGAAGAAAATTTGTGCGTTCGTTTCGCTTTTTTTCAAAAGTGAAACGAACAGGGGCAAAAAAGGAGCCGTTTTCGGCTCCTTTTTGGTGTCTCACGAAATAGTGAGACAGCCCCTTTTTTCTTTTTATTCGTTTTTTCCAAGAGGGGCGCGGCGGAAGGTGCCGTCCGTTTCAATGCGCTCGCCATTAAGAA
>JAFTSW010000082.1 GCA_017467085.1 Clostridia bacterium | reverse complement strand
TGCTCTAAGTTCTTTGCAATTTTTCGAAAAATCGCAAAGAACGCAGTTCGTTCTGCGAAAACTCTGTTGTTTTCGCAGAAGGGGAGAAAAAATGGCGCGCTTTTCGCGCGCTGAGATAGAAGAGCTGTCTTGCTGTTCGCAAGCCACCGAAAAGAGCCGAGAAGTCGGCTTTTTTCTGCTCTCGAGCTGCCTCGCTATTCGCGAGGCACCGAAAAGAGCCGAGAAATCGGCTCTTTTCTGCTCTTTGCCCAAAGTAAAAACGGGCTGCCTGTATAGACAGCCCGTTTTGGGAGAGAAATCAATAGTTCTCGGCGTGGATTTCGAAATATGCCTTAGGATGCGCGCAGGTGGGGCAGATTTCGGGCGCCTTGGTGCCGACCATAATGTGGCCGCAGTTGCGGCACTCCCAAACCTTAACCTCGGACTTTTCGAATACCGTTGCCGTTTCCACGTTGTGCAGAAGGGCACGGTATCTTTCCTCGTGGTGCTTTTCCACGGCGGCGACAAGGCGGAATTTTACGGCAAGCTCGTGGAAGCCCTCCTCCTCGGCGGTCTTGGCAAAGCCCTCGTCCATTTCCGTCCACTCGGAGTTCTCACCGTTTGCGGCGGCGACCAGGTTTTCAGCGGTATTGCTGATACCCTCCATCTCCTTGAACCACAGCTTGGCGTGTTCCTTCTCGTTTTCTGCCGTTCTCAGGAAGAGAGCCGCAATCTGCTCATAGCCTTCCTTCTTGGCAACGGAGGCAAAGTAGGTATACTTGTTTCTTGCTTCGGATTCGCCCGCAAAGGCAGCCTCCAGATTTTTTTGCGTTTTGGTTCCATCGTACTTGCTCATTGTTCCTATCCTTCCTTTTATTATTAATTTTTATAAAAAATAATCCATTGCAAGCATTAAGCAAAAGCCAATGAGTAGCGCATAGGTGGCGCTTCGCTCATTTCCGTGGGCGTGGGTTTCGGGAATCATTTCATCGCTGATAACGTAAAGCATCGTCCCACCCGCAAATGCCAAGGCAAAGGGCAAAACCGCCTGGGAGATGCTGACAGCAAAGAAGCCGATGAAGGTGCCAACCACCTCAATCAAGCCCGTGGAGGCGGCAAGAAGAAAGGTTTTTCCCTTGCCGACGCCTGCCGCCAGAAGGGGGGCGATAATCACCATACCCTCGGGGATATTTTGCAGAGCGATACCGCCCGCAACGGCAAGCGCCTGGGCGCTTTCAGAGGCGGCGCCGACGCCTGCGGCAATACCCTCGGGCAGGTTATGAATGGCGATAGCCAACACGAAAAGCAGAATTTTGCCCACTCGTTCATTGCCACCGCCGTGGCTCTCCGTATCGGCGCCCACCATACGGTGCAGGTGAGGCACCAGCCTATCTAACAGCGATATACAGACGGCGCCCAGCAATATTCCCAGCACCGTGATAAGCAGGGGAAGGGGTCCTTCTCCTCCCTCTAAGGAGGGCAAAATCAAGCCGATAACCGCCGCCGCCAGCATCACGCCCGCGGCAAAGCCCATAACGGCATCGCTGAATTTATGAGAAATCTTCTTGAATATAAAGCCCAATATAACGCCGACAACGGTAGCGCCGCCAACGCCGAGGGCTGTCAACAAAACCATTTGCATTTGTCTTGTTCCTTTCTGAGGAGCAAAACGGGGGATGCAGTATTATTTGCCCGATTTTACTCCAACTAAACGGAAAAGTCAATATTTTTGTGCTCTTTTTCAGTGTACGCCAAAACGCCCGTTTGGTTTCCTTTTTTAATCAATATGCAGGCTTCCGCTGACGGTTTCCACACGCACAACCTTTTCGCCCGTTCCAAAATGATAGCCGTTATGCAAGGCAGACGTGTGCTCCTTTTCGGTGTGCAAAGAGCCGCTGACCGTTTTCAAGTAAACGGTGGTACCAACGCCTTCGGGGAGAGTCAGATAGACCTCGCCGCTGGTGGCATCCACTACCACGGTATCGTAGGCGGAAAGCGCCAGCTCCGTTTTTCCGCTAGTGGTATGTACCTCCATAGAATGCGTCTTGGCGCCGTGAACGGTGATGTCGCCCGAAACAGTGGCAATGCGGCCCTTATCCGTCATATTCAGCTCATCGATGGCAACCTTGCCGCTGGTGGTATTGACCGTGATGCTCTTGCCCGATACGGCGTTTGCCGCAACGTCACCCGAAATGCCCGTTACCGTGATGGCTTCCGCGGTGGTGACATTCGAAAGGCTCACCTCTCCGCTGGTGGAGGAAACGTCCAGACTCTTTGCCGTCATAGCGGCGATATTGATATTACCCGAATGGCTGGTTACTAAGGCTCTTGCCGTTTGGAGGTCATGCAAATCGATATCCGCCGTGGTGCTAAGAAGCGTGACGTCCACGTTTTGGGGAATTTCCACCGTCAAATGCTTTTGCGCCTCGTCAATCTTGTCACGAAGCCCCGACTCCCAGAAGCGGATAAAGAGCGCGCCGTCCTCACGGAGAAAATAGTGAAGCTGATGCGCCTCATCAAGCGCCTCGCCCGATTCGCTTACAGAAAGGGTGCTATTTTCACCCTCTACCACCGTGATAGCACCGCTATACCATTCCACCGTAATGCTTTTTACCGTGGTGGCGGAATAGGTAAAGGCACCTGCACGGTACTTGTTTGCATCGTCATAGGTGCTGGTTACAATGCCGTTGTCGCAGGAGGAGAGCATAAGAGCGGCGCTCATTAAAAGACATACCGAGAGGATAGCGGCAATCCATTTTGTTTTCATGGGGTGGGCCCTTTCTTTGCATCAAGGCGAATGCCTTGGCTATGTAAAGTAAAGTTACCGTTTCAGGCAAACGGCAAAGCCGCGGAAGGCAAGGCCTTCCTTCGTATGATAAGACGCTTGTCGCGGGATTTTCAATAGAATGATATTCGCTTGAAGCCTTTTTTTGCTTTGACAAGACAGACAGCTTCCGTTCTTGCTTGTCTGCGTATAATAAAGAGAAGAGTCCTTCGGGCTTTCGTCCGAAGGACTCTTTGGCTTTCGCCGCCCTATTTGTCTATTTTATTTTGGAAATAGAACGGTGAAATAGGATTAGTCCTGATAGAAGCTACCCAGCTTCACCAAGCGCTCGTACTTCGCCTTTGCATTTGCCTCGGCACGTGCAAACAGCTCTTCAGCTCTTGCGGGGAATGCCTGAGCCAAGCGCGCATAACGGGCCTCGCTCTTGATAAAGTCTTGATAGGAAGCGGCAGGCTCCTTGGAATCCAGGGTAAAGGGATTTTCGCCTGCTGCCTTCTTGGCGGGGTTGAAGCGGAACATCTGCCAGTAACCGGCCTCAACAGCCTTCTTCATTTCGGTCTGGCAGTTTGCCATACCGCCCTTGATGGAGTGCATCTCGCAGGGTGCGTAACCGATAATCAAGGAAGGACCGTGATAAGCCTCAGCCTCGGTCAGAGCCTTGATGGTCTGGTTCATATCGGCACCCATAGCAATCTGTGCTACGTATACGTAGCCGTAGGACATAGCAATCTGAGCCAAATCCTTCTTGCCAATTGCCTTACCGGCTGCGGCAAACTGTGCTACCTGGCCAATGTTGGAAGCCTTGGAGGCCTGTCCGCCCGTGTTGGAGTACACCTCGGTATCGAATACCATGATGTTAACGTCCTCGCCCGAAGCGATTACGTGGTCCAAGCCACCGAAGCCGATGTCATAAGCCCAACCGTCGCCACCGAAAATCCATACGGACTTCTTGGAGAGGTACTGCTTCTCGGCAAGAATCTTGGCGCGCAGAGGATTCTGGCAGTCGCAGGACTCCAGCATAGCTACCAGAGCCTTGGTTGCCTTCTCGTTTGCGGCACCGTCCTCAAGGGTATTGAGGTATTCGTCAATGATTGCCTTCTTCTCGGGGTTTTCAACCGTTGCGGCAAGCTCCTTCACGTAACCAATCAGACGGTCACGGATAGCCTTCTGACCAACAGCGATACCCAAGCCGTGCTCAGCGTTGTCCTCGAAGAGGGAGTTAGCCCAAGCAGGACCTCTGCCGCTTTCACGGTTTACGGTGTAAGGCGTTGCGGGAGCGGAGCCACCCCAGATAGAGGAGCATCCGGTTGCGTTGGAGATATACATTCTTTCACCGAACAGCTGGGTGATAAGACGTGCATAAGAGGTTTCAGCACAACCTGCGCAGGAGCCGGAGAACTCAAGCAGAGGCTGCTTGAACTGGCTGCCCTTGACGGTGTTGTTGATGATTTCGGGCTTCTCGGAAACCTCGGCTACGCAGTAGTCGAAGGCTGCCTGCTGAGCCAGCTGGCTTTCCTGAGATACCATTTCCAAAGCTCTCTTGCCTTCCTTGGTGGGGCACGCCTTTACGCAAAGGGTACAACCCATACAATCCAGGGGAGAGATAGCCAGGCTGAACTTGTAATTGGTCTTGAGAACGGGTCTTGCGGCAAACTTGGTAGCCTCGGGAGCCTTAGCAGCCTCCTCCTCGGTCATAGCGAAGGGACGGATGGTGGCGTGAGGACATACGTATGCGCAGCTGTTACACTGTACGCAGTTTTCGGGATGCCATACAGGAACCTCAACCGCAACACCGCGCTTTTCGTAAGCGGCAGCGCCCTGGGGGAAGGTACCGTCTACATAAGCCGTGAAGGCGGATACGGGGAGAGAATCACCCTGCATCTGACCAACGGGAACAACCACGTCCTTCACGAACTTCACCAGATCCTCACGGGTACCGGTGATAGCAGCGGCCTCGGTCTTGTCCTCAGCGGTCTTCCAGGACTCGGGAATAGCAACCTCGTGGATAGCGTCAACGCCGGCGTCGATAGCCTTGTAGTTGAGGTCAACCACATCCTGACCCTTCTTGAGGTAGGACTTGAGGGCAGCCTTCTTCATATACTCGATAGCCTCTTCGATGGGAAGGATAGCGGCGAGCTTGAAGAATGCGGACTGCAGAATGGTATTGGTGCGCTTGCCCATACCGATTTCGATTGCCTTGTCGATAGCGTTGATGGTGTAGAACTTGATGTTGTTGTTGGCAATGTAGCGCTTTGCTTCTGCGCTCAGATGCTCGTCAAGCTCTGCATCGCTCCACTGGCAGTTCAGAAGGAAGGTACCGCCGGGCTTTACGTCGTTGACAATCTTATAGCCCTTCAGCATATAAGAGGGGGTGTGGCAGGCAACGAAGTCAGCCTTGGTGATATAGTAGGCAGACTTGATGGGCGAATCGCCGAAGCGCAGGTGAGAAATGGTAACGCCACCCGTCTTCTTGGAGTCGTACTGGAAGTATGCCTGGATATACTTATCGGTATGGTCACCGATAATCTTGATGGAGTTCTTGTTTGCGCCAACGGTACCGTCGCCGCCCAGACCCCAGAACTTGCAGGAGATGGTGCCGGCGGAGGCAACGTCGGGAGCGGGCTTTTCTTCCAGGGACAGACCCGTTACATCGTCTACGATGCCGATGGTGAAGTTTGCCTTGGGAGCATCCTTAGCCAGGTTCTCGTATACGGCGAAGATGGAAGCGGGGGTGGTGTCCTTGGAGCCAAGGCCGTAACGGCCGCCAACAACGGTAGCGGTTCTGCCGCACTTAGCCAAAGCAGCCACAACGTCCAGATACAGAGGCTCGCCAAGAGCGCCGGGCTCCTTGGTTCTGTCAAGAACAGCAATCTTCTTTACGGTTGCGGGAATGGCCTCAGCCAGCTTCTCAGCAACGAAGGGACGGTACAGACGAACCTTTACCAAGTCAACCTTTTCACCCATGGCGTTGAGGTAGTCGATAACCTCCTCTACAACGTCACAAACGGAGCCCATAGCCACGATAACGCGGTCAGCATCCTTTGCGCCGTAGTAGTTGAAGAGCGCATAGTCGGTGCCCAGCTTCTCGTTGACCTTGCCCATATACTCCTCTACGATGGCGGGAAGCGCATCATAGTAAGCGTTGCAGGCCTCTCTGTGCTGGAAGAAGATGTCGCCGTTTTCAGCGGAGCCACGGAGAACAGGGAATTCGGGGTTCAACGCGCGGGCACGGAATGCGCTGAGGGCATCCATATCCACCATCTCTGCCAAATCCTTGTAGTCCCAGGCTTCAATCTTCTGCACCTCGTGGGAGGTACGGAAGCCGTCGAAGAAGTTCAGGAAGGGAACGCGGCCCTTGATGGTTGCCAGGTGAGCAACGGCACCCAGGTCCATAATTTCCTGTGCGTTGGTTTCAGCCAGCATAGCGAAGCCGGTCTGACGGCAAGCATACACGTCAGAGTGGTCGCCGAAGATGTTGAGGGCGTGAGATGCAACGCAACGGGCGGATACGTGAATAACGCAGGGGAGCAATTCACCGGCGATCTTATACATATTGGGGATCATCAGAAGCAGACCCTGAGATGCGGTATAAGTCGTGGTCAATGCACCGGATGCCAAGGAGCCGTGAACGGCACCGGCTGCGCCTGCCTCGGACTGCATTTCAACAACCTTAACATTGTCGCCGAGAATGTTCTTCGCAGGCTCGCCGAAAATGTTCTTGTCGGAAGCAGACCAAGTGTCTGTCACTTCTGCCATAGGGCTGGAAGGAGTGATGGGGTAGATAGCAGCAACCTCGGTAAACGCATACGAAACGTGCGCCGCCGCGGTGTTACCATCCATGGAAATCTTTCTTCTTTCCATTTGAGTTTTCCTCCGTATATAAAATAATATTTTGATAAACAAGCTTACCTTTCATATTGTAGCACTTCTGTGGCAAAAAGTAAAGAGATTTTCGTTAAATTTTTATCGAAAAACGCAGTTTTTATTGACAAAAAAGGAAAATACGGCTATAATAGACGTATCATTTTGAAAAGAATGCCATAAGAACGGGTATTTTTCCCCCTTTTGGCGCATAATAGAAAGGATTTCTCTATGCTGGGAGATAAAAAGGTGGTTTTTTCGGGGGTGCAGCCCTCGGGAAACCTGACTATTGGAAACTACCTGGGCGCTATTAAAAATTTCAGCGCCTTTTCGGACGAATACCGCTGCTTTTACTGCGTGGTGGATTTGCACGCCATCACCGTCAGACAGGTGCCTGCCGAGCTTCGCCGCCGCACCTATGAAACCTTAGCGCTCTATATGGCTTGCGGCTTGGACCCCGAGAAAAACACCCTGTTCGTGCAGTCCCACGTGCCTGCGCACGCCGAGCTTTCTTGGCTTCTGAACTGCTACACAATGTTCGGGGAGCTTTCCCGTATGACCCAGTTCAAGGACAAGAGCGCCAAGCACGCTGACAACATCAATGCGGGTCTTTTCACCTATCCCGTGCTGATGGCGGCAGATATTCTGCTTTACCAGACGGATTTGGTGCCTGTTGGCGTGGACCAGAAGCAGCACTTGGAGCTGGCGCGGGATATTGCGGGGCGCTTCAACCAGGCGTATTCTCCCACCTTCGTGGTGCCTGAGCCCTATATTCCCCAAAGCGGTATGAAGATTATGTCCTTGGCTGACCCTCTCTCCAAGATGTCCAAGTCCGACCCCAACCCCAATGCGGTGGTTTACATTCTGGACGATAAGGACACCGTGCTGCGCAAGTTCCGCCGCGCGGTGACCGACTCGGGCGCTGAGGTGCGTCCCGGGGAGGGCAAGGAGGGCATTTCCAACCTGATTTCCATTTACCGTTGCTTCACGGGCAAGACTGAGGAAGAGGTTATCAAGGAATTTGAGGGCAAGGGCTACGGCGACTTCAAGACCGCCTGTGGCGAGGCATGCGCCGACGCGCTCTCTCCTGTGCGCGAGGAATTTGCGCGACTGATGGCTGACAAGGCGTACTTGGAGGCCGTTATGAAAAAGGGCGCCGAGGAGGCCTCCTACGCCGCCGCGCGCACGATGGCAAAGGTAAAGAAGAAGATAGGCTTTATCGGCTGATACCAAAGACACCCCAAGCAAAAAGGGGGTGCCCTTTATAGACAAAAAAAGACATGGCTTACATATTTTGCCCTTGGGCAGAAAGGATTTGCCATGTCTTTTTTCTCGCTTGCGCCCTTTTTTATTGCCGCCTTTTTTGCCGCCGCCACTCTTCCCCTTTCTATTCGTCTGGCGGTGCCGCTGGGGGCGATGGATATTCCCGACGGGCGCCGCAAGGCCCACGCCCGACCTACCCCACGGCTTGGGGGTCTTGCGCTGTTTTTTGCCCTGCTTTTCGCCCTTCTCCCTTCCCTGCTTGCCTCTCCCTCTCCCCTTTTGGGAGCGCTTTTGGCAGGCGGCGCTCTGGTTGCCGCCCTTGGCATTTCCGACGATATTTTCTCTCTTTCCCCTGCCTTGAAGCTCTTTGCCGAGGTCTTTGCCGCTCTTTTGCCCGTCTTTTTCGGGCTTGTCCCCAAGGAGCTTTCCTTTGGCACCGCTTCCCTTTCTCTGCCCGCCTGGCTCGGCATTCCCTTAACGGTTTTATGGATTCTGACCTTGACCAACGCCTTTAATATGATAGACGGATTAAACGGGCTTTGCGCCTCGCAAATTATCCTTTCCTCTCTCTTTCTGGCGCTGGTATTCAAGGCGCCCCTTGCCCTGGCGCCCGCAGGCGCCGCCTTTGGCTTTTTGCCCTATAACCGAGGCCGCGCCCGTACCTTTTTGGGGGACGGCGGCGCTCTTTTGTTTGGTTACGCCCTTGCCCTCTTTTCCTTTGGCTTGCAGGGGGACCGCTTTGCCCTCGCCACTCCCCTTTTATTTTTCCTCCCCCTTTTGGATTTGCTCTGGGTTTTCCTTCTGCGCCTGTATAAACGCAAAAATCCCTTTTCGGCAGACTCCTCCCATTTGCACCACCGTCTGCGCCGCTGTGGCTTCTCCGCAGGCGGAGCGGTTTTGCTTTTGGCTTGCCTTTCGCTGTTTGGCTTTGCCGCTTTTCTTTTGTTTTTCTCTGCCGAGGCGCCCCTCTTCTCCCTCGTTGTCCTTCTTTTTTCGGCACTTTTCCTCGCCCTTCTTTTTTGGTAGGTGCGGCTAGCCGTAAGGGAGCGAATTTTGCGAGAGGCGAGCCATAAAATTCGCCGTCATATACCGTATGGCAAGGATTTTTGGTGAAGCATATCACGAAATTCGCCTCTTAAAACGAATTCGATTTAGGTTGTGCTTGGCTACGCTACCTATTTTTGCCTTTTTTCTCCTTTTTTTGTTTTTTTCGCAAAAATCTTTTCAATTTTTTGCGTTTTTTTCTTTATTTTTTCAAAAAAGCCCTTGACAAAACCAAAAACCTTTGTTATAATATCACCCGTTGGGACGTGCTGCTATGGCTCAGTTGGTAGAGCACATCCTTGGTAAGGATGAGGTCCCCGGTTCAAATCCGGGTAGCAGCTCCATCGTATGCACCTTTAGCTCAGTTGGTAGAGCAACTGACTCTTAATCAGTGGGTCCCGGGTTCGAGTCCCTGAAGGTGCACCAAAATGAAGAAGGATGAGTTTATCTCATCCTTTTTCATTTTCGTACTGCTTAAAGCTCGAACCCGTCCATGTCGCTTGTGAAATGGAGGAGCGTTGCGCTCCGCCCAATTCCTATCAGCACGACACTCACGCAACGCTTGGGTTCAGAGCCCCTGAAGGTGCCCCTGCTTAAATTCAATAAAAAAAGGACGAGCGCGCTCGTCCTTTTTGTTTTTTCCTGTTTACGCCAATATTGCCGTTATGGCAAACAGCAGCACGACGCCAACGGCGGCGACCAGGTTGGCGACGGAGTAGCTGATAAAGAGGCCACGGAAGGGCTTTTGCTCAACCTTGCGATTGACAAGGGATACAATGCCGCCCGGGATAGAGCATATGCCTGTTGCAATCATCGTAATAATCATCAGCACGAGCGCAACGGCTTTGCCAAGCCCGTAGCCTAAATTTTCGCCAATCTCATCCGATTCGGGAGGAACAGCCGTCCATATGTCTACCGCCAAAAGCGCGGTAAAGAACAGGCCAAGAAGCGCGAGAACGGTCAGCACGGTGGCAAACACGAAGGCCACCTTTTTTCTTGTCGTCATAAGCAGTATCTCCTTTTAACAGACGGGAGCCGTAAATATAAGGACCCCCCTCTTTTCTTCATTGTAACATAAAAAGAGAGTGCTGTCAACACTCTCTTTTTTGGGATTATTCCGCTACGATGATATAGGGATGAATTTCCTGGCCGCCTGCCACGGTGTAAAGCTCCAGGTCGGGGAACGCGGCGCTCAGGCTCTCGGAAAGCGCGGACACCTCCTCCTCGGTAACGTCCTTTCCGTAAAAGACGGTGAGAAGGTACTTATCGTCCGACAGCAGCGCCTCGGTCAAGGAGAGGGCAGCTTGCACTCTTTCCTTTTGGGATACCAAAATTTCCTTGCCGATATAGCCGATAAATTCGCCGTCGGTGATATGCACGCCGTTCAAGTCAGCGTCACGCACGGCGGGGGATATGTACCCCGTCGTCACACGCTGCATAGCCTCGTTCATAGCGCTCTCCAGCTCCTCGGCAGAGGACGCCTCGCCGTCAAAGCTGAGAATAGCGGCATAACCTGCGCCAAAGTCCTTGCTTTCCATTACGTGAACGGTTGCTTTTTCATAGATAGAGGCCGCCTGCTTGGCTGCCAGAATGATATTACCGTTATTGGGGAACACGAAGATATGCGCGGCGTTGATTCTGTCAAACGCCTCGATAAAATCGGCGGTAGAGGGGTTGTTGGTCTGACCGCCCGACACTACCTCGTCTACACCCAGCTCCAGAAGCGTTGCCTTCAAGCCCTCGCCGCTGGATACCGCTACCAAGCCATACGCCTTACGGGGGGCGTCTGCCTCCTTGGTGGGGGCTTCCTCTATGGTTTCGTTATGCTGAACGGACATATTTTCAATCTTGACAGTTAAAAATTCGCCAAACTGACGGCAGAAGCCCAGCACTGCCTCGGGGGTCATGGTATGCACGTGAATTTTCACGATGGTGCCCGTTTTGAAGGACACGATGGAGTCGCCAACGCCCTTCAGATAGTCGGTGATAACAGACACGTCAAACGCCTCGGCATCCACCTTGCTATTTTGCAGCTGCAAAAGAAGCTCGGTGCAATAGCCGTAGGTCATCACGCTGTCAGCGGTAAAGGAGGAAAAGTCCACTGCCGCCGCCTTGGAAGCCGCCGTTGCCAGCTTGGGAGCGGCAAATTCCACGCCGTTGAGCGCCTTATTGAAGCCCTCAATGATGTAGAAAAGACCCGCGCCGCCGCTATCCACCACGTGCGCCTCCTTGAGAACGGTCAAAAGCTCGGGGGTTCTTTGCAGGGATGCGTACATTTCCTGCATCAAGTCCGCAAACAGGCTGTTTACCGTGCTTTCGGGCGAGAGGTTGGAAACGGCGAACTCCACCGCTTCTCTTGCCACGGTGAGAATGGTTCCCTCGGTGGGGGACATCACTGCCTCGTAGGCATTCTTTACGCCCTCGTTCAACGCCTTGCCGATGGTGGCAACGTCAGCCGAGGCGCAGGAGGCAAGCCCCTTTGCCATACCGCTAAAGAACTGGGACAGGATAACGCCCGAATTGCCTCTGGCGCCCAGCAGCATACCGTGGGACAGGGCGGACATAACCGTTGCCAAGTCGTTGCTCTCCAGGTTCTGCAGGGCGGCAACGCCACTTTCGATGGTCATACACATATTATCGCCCATGTCGCCGTCCGGCACGGGAAAAACGTTCAGATTGTTGACGGCGTCTGCGTTGGCGCGCAACTCTGCGGCGCCTCCCTCTGCCATTCTGGTCAGAAGGCTACCGTCCAAGAGGGAAATATTTTCCTGCTCTGTCTTCTTTTCGTTCTCTGCCATAATACCCTTCCTTTCGTCGCTTAACGCTGCTTACCGTAGAAGAAAATCGCAACGGTGCCGGGGCCTGCGTGGGAGCCGATAACGGCGCCGATGCTGACCACACGGTCAATCTTGCGGTTATAGTCTGCCAAAAGCATTGCCTCCAATGCCTCCACGTCCTTCATACAGTCGGCGTTGCATACGAAGATAGTACCGTTTTCCTTATCCTCTGCCAGCTCACCGAACTTATCCGCCAGCGCCTTCAGCGCCGCCTTTCTGCCGCGGGACTTGCTGACGTTAATCAGATGCCCCTGGTTATCCACGTGCAAAACGGGCTTGATGCCCAAAAGATTTCCCACAAACGCCACCGTGGGGCTGACTCTGCCGCCACGCTTGAGGTAATCCAAGTTATCAACGGTGAACCAATGGCATACGTTGCACCGTCTTTCCTCCGCAAAGGTCGCAAGCGCCTCGATGCTCTTGCCCTCCTTCTTCATTTCCACCAAAGAGTAAAGCAAAAGCCCTTGACCCGCAGAGGCAGCAAGGCTATCCACCGCCAGGAATTTCCCCTCGGGATACTTCTCGGAAAGCTGCTTCATCGCAAGCTCCGCACAGTGGAAGGTGGCGGACAGACCCGAGGAAAAGCCAAGGTACAAGATATCCTTGCCCTTTTCGGCCTCCTCAGAAAACGCCTCCAAGAACGCCTCCACGTTAATAGCGGAGGTTTTCGCCATATCTCCCTTTCTCATTCTGTCATAAAAGGCGGTGGGGTCCAAGGCGCTGTCGGGATAGACGGTTTCTTCTCCTACGAAGGTGACGAGCAAATCCAGCAGCCTGACGCCCCATTCCTCCAGGGTTGCTCTGGGAATATCGCATCCCGAATCGGTAAATATTACGTATTCTCTCATAAAAATCCTCTCTGCTTGCCCCGAGGGCGGTATATATTTATTATTTATAGTGTTAGGTTATTTCAAGGAAATATGGGACAGATTGTCTGCCAATCTGCCAAGGACGGAATAGAAGGTTTTCAGCTCCCCGTCCGCAATATTGCGCCCGACGGCCTGCTGGGTTTCCAGCCCCGCCTTAAAAATGGAACGGGCAACCTCCTTGCCCTTATCGGTCAGAACGATTTTGGCATTGTATTTATTATGGCAATCCTGCTCGTCCCTATATGCAATTATCTCTTCCTTTTCCAGTCTGACGATTTCTCTGGAAACCAAGGAACGGTTAACGTGATTTTTCTGGGCAATTTCGCTTGCCGTCAAGCCATCGGGCTCGCAAAACAGCGTATAAATCCAAAAGACGTGTACGCCCTTCACACCGATGCGCGCCGCCAACTCGCTTTCCAAAGCCTTGATATACTTATATATACGAATAATGGCAAAGGCAAAGATACTGAAACGTTCTCTCATAAAAGCGCCGCCGTGAGTCCTTCACGCGCTACTCCTTCCATCAATATAGACAAGAAACAAGGCGCCTACGGGTAAAACCGCACCGCGCCATCTTACCTACGGTATTATAGCACAGAAAAGTTTACTTGTCAACATTTGGAAATATAAAATATATATTTCATAAATGAAGCGCGTAATTTTCCGCTGATTTTTTTGCTTTTTTTGCTTCTTTTTTATAAAAACGGCGGCTTTCGGCAAAAACCACTTGACAAAACGCGCTTTCCGTTGTAAAATATGGGGGAATATGCGTTGAAGCGGAGGAGTAGTCCGAGGCTTCCCTACAGAGAGAGGGCGGTTGGTGCAAGCCCGAGGGAAACGAGGATGAAGGTCGCCGCGGAGCAACGGAAAGAAGCCCTATACGGGTTTTAGACTCCGTCGGACCTTCTCCGTTATGAAGCAATGAGGCAGAGCTTTCTGCGAATCAGGTGGTACCGCGTCGACTGACGCCCTGCGCATTCAGGGCGTTTTATTTTTTGGTACGGCACGCCGCAAAAGCCACAAGAAAGGATGCCTTTGCGTGGCAAAGGCAGGGTGAGGATAATGAAAAAGGAACTGGCAAAAACCTACAACCCCAAGGAATTTGAGGACAGAATTTACAAGGAATGGTGCGACAAGGGCTATTTTGCGCCCGACCCCGACAAGAGCAAGCCTGCCTTCTCGGTGGTTATTCCCCCGCCCAACGTAACGGGACAGCTGCATATGGGACACGCCTTGGACGAAACCCTCCAGGACATTCTGGTGCGCTCCAAGAGAATGCAGGGCTTCAGCACCCTTTGGGTCCCCGGCACCGACCACGCAGGCATTGCTACCCAGATTAAGGTAGAGGAAAACCTGCGTGTCAACGAGGGGCTTACCCGCTACGATTTAGGCCGCGAGGCGTTTTTGGAGCGTGTTTGGGACTGGAAAAACAAATTCGGCTCCCGTATCATCAGCCAGCTGAAGAAGCTCGGCACCTCCTGCGACTGGAGCCGCGAGCGCTTCACGATGGACGAGGGCTGCTCCAAGGCCGTGCGCGAGGTATTCGTCAACCTGTACGAAAAGGGCTTGATTTACCGCGGCCACCGCATCATCAACTGGTGCCCCAACTGCCGCACCGCCCTGTCGGATGCTGAGGTAGAATACAGCGAGCAGGCAGGTCATTTCTGGCATATTCGCTATCCCGTGAAGGATTCCGACGCCTTTTTGACCATTGCCACCACCCGTCCCGAGACCCTGCTTGGCGATACTGCCGTGGCGGTGCATCCCGAGGACGAGCGCTACAAGGATTTGGTAGGCAAGATGCTCATTCTGCCCCTGGTAGGCCGTGAGATTCCCATTGTGGCAGACGAGTACGTGGAAAAGGATTTCGGAACGGGCTGCGTGAAGATTACCCCTGCCCATGACCCCAATGACTTTGAGGTCGGCAAGCGTCATAGCCTTCCCGTTATCCGCGTGATGAACGATGACGCCACCATCAACGCCGAGGGTGGCAAGTACCAGGGTCTTACCCGTGAAGAGGCGCGCCGCGCCATCGTGGAGGATTTGGAAAAGGGCGGCTTCCTGGTGAAGGTTGAGGATTATTCCCACAACGTGGGCACCTGCTACCGCTGCAAGACCAACGTAGAGCCCTTGACCTCCGACCAGTGGTTTGTGAAGATGGAGCCCTTGGCGAAGCCCGCCTTGGAGGTTGTAAAGAACGGCACGGTGAAATTCGAGCCTGAGCGCTTCTCCAAGACCTATATCAACTGGATGGAGAACGTGCATGACTGGTGCATTTCCCGTCAGCTGTGGTGGGGTCACCGCATTCCCGCCTTCTACTGCGACGCCTGCGGCGAGATGACGGTTTCCAAAACGGATTTGACGGCTTGTCCCAAGTGCGGCGCGCCCCTGCGCCAGGAGGAGGACGTGCTTGACACCTGGTTCTCCTCTGCTCTTTGGCCCTTCTCCACTATGGGCTGGCCCGACGATACGGAGGATTTGCGCCGTTACTATCCCACAAGCGTTCTGGTAACGGGCTACGATATTATTTTCTTCTGGGTAGCACGTATGATTTTCTCCGCTATGGAGCATACGGGCAAGGAGCCCTTCTCCACGGTATTCATTCACGGTCTTGTGCGTGACGCGCAGGGACGCAAGATGTCCAAGTCCCTGGGCAACGGCATTGACCCGTTGGAGATTATCGAGGAATACGGCGCGGACGCCTTGCGCTTCGCCCTTGCCTCGGGCAACTCTCCCGGAAACGATATGCGCTTCTCTCCCGAAAAGATTGAGGCGGCAAGAAACTTTGCCAACAAGCTCTGGAACGCCTCCCGCTTCGTTCTGATGAATATGGAGGAGGACACCCCCTACGGCCTGCCCGACGTCTCCTTGCTTGCCACCGAGGACAAGTGGATTCTTTCCCGCTTCAACAAGCTGGTGAAGGAGGTTCGCCTGGCGCTGGACGGCTTTGAGCTGGGCGTTGCTCTCTCTGCCGTATACGATTTCTCCTGGGACGTTTTCTGCGACTGGTATATTGAATTGACCAAGAGCCGTCTGTATGACAAGGGCTCCGAGAGCGGCAAGGTTGCCGTGCGCGTGCTTGGCTACGTGCTGGTAGAAACCTTGAAGCTGCTCCATCCCTATATGCCCTTTATCACAGAGGAGATTTACCAGGCTATGCCCCACGATGAGGAAAGCATTATGATAAGCGCCTTCCCTGTGGCAAGCGATGCCCTTGACTTCCCCGTTGAGGAAGCGGAAATGGAAAAGGTATTGGACGCCATTCGCGCCATCCGCGCCCGTCGCGCGGAGATGAACGTGCTTCCCTCCCGCAGAACCAAGCTCTTTATCATCACCGAGAGCGTAGACACCTTCCGCAACGCCGAGGGCTTCTTTATGAAGCTGGCAGGCGCTTCCGAGGTACTGCTGCCCGATACCTACGAGGAGGAGGGTGCGGTGAGCATCGTCACCTCTGCCGCTACCGTTTATATCCCCTTGGCGGATATGATTGATTTGGACAAGGAAAAGGAACGCCTTGCCAAGGAGCTGGAAAAGACCGAGGGCGAAATTCTCCGCATTGAAAAGAAGCTGTCCAACGAGGGCTTCGTTGCCAAGGCACCTGCCGCCGTTGTGGAGGGTGAGAAGGCAAAGCTTGCCAAGTACCGTGAAACCGAGGCCAAGCTTCGTGAGGAGCTGAAAAAGTTAGAGAACATCTAACCAAAGCCCCCTATACTCCCAAGGAAGAACGGATGCGCTGTGAAAAGGGCGCCGCCACGTACAGCGCCGTTCTTCCCCGCAATAGCACAAAGCCGCCATCGAGGGAGGCATCGCCACTCTCCTTGGCGCTTTTTTGTAGCATCCGCAGTCTGGCGGAAAGCACGGCAGCGACCTTTTCCGCCTCGCGGTAGGTATAGCAGCTTACGAAGCAGACCTCGCAAATCATATCGCTTCTGCTGCACAAAAACAGGCGCAGCTCCTCGCTTTCGGGGACGTTCTCTCCGAATATCGCCCTTTGCAGCGCCTCGTCCATATACCCCTCCTCCCAGGGGGCGGCGTCCTGCCTGTACCAGACGCCGTAGGGCAAGAGCCCCTCGGTAGCGGCAAGGATGTCGGCATAGTCGGCGGCGGTTTTTCCGTCCTCGGCGCACCCAAAGAGGGAGGCGGCAAGGCAAAAAAGCAAGACAAGGGCGGCAAGGCGCCTACCGTTTTTCCGTTTCGGTTTATTCATCGGCTTTCTCCTATATGTAGCCAAGCGCAACCTAAATCGAACCCGCTCTGAAGCCGAAAAAGCGGCGCTTTTTCCGCGCTGTTCCCTTGATAAGTCCATACTTATCTTCGCTCGCATCACGAAAAAATCATCCGTTTTTTCGTGCTTCGGAGTTCGAAGAATTTTAAGGGAGCGA
>JAFTSW010000081.1 GCA_017467085.1 Clostridia bacterium | reverse complement strand
CATCAAGACCTTTGCACCTCTGCCCTGTCGGGTGGTTTTTGATGAAATGACCGATGCCCTTCCTCACCCCAACACGATGGATTTGATAGCCTACGAGGGTGAATGCGTAGCAGACCGCGCGCGGGTATACAGCATTGGCGGCGGAAGTATTCTTTTCGAGGGCAACAAGCAGGCACCCCTCCCCCACATCTATGCTGAAGACTCCTTTGAGGCGATTGCCGCATACTGCAAGGGAAAGGGGATACGCCTTTGCGACTACGTTTTGGAAAAGGAGGGTACCTCCTTTTACTCCTATATGGAATCCATTTGGGAGGCTATGAAGGAGGCTATTCGAGGGGGCTTATGCGACGAGGGAACACTCCCCGGTGGACTTGACGTTATAAAAAAGGCAAAATTTCTTTTTGAAAATGCGCCCGAAGACGAGGTTGCCGAGGGGCACGAGGGTCGCTTGGTTTGCGCCTATGCCTTTGCGGTAAGCGAGCAAAACGCCTCAGGAGAATCCATTGTAACAGCCCCCACCTGCGGTGCCGCGGGCGTCCTCCCTGCCGTTTTGTATTACCAACAGAAAAAGCGCGGCTATACGGACAAGCAAATAATTGAGGCACTTTGTACGGCAGGCGTGATCGGTAACCTTATCAAGACAAATGCCTCTATTTCGGGTGCGGAATGCGGTTGCCAGGCTGAGATTGGCTCTGCCTGCGCTATGGCAGCCGCCGCGCTTGGCGAGCTTTGGGGGCTGGAAATTGACAAAATCGAGTATGCGGCGGAAATAGCCATTGAGCATCATCTCGGTCTTACATGCGACCCTATTTGCGGTCTTGTACAAATCCCCTGCATTGAGCGAAACGCCGTAGCAGCCATGCGTGCCATTAACGCGGTAAACCTGTCGGGCTTTTTATGGAATACACGCAAAATATCCTATGACAGAGTGGTCAAGACGATGAAGGAAACAGGTCTTGATATGCGCACCGCCTACAAGGAGACCTCCGAGGGCGGACTTGCCAAAATCATTTTTTGAAAGAGCCTTTTGCCCCGCCTCCTTGCGAGAGGCCGGGCAAGCTTTTTTATGGAGAAAAGGACAGGCAAAAAAGAAGCCTCCTTCGTTCTTTTTGCACAGCACTCGCTATATAATGAACTGACGGCTTGTCTTGCAAGACGCCTTAGACCTTGACAAGCAAAGGGTTTTATGATAGAATGCTCTATGCGTATTTTATCAAACACATTCAATAAAGGAAGCCCTCCGGAGGAGGGCACGGATTTGCACATATGGGCTTGGAAAACATAAGCTTTACTTTTTTCTTTAACAGCATTCTTCTCGGCGTTGGGCTGGCAATGGACGCCTTTTCGGTTTCTATGGCAAACGGACTGAACGAGCCGAAAATGAAGCGCCCCCGTATGATTGGCATTGCCGCTATTTTCGCCTTCTTCCAGATAGCGATGCCCTTGATTGGCTGGGGTTGTGTTTGCACCGTTGCCTCTCAGTTCAGCGTTTTTGAAAAATGGATTCCCTGGATTGCCTTGGCGCTTTTAGGCTTTATCGGGGGAAAGATGCTATACGAGGGAATTACCGCCAAGGAGGAGGACGCCCACAAGGGCGCCATCGGCCTATGGGCGCTTATCGTCCAAGGCGTTGCCACCTCTATTGACGCCCTTTCCGTTGGCTTTACCATTGCGCACTACCATTTTCCCGAGGCGTTGCTTGCCTGTCTTTTGATTGGCGTTGTTACCTTCCTCATTTGCTATATGGGTATTATCATTGGCAAGACAGCAGGCACAAAGCTTGCGGGCAAGGCAGGTATTTTGGGCGGCACCATTCTCATTCTCATCGGACTTGAAATTTTTATTACCAGTTGGTTTTAATAAAAAACGGTTTTGCGTTTCCGCAAAACCGTTTTTGTATTTCAGGCTGTGGGAAGGGGATTCTCGGGCAAAGCACTTCTCCTTTTACCGAGGGCGGCGCGCTTGGCCTCCTCTATTTTCAAGAGGGTACGAATGGCCTCTCTGCCGCCGCCTGCGGCAATAGGCAAGCCTCCCGGGGCTTGCAGCCACTGGGTTGCCAGAAGGAGGTTCTCTACGCCCTTGACCCGCGCCGACAGGCGGGTGGGGAGAATGCCGGAGGAGAAGGCAAAGCCCATCCAGGAGCCCATCTCGGAGCCCACAAATTTCTGATAGGTGGCAGGGGTCCAGACGTCAAGACAGGAAAGAGCGCCCGACAGAATAGGCAGCTTTTCCTCGATTGCCCTTTCTATATCGGCGGCAAGCTGCTGCTTTTTGGCGGTGTACGCCTTTTTGTTTTTATACAGGGCGATAAAGCCACGGGCTCTTGGCTCCGTACAGTAGACCATCGCCTGTACCAGGTGCTTGCCCCGAGGGGCAAACCCCTTTTCGTGCGAAAACTCACGGAGAATGATATGCTCTCCCCCCAGGACTCTTTGGTATTTTCGGGGCAGCTCCACTATCAAATCCCCCTTGAAGGGCGGTTTTTTCTCGCAGGCAAAGGCGGCGTGGACACTGGAAAAGCGAAAAAGCCCAAAGGTCTGATACTGCCTCGATAACGCCTTAGGCATCAAGCGACGCTCTACGAGCTTACCAAAGGCAACAGCAGGGTCAGTGGCGATAATAACGTAGTCTGCCCTCTCCAGGCTTCCGTCCTCCAAGGTGATGGACTCGGCGCCCTTCTCGCCGAGATTGATTTTCGCAACGCCCGTAGAAAGACGCAGAGAGCCTCTAAGGGAGAGAAAACGCCTCGTCAAGCGCTCTGCCATAGCCGAAGAGGAGCCCACGGGAATACCGCCGTTGCCGCCGCAGAAGGTGGCAAAGCCCACGATGAGCGCCAAGGCGCCGAAGCGGTCTGTCAGAATGGATTTCAAGAAGCCCTGCAAAAGGGGATGGGTAAAGCGGGCGGCAAGCTCCCCCGTTGTCATAGAATAATAGCGCACAAGGGACGGCAGGGCAAGAAGGCGCTGGGCGGCGGTGCTTTTCTTATCGTTTGCCTTGCCTGCTATACCCGAAAGGCGCATACAGGCGCGGACTGCCCCTGTGAAGGCGAGAATTTCCCGTTTATCGGCGGGCGAGAGCTTCAGCATATCCGCTTCCAGCTTGTCGATGCTTTTGGAAAGAGAGAGCCGCTTTCCCTTTTCCTCGTAGGTATAGAGCGCCTCTGCCTGGTAGACCTCCACCTCCCCTAAGACCCCCAAATCCTGCCACATCCGATAGGTGTCGGTGACGGGGTTGGTGCCTGTCAGCCAATGAATACAGTTGTCGATATGATAGCCCTCTCTGTCCCACCCTGTCAGATTGCCGCCTGCCTTGGCGTGACGCTCGTAGACGGTGGCACGGTGCCCGTGAAGCTGGGCGTAGATGCCTGCTGAAAGCCCCGAAACGCCGCCCCCGATAATTGCGATGGTTGCCATATTTATACCGTAGCTTCGCCTCCGCGAAGCCTCCTTTCTCCTTATCTTTTCTCTTTACTTTGGTAAGAAAAGTATGGGCAAGGAATTTGGATTTTATTCCCTCTTAACTTTTTATGAAGAAAAGATTGCAAAATCATAAATTTTATGGTATGATGGAAGTAAGAAAGCATATATAAGGAGGCTTTATGGACAGACAAGACTCTCAAGCGCGCACGCCCCTTCCGCCCCCTCTGCTATGCGCCGAAGCAAGAATGGAGCGGTTAAATCGGATATTTCTTCATATATCCGTTGCCTCTCTGGTTTTAACGTTTTTGGCTTTTTTATCCACCATTCTGGCGCCCGTGCTTTTCTTCACCGCCCTTTGCGTTCTGTTTGTTGCCATTTTGGTGATGGTGCTTTTCACCCTTGGCTTGATTTTATTCATACCCGACAACCCCGTTGTTTTCCTTTGGGGGGTGTTAGGAGATTTCATCGCCTCGGGCGACAGCGTGATGTACATAACCGCCTTTTGCTTTAACAGCACCACCTGGCTCTCTGCGCTGGGTGCCATCACTGCGCTTCTCTCTATCGGTCTGACTGCCGCAGGGCACCGACCCGGGAAAATTCCGAAAATCGTGCTTCTTTCTCTTGCTATTCTGATTTTCGGCTTTATTTTCGCGTTTCAGACGGTAACAGGAGGTCTGCAATGGCAAAATTGACAATGGAATTTATCGGCTTTTCGGATTTGGAGGGGCACTTAACCGTAGGCGGCGGAATCCCCACTCTATCCCGCACCAAGCAGAATACCTATCTTTGCACGATAGAGTCCACCGAAAAGAGCTTAGAGGTAGTGATACACAAATCTCATCGCTACACAGGTCGACTTTGGTTTTTCTGGAATTTGCTCTTTTTCTTTATCAGCATTCTGGGGATTTTTGACGTCAGACCCAACAAGAAATTTCCCGTTTTGGACGGGCGGCTTCGCATCCCCCTGGAAGAGGACACCTCGCTTTTGATACGGCGTTTGGATTTTGCGGACGGCGCGCCCCTTTTCGCCGTGGAAAACGGAGAGGCAGAGGTGCTTTCCAACCTGCAATACTATGACAAGGAAGCAAGGCGGCGCCACAAGATTTTTTCCCGTTTCAAGCTGATTGCAACCGTTCTTTTGGTTTTACTTTTGATTATCATACTTGCGTTTTGACGAAAGGAGAAGGACATGAAGGTTTATATTCGCAACAAAATGATTTCCTGGGGTGGCGACTCCGAGGTTTTGAACGAAAGCCAGGCGCCCGTATTCCGTGTGGAGGGGAAGGTAGTAACCTGCACCAAAAAGAAAAGAATGTACAATATGAAGGGCGAGCTACTATACACCATCCGCAACCGCTTCTGGAACGGCTTTTTCAACAAGGTATTCGTGTACAACGCCGAGGGCGTGCGTGTGGCGACCATCAAGAAAAACAAGTTCAGCTTCAGCGCCCGTTATCACATTGTGGACACCGAGGACGAGATGTCCATTGAGGGCAAGCTGTTCAGCCGCTTCAGCACCATTATGCGGAACGGACAACCCGTTGCCACCATCACCCGTGAATTCACCGTGGTGAACGATGCCTTTACCTTAGAGGCAGAGGAGAAGGATATTCCCTTCTTCACCGCCCTTGTGATTGCCTTCGACAACCTGAAGGACAAGCGCCAGGGTGACAGGGACTAACGATAATAAAAATGACAGGACAGAGAATGGGATTTTCTCTGTCCTGTTTTTATGCATTTATCCAGCTATGCAGCTTCCAGTTGTTGTCCTTGTATTCAAAAACGCCGATAGCGCAGTTACCGCACACGAGATGCCGACGGGACACCGCGCACTCCAGCACCGCCGAAAGCATACCGCAAAGCCAGCCTGCGTGGGTGAAAATGGCGATGTTCTCGTAGGGAGTGCTTTCCAAGATGCGAAGGAAATCCTGCTGCCTTTGCAAAAAATCTTGGCGTGCCTCGCCGCCGAACTGCACGTATCCCTCATCTAAGCAACGGGCTCTTTGCTCATCCGACAAGGAGGAAATCGGCGTAGAGGCGAGAGAACCAACGTCAATCTCCCGCAAAAGGGGACTTGCCTCGGGGCTATAATCGGGTAGGGCAACAGCCGCCGTTTCCAGCGCTCTTGACAGGTCGCTGGCGTACACCTTGTCGAAGGGGACGGAGCGGAGAATGGCGCCTGCTCGCGCGGCGTCCTCCCTTCCCTTTTCGGTCAAGGGTACGTCCGCCCAACCCATCCAAAGTCCTTTTACGTTATGGAGGCTTTCGCCGTGTCTGACTACGTAAACCCGCATTATGCCTCTTCCTTTCCGGGATAGCCCTTATACAGATGCACGATATTGAGGTCCTCCGGCATATCCAAGCCGTGAGAGCCGCAGTTGCCGTCTATTTCGTGACAGCCGTGGTCCATAGCGAAGCCAACGAGGGCGTTATGCCGACGCCAATGCTTTTGCACCTGATAGGAAAGGCTGGCAAACATATGGTCATTGATACGCAGCTCCCCCAAGGCTCTGGCGCTTTCGGGGCCGTTTTTGTGCATAGCGGCGTCATAGTTGCCGTTATAGACCACGATAAAATCGTGCTCATCACGGATAATCAGCTCTGCTGCCTTGGCGTTGACCTCTGCAATATCGCCCTCCTCAAAATGGAAATAGTCCATATTTCGCTCCAGGAAAATGCGGCTCAGACTGCACTGTCTGTAAGTCACAAGGGCGGGCTTTTTGCCTGCGGCAAGCAAGGCGTCAAAGATGCTTTCCACCGCTACAACGGGCTTCTCGTATTTTTGAATACCGTGCACCGCTGGCTGCACACCCGTATACATAGTGGCGAAGCAAACGGGAGTAACAGAGGGCATAACGGAGGAAAGATAAATCTCCTTATCGGTATGCGCCTTTACGCCTGCAAAGTATTCGGGGTATTTCTCATACACCCACTCGGCAATAGCATCGGGGTTATACATCAGAATCCTATCCGCCTTTTGCCCGTCAAAGACCTTGTCGATATAGTTGACAAGCTCGCGATTCTTCTCGGCGGCAAGCTTGGGGGGCGCAATACCCATTGCATACGCCAAGGCACCGCAGACGGTATCCAGAGAATCGGCATTAATTTTTGCCGTTTTCTCCTCCTCGCCGCACAAAACCTTATCCACAGTCACGCCGAAAATTTCCTTCAAGCGCATCAGATTATCAATGGTGGGCAGGGTTTCTCCCTTCTCCCAAAGGCTGACGGTTTGTCTGCTAACCAGCATTTTGGTGGCAAGTTCCTCTTGCGAGAGCCCGTGGCTTTTGCGAAGCTTAAAAATGCTTTCTCCTACTGTCATTCTTCTTTTCCCCTCCCGTTTTTCTTAGAAATCCCAGGTAAAATGCTCTGAAATCAAGCTTTATTATGTAAAAAGCAGTTGTTTTGCGTACTGCATTTCGTTTAACTATATATAGTATAGCACAGATTTAGAAAAAAGTAAGAAAAAATTGCTTGCCCCTTGTCAAGCGTTGCTTGACAAGGGGCGTTTTGTTGAAATTCAAAGCATTGGCGCAAAAATACGCACCACGGCGCGAACAAAACGGGTAAAGACACCCGTTTTCAATTTATCGGGGGTGACCTCGACGGATTTTTCCAGGGTGTTCTCCATATCCCTTTTCATATCCGCTATACAGGCGCAGTTATACATCCAAACGCCGTTTTCAAAATGGTGAACAAGGCTTCGGTAATCCAGATTGATGGTACCTATCATAGCATAGACGTCGTCCGCTATATAGCTTTTGGCGTGGATAAAGCCAGGCTCGTACTGATATATTCTGACTCCCGCCTTCATCAAGCGGTGATAAAAGCTTTTTGTCATTTCAAAGACCAGTTTTTTATCGGGGATATGGGGCACGATAATGCGGACATCCACCCCACGCAAGGCCGCATTTTCAAGGCTTGTGCACATATCGTTGTCAATAATCAGATAGGGGGTGGTTATGTACATATAGCGCGTAGCGGCGGAAAGCATGTTCTGGATGACGCTTTTTCCCACGCGGCGCTCAAATAGCGGCTTGGGGCCATCGCCAAAGGGAATGAGATAGCCCTCCTCTGGAGCGGCATTTACAGTTGGATAAAGAGAGAGCGAATCCTGGGGCAGCCTCTTTACGTTGATGCCGTAATCACAAAGGAACAGGCGCGTCAGCTCCCAGACTGCCTCTCCCTCCAAGCGAATGCCCGTATCCTTCCAATGACCAAAACGGACGGTTTCGTTGATATATTCGTCAGCGATATTCACGCCGCCCGTATAACCGACCTTGCCGTCTATAACCAAAATTTTACGATGGCTCCGGTTATTGAACTCGCTATCGGCATTGCCGCGCAAGCGGGAGAAGGGGGTCGCCTCGATACACAAGCCCCGTAGCTGCTTGGCATAGTTGCCCGGCAGGGTACTCATACAGCCGATATCGTCATACACCACCCGTACCGCAACACCCGACGCTGCCTTGCGCTTCAGAATTTCCAGAATGGAATTCCAGAACTTCCCTTCCTCAATGATAAAATATTCCATAAAAATGAAAGCCTCTGCCCTCTCCAAATCCACGAGCATTTGTGCGTGCATATCCTCGCCCAGGGGGAAATACGCCTGCTTGGTTTGGGTAAAAAGGTGGCTTCCTGCTATTTCGCACAGCATTTTTGCCTGAGAAGCCGCCATAGCATTTTCCCTTGCCAGCCCCTTTTCTGCCTCGGCGGCTTCTCTTTTATAATCATACCGCTTCAGCTCGTCAAGGCGTCGGACAAATTTCTTTTGCAGCTTGCGGGAATAGAATAAAAAATACAGCATAAAGCCCGCAATGGGAACAACCAACACAAAAAACACCCAAGGAACCTTATAGTCCGGATTATCGTCCGAGGCAACAATTTTGATGATACAGGCAAATGCCGTGATATAGCACAAAATATAGAAATACGGCATATGCATACAAAGAACAATCATAATGCCGATAATAGCGGCGATTTCCAAGACCGTCATCATAACAGCAATAACGTACCGCACAGGTATATAATTGTATTCACGCTCTACGGTTTTATCCCCTGCCTTATAGGAATACCTTCTTTTCATAACAGCCACCCCCTTTTCTTCTTTGCACTACTATATTACCAGGCGCTTGTTATGAAAATATTTGCGAAATGTTTGCGTTTTGTTTCCGTTGCCTCTGAAAGCAACCGACGCTTGGAATTGGCGATAATAAGAACACGGCGCCCCATATAAAAGTGGGGCTTTTTTATTGATTTTTCCGAAAATTTGTTGACTTTTTATAGGGGTGTGCTATAATACACATTGTGAACAGCGTGTTTGCGTTTGCATTCATAAATGGGCGGCGCAGGCTTAGCCCGTGGGACGCTGTTCACCTTTTTATTTTTCGGAATATTCAACAGCTTGAAATCTCTTTTTCTATTGACATTTCATGCATCCTGTGCTATAATCCTTCTCGATGGAATGACATCCAATCGGTTATCTACCGATGGTGTGAACGAGCTGAACGGCTATATGCAAATGTGGTGAGTTCATTTAAGGATATTGGAAGCCGACCGCGCGACGAATTAATAACTCGTCGCATTTTTTATTTTTACGTCCCCTTTTTTGGCGTTTCGGGAAGAAAGCTTTTGCTTGACAACGGGGGCGATTTGTGGTATAATTTGTCGGTATTGATTGCATACGGTAGAACGGAGATATACAATGAAAATCAGCACAAGGGCAAGGAACGCTATGTTCTTGGGTGTTCTTTGCTCGTTATCCTATTTCGCGGTTTACATAGCCAGAAACATTCTCGGCGCGGTAACGCCCAAGATGACGGCAGAGTCCTTTTCCCTTGACTATATCGGAGAGCTTGCGGCGGTTTATCTTTTGGCTTACGCCTGCGGTCAGCTCATTAACGGGAGCATTGGCGACTTTATCAAAGCAAAGTATATGATTTCCATCGGGCTTTTGTCGGCGGGTATTGCCAGCTTCGTTTTTGTGAAAATAGCCACCCTTCCCTGGGCAGCTATGATAGCCTATGCCTGGACGGGCTTTTCCCTTTCGATGATTTACGGCCCTATGACTAAGATGATTGCGGAAAGCACCGACCTGCTCTACGCCACCAGGTGCAGTCTTGGCTACACCTTTGCCTCCTTCTTCGGCTCACCGATGGCAGGCGTTCTTGCCTCCTTTCTCTCCTGGCAGGCTACCTTCAACGTGAGCAACGCGGCGCTGATTGTGATGGCAGTTGTCTGCTTCGTTTCCTTCTCCGTCTTTGAAAGAAAGGGCATCGTGAAATACGGAAGCCCGAAAAAGAAGGGAGAAAAGCAGGCGCGGGATTACAAGGGCTTGTTCAAGCGCCATATCGTAAAATTTGCGGCTATTGCTATGCTGACAGGCATTGTCAGAACCTCCTTCGTTTCCTTTTTGAGCACCTATTTTTGCGACTATCTGCGCTATTCCGAGGACAAGACGGCGTCTATTTTCTCCATCACCACCTTTATTATTTCCTTTACCGCCTTTATTGCCGTTTTTGTTTACGAAAGACTGAAGAAGAACATCCATCTGACCACGCTTCTCTTCTTTATCCTGTCGACGATGTTTTTCACCCTGTCCTGCTTCATTTACAATCCCATTGCCAATATCGCTCTTATCGTGGTTGCCATTATGGCGTCCAATGCTGCCGCCACGATGGTTTGGAGCGTGTACTGTCCCAGTATGCGTGACACGGGGCTTGTTTCGGGCGTGACGGGCTTCTTGGATTTTCTCAGCTATGCCTCGGCGGCGCTTGCCAGCCTTTTGATTCCGCGTCTGGTGACGCTCTTTGCCTGGCGCAATCTGATTTTTGCTCTGGCAGGCATTATGGTGCTTGGCGCTATCATTTGCGTGCCCTATTTTGTGAAGAAGAAAGAGACGGCGGAGCGCTAAGCTACGGCGCTTTTACCCAGGGGCTTGCAAAAATGCCCTTGGCGGTGTATAATAATACCGATGAATGAAAATGCCCTTACGGCAGAACGGAGATAGATATGAATATTTGGCACGATATCAGCCCCAAGAGAATCACACCCGACGATTTTATGGCGGTGATTGAGATTTCCAAGGGCAGCAAAAAGAAATACGAATTAGACAAGGAAACGGGTCTGATTGCGTTAGACCGTGTTTTATACACCTCGACCCACTACCCTGCTAACTACGGCTTTATTCCTCGCTCCTTCGGTGATGACGGGGACCCCTTGGACGTGTTGGTGCTTTGCTCTGAGGCGCTGGAGCCCTTGACATTGGTTCGGTGCTATCCCATTGGCTACATTTCCATGCTGGACGGTGGAAGAAACGATGAGAAAATTATCGCCATTCCCTTCGGCGACCCCACCTACAACAAATACAAGGACATCTCCGAGCTGCCCAAGCATATTTTCGATGAAATGGTGCATTTCTTCAACGTATACAAGGCGTTGGAGGATAAGGAGGCGGTTGCCAAGGAGGTCAACAACCACGATGCCGCCACAGAGGTTATCGCAAAGGCGCTCAGCCACTACGTAGAATGCTTTTGTCGATAAGACATAAAAGAAAAGCCCCAACGGTTGCTTGCTATTAAGCAGAGCCCGTTGGGGCTTTTATATTGAAAAAATGCCCAAATTGTTCGCCATATTTGTTATGGGTCAGAAAGAGTAACCGTAATACCGGGGACGATTTCCGTTATGACGTAGTATACCTTTTGCCCGTTTATTTCAAAGGTGGACAGATGCACGTAGCCCGTACCGCTTTGCTTTTTGCATAACGTGGGTATTGGTTTGCATCTTGTTACCTCCGTATTTACACACCTTTAAGTCAAGATATTATTTTCCAGTAGCACATTCAAAAAAGCGTCCGACAGCGCAAATGCTTCATCGTGCTCAACATAATACCATTTTTCATGTATTTTACAAAGATGTAAATAGACAGTTAATCTCGGGAAATCCCTTACGTAAAGCTGTATGCGTCTACCGTAATATTCCCTGCCTTCAATATGTTCTCTATAACTGACCTCCTCGGTTTCGATAAAGGCGGAGGAAAAATCAAATTCATAATCTGTGTCTTGCAGCACGTAGCATAAGGGCTCTTTATACAAATCCTCTCTTAAATAGACGCAACTCATTATTCCACTGTTGTTACCGCAGGCTATATAGTCAGCGTTTTCTTTCGCGTTTGCGTAATACATGCCATTGGGGAAAAACGGAAAATTGCTTCTCTGTCCCAAGAGCAGGTCTTCATCTGTTATGAAGAATTCGAAATATCCGTTAACCTCTTCAATCAAAATATACGTATTTCCGCCAAAAACAAGCGTGTTTTTTTCGCTTCCGCGCGAAAAATCCCCATAAGGCTCCATAATATCGCCGGAAATAGAATATGACAAAATGCTCAAGAGCTCGCAGGAGGTAAGATTGATGCAAACCAGGAGTAGTGCGACAATCAAAATGAATTTTTTCATCTTAGTATACCGCCTTTCTTTGTTCCATTATAGCACAGGCGGCATAATTTGTCAATCCGTTGCAGAGGGCGCAGAAACGGTGATAAACATATTGCAAGTTAAAACGCAATAAAGGGAGCCAAAACAAAAACCACCCTAACGGGTGGTCTTTGGAATGTATAGGATCAAAACGCAAATTTCATAACATCATTTTTTCTTGATACAATTATGCAAGCCTTCAATATTATTGTGATAGAAATCAGTATCTTTGCTCTCTCCATAAAATTTATGATATAGGCTTTCAATAAGCTCTACCATTTCAACCTTTTGAAAGCAGAAAACGACCTTCTCGATTCCCTCACAAACAAAATCAAATTGTTCCTTTGATATTTGCGACAAATATTGCATCGTTATATCATAATCCTGTTGCATTTTTTTAATGTTACCAAAGTAAACATACTCCATGCCCCGGGATTTCCCTGGTCTTGCGCAACCCAGGTTGCTATCTCCTCATTTAGAACCGCAACAGTAATCGAATTATTCTTTTTTTTCGACATATTTTCGTTCTCCCTTTTGGATGTAGTTAGGAAAAATAGTAGACACAAAGCCCTTATTTGTGTATACTCCGACCAACACATTTTTATGTGTTCCCCAATACGCTTTTCCATTTTGACGACATTTGTTTTTCTTCAAAGACATTACATATCGCCCTGCGTTTAATATATCTTGCTTGGTCCATTTTTTTGGAAACCAACATTGTTGATCTCCGTTTCTATGATTTTGACGTCTATGAATAGAAACATTTCCTCGTCTAACACCATTATCATACTCAAAGATAACATTAAGCGGTATTTTGCGTGACATAAGAAAGTCTATATTTTCTTGTCCGTGACCACCACCGGTCATCTTATATTCACGCTTGCCATCGTGCGAATACGAAAAACTCCCTCGAGAGGAATGTTTCTGTGCCTTTTTAGAAATAAATATTTTTTTCATTATATCACCTTCTTGTATTTTTGTCAATCTCTTCGGGTTGCACCTATATTGTATCATATAAGATGGAAAAATAATAGCATACAATATCAACAGTAAATTGTATTACACTTTTTTCTTAACAATCTTTATATTTCAATAAATATTTTTATAAATACGTTGACTTTGTATAACAAATATGTTATACTTTAATTATGAGAGATATATTTTTTCCAAAAACGATGACCATTCGAGTGCCGAGCTTTGTTACAAGACTCGTTGCGGCAGAAGTTTCTAAACGAAATTTTCTAAAACCTGACGGGCAAGGAAACGAAAACGATTTTTTTAACAGAATACTTCCCAACATGCTTGCATAGCCTGCCTTCAAAACTCACTATTTTAGTTACCTCGCATCGAAAAACGATACTCAATCGTTTTTCTCGCTCGACTACCGACTGAGTAGCTCAGGCGGTGTGGGCGCTGGACTGGGGAGTAT
>JAFTSW010000080.1 GCA_017467085.1 Clostridia bacterium | reverse complement strand
TTATGCCAGCTCGTGGCGGTAAATCTTGGTGATTTTGGTGGCGTTGAGGCAATGGGTGCCCCCGTCACTGTGGTAGTAGGATACGAGAATGCCGTCCTCGGCTTCGCAGATGGCGGGATAGCAATAGCTGTCTGCCGTACCGTCCTCGATATAGTAGGTTTGGGCGGCGAGGCGGCGGAAGCCGCCGTCGGCGGAGGTGGCGGCAGGGTCGCAAAGGCTTGCGCCGTCATCCTCGGCGAGAGTCAGCACCAGGGGGGTGCGCTTGGGGCTGCCCCAAAGCTCGGTGGCGTCAGAGAGGGGGGTGTAGCCTAAGGGGTTATAGACGGCAACTGCCTTGCCGCCTATCTGCTTGATGCGCATCGGGGCATCGGGAGAGGGGAAGCGCAGGTTGGGAAGGACGGGGGAAAAGCGCTTGCCGCCGTCTTTAGAGAGGGACTGGTACTGATGCCCGTAGGCGGTACGCATCCAGACCCAAAGCGTGCCGTCCTCCAATTCGCAGACCCCGGGCTCCTGCAAGCCCTTGGCATCGGGAATGGGGGAGCGGAAGGTGTGGGGATGGGGTTGCCAGGTTTTTCCGTTGTCCCGTGAGAGGACGAGAAGGACGGTGGAGGCGCCGTCAAAGCCCTTGGCGGTGAGCCTTTCTCCCGCATAGGAGAGGGGCACGCAGAGCCCGCCGTCCCGAAGGGTGATGGCGCCGTCATTGATGGCGCAGTAATAGCCTCTTGGCAGGTCGAGAAAAACGGGCGCCGACCAGCTTTCCCCCTCGTCCTCCGAGCGGGAAAAGACGGGCATACAGGACAAGCCGTCCCTGTGGGCGTCCTTGCGAAGGTATACGATGCCAAGGGCGCCGTCCGCCAGCCGCAAAAGGGAGGGGGACATAATATTCTGGGCGTCCCGGGGCTTTTCAATCAAGACCCGTGGCGCTGACCAGCTTTCGCCCTGGTCGGCGGAGTATACGCCGCAGATACGGGCAGAGGCGCCGTCATCCTTGCTGTTGCCGATATAGGCGGTATAGGCGTGAAGAATTCGCCCGTCCTTGAGGCGCAGCATCGTGCTTTCTCCGTTGCGGGCGTTGCGCTCGCTTGTGTGTAAGAAGAGAACCTCTTTTCCAACCTTTTTCATACCATATTCCTTTTTCGTGCCTGTAATCTTTATGCCTCGCCCTGCTCTGCCAGGTACGCCTCGGCAAAGTAGGCGGCAACGGCGCCGTCCGCGGCGGCGGTGACTATCTGGCGGAAGGGCTTCTTCCGCACGTCCCCTGCGGCAAAGACGCCGGGGATATTGGTTTTCGTGTCCTCGCCCGCGATAATATAGCCCTCCTCATCCAGGTCCAGAATGCCCCGAAAGAGGGAGGTGACGGGGGTGCGCCCGATGCTGATGAAAAGCCCGTCTAAGGCAAGCGTCTCTTCGGTGCCGTCCTTGTTCTCCAAGAGAACACCCGTCAACTTATCCCCGTGAAGCAGGGCTTTCACGGTGGCGTTCCATTTGAAATGGATATTTTCTGCCTGCGCAAGGGGCGTGTGGTACACCTTTTCGGCGCGCAGAGTGTCGCGGCGGTGAATGAGGTAGACCTCCTTGCAGAGCTTGGAAAGCAAGAGGGCGTCCGCCGCGGCAGAGTTGCCGCCGCCCACCACCGCCACCGTCTTGCCCCGAAAGAGCATACCGTCACAGGCGGCGCAATAGCCGACCCCCTTGCCCAAAAGCGCTGCCTCCTCGGCAAGCCCTAAATGGCGGTGGGTCGCCCCCGTGGCAACCACCACGGCACGGGCAAAAAGGGCGCCGCTATCGGTGACAACGCGCTTGGGGGAGGCGGTAAAATCCACGGACAGCACCTGGGCTGCCACCGTTTCGGCGCCGAAGCGCTCTGCCCCTGCCTGCATTTTGAAGCCTAAGGTGAAGCCATCGACTCCCTCGTCAAAGCCGGGGTAGTTATCAATTTGCTGGGTTTCGGTCATCTGACCTCCCGGGGAAAGCTGCTCTATCAGCGCCACGCGCAGTCCTGCCCGCGCGCCGGAGAGGGCGGCGGTGTACCCTGCGGGGCCGCCGCCTATCACCAGAAGGTCGTACATCGGCGCCTTATTCATGACTCTCTAAGAGGGCAAGAACCTGCGCCTTGGGCTTGGCGCCCAGGGACTTGGCAATGACCTTTCCCTTTTCAAAGACCAAAAGCGTCGGAATGCTCATTATCTCAAAGGCGCCTGCCAAGAGGGTTTCCTCGTCTACGTTCAGCTTGCAGACCTTGTATTCGGGATGCTCACGGGCTATCTCCTCCACAATGGGGGAGAGAATGCGGCAGGGACCGCACCAATCGGCGTAAAAGTCCAGCAACACACGGCGGTCGCTTTGCAAAACCTCTTTTTCGAAATTGTCCTGATGGATTGCGATGACGGACATAACGTTGCTTCCTTTCTTTTTTGTAAATAATAGTTTACATTTTTTCTACTGAAATATAATACGTGTCAAAGTTCTTCATTTTGATATATGCGCGGAAGGTGTCGGCGGTGAAGTATTCCTCGCGGACGAGCCTGCCCTCGGGGTTTTCGTCATTCAGAAGGTGATAGGATACCTTGTAGGCGCCCGCGGGCTTGGAGAAGGAGAGGGCAAGGTCCTCGGGCTCGGTGGCGTCATCGGGTTTGAAGCGGGTCAGCAGCAACCCGTATTTTTCCCCGTCGGTGGCGGCGCAGGAATAGACGCCGTCCTTCCATTCCGTAGGAACGTGGGTGCCTAAAGACAGGAGCCGCGCGAACATAGGATAGACCCCGTAGGTGACGGTGGGCAGGTTTTCATCCCCCGCAAAGAGTCCGCACCAGGGGGTTTTGGGGCGACCCTCGTAGTACATCAGCATATCCAGCCCCAGCGCCTGGCCAACGCACATAGCCCCTGCCACGAAGGCGGCGCCCTTGGCTGCCTTGTTCATTTTATAGGAGTAGGTCAGCTTTTCTCCCGTCCAGCCTAACACGTAGTTCCATTCGTTGAGAATGTTCTCGGCGTCCCCGTAGCCGTATTTTTCCAGCATCTGCTGCACCAGTCGGATTTTATACTCGAACTCGGTGACGTCCTCGCCGTACAAATGCCAGGAGAAGAAGTCCAAGGGGGCGTGCTTGCCGTTTCGGTTGAGGTAACGGAGCATATCCTCAAAGATGTCGCGGCTATCGGTGACCGAGCAAAGGGCGGGGCCGCCGATTTTCAGCTGAGGGAAGTGCGCCTTCAGGTGGTAAAGGGTGATTTCAAACAGCTCAAAGAAGGCGTCCATCGTGCCGCCCCAGGTGGGGCTGTTGTTCTGCTTGTAGCCCGTGTCGGGCTCGTTCCAGATTTCCCAGTATTCAATGCCCAGGTGATACCCGTCTGCCCAGCCCTCGTTGTAGTGGAGAATAATATGCTCGCAGATGCGCGCCCATTTGGCAAAATCCTTGGGGGGCAGGGTGCCGTACTTGTATTGATGCTCGATAGCGGCGCCCAGGCGGTAGAACACCTTGGTGCCTGCGGCGATGATGTTGAGAATATATCTGTCTGTGGGGCCGAACACGTAAGAGGCAGGGTCGTTCTCGTCGGCGTCGAAGTTTTTGAAGATGCGATGCACGTCTACCAGATGCTCTCCCGCACAGCCGGGGGCAAAGGCGGTATCGTGAAGCCGCGCGTAGGAAAAGCCTGCCGCCTTGTATGCTTCAAAATTGGTGGCGGTTTTGCGGACGCCGCCGTCGGGGAACATAGGACCGTTATTCACGGCGTTCAAGGGACGGATGGCGGAGCCTCTTTTGCTCAAATCAACGGAAATCTCGGTCATTGTCGTTACCTCTTTTACTATTTTTTTCTTGCGTATTCCCCTTGAGATTAGTATGCCATTTTTCTTTTCGTTTGTCAACCTTTTTTGAAAAAAAGAAAAACAAAAACGGGCTGCCCCGTTAAGGGACAGCCCTATGGAAAAAAGGGATTATGCTTGGGAGTCCCCGTCCTTCTTGGAGGCGGGCTCCTTTTTGCGTGTGAAGAAGAAGACGACCACGGTGACGCCTGCGGTAATGAGGAAGGCGGTGGTACAGGTGTTGCTGGTCTTGTAGATACCCTCGGGGGTGATTTCCGTGAAGGTATCGTAGTGGTCAGCCGTGTAGAAAATGCGCACGTCCTCGGTGTTGGTGGTGTAGACCAAGCGCTCAGAGCCGCGCTCGCCACTATAAATGCCGTAGGAGTTGGTCTTGATGTCGCATTCCTTCAAGTTTTCAAGGTGGAGGGTATTCGTTTCCTCGCCTACCCTTACGGTGATGCCGTCCTTACCCCAGAAGGTATCGCCGCCTATGACCTTATCCTTGATATCCACGGCATAGGCGTTTTCTCTGTCTGCCTTGGTGATATAGTTCTTGGGCAGCTGGTTGTATTCCATAATGTAAAGGGCAACCTCGTTTTTGTCGGTGTATTCACCACCGATGGCGATGGAGGGGCGAGTGGTGACGGCGAGAATGCCGAATACGGCAAGGAGAAGAAGGCAAAGAAGCCGCGCCTTAAGTCTGCCGCCTTTTTTCTGTTTGTCTTTTTTACGCATGGTGGGTTGTCCTTTCTGTTCTATAAAAAACGTTTTACGGTGTGGGTTATACCTCCGCAGGGGTGTCAGCGGCGGGCGCCTCGGCGGCGCTTTCGGCTGCCTTGGCGGATTTGTAAATATCCATCGCCTTCATCTGGGAAACGCCCAG
>JAFTSW010000079.1 GCA_017467085.1 Clostridia bacterium | reverse complement strand
TCTGCGAATTTTAACGAGAGAAAATTTTTCGGGGAACGAGGTTGGATTTCGACGCAATATACAATATTGCGAGAAAGACAACTGACGTGCCTTGGGAAATTTGCCTCGTTAAAACGGGTTCGTACTATTCTCTCTTGCCTAAGGAAAAAGCACTTTTATGCTTATTATAGCACGTAAAAAAGGAAAAATCAAGAGTCTCTGCTTTTCGGTAGTAAGCATCGCCCTTCCGGCAACAGCGCCGACGCCGCCGCGGACACGTTTTTTTAGCCCATCCTTGCCGAAAACACCAATAAAAAAACCGAAAAAGCCATTGACTTGCCCCCTTTCTGCCTGTATAATGGCAGATAGAGAAGGTCCCTACAATCAAAGGACACAAGGAGAAAAGCTATGTTTAAGCTTGGTATTATCGGCTACGGCGGACGCATCCGCGATATGATGAAGGAATTTTTACGCACGGGCAAAATGGAGCTTGTCGCCGTTTGCGACGTGGACCCTGCCTATGCGCGCAAAAACGCCGATGAAAACGGCGTTGGGGAGTACGCCTTTTATACCGACGCCCGTGAAATGCTGGAAAAGGAGTCCTTGGACGGCGTTTTGGTGGGCACGCGCTGCTCCTTACATACCGAATACGCCTGTCTTGTGGCGTCCTACGGCATTCCCCTGTTTTTGGAAAAGCCCGTGGCAACCAACCGCGAGGACGAGGCACGGCTGAAAAGCATTCTGTACCACAACGATAAAACGGTGGTGTCCTTCCCCCTGCGTGTGACGGATATTGTCCTTCGTGTCAAGGAGATTATCCAGAGCGGCCGCATCGGCAAGCTCTCCCAGGTGCAGGCGGTGAACAACGTGCCCTACGGACGGGTCTATTTCCACGGCTGGTACCGTGACGAGTCGGAAACGGGCGGACTCTTTTTGCAGAAATCCACCCACGATTTTGACTATATCAACTCCATGCTGGACGGCGCCAAGCCCCTCTCCGTGTCGGCGGTGGCGTCCAAGCGCATCTTTACGGGAGATATGCCCGAGGGGCTTCTTTGCGAGAGCTGCCCCAAGAAGGATAGCTGTCCCGAGGGTCCCGACGCCCTGCGTAAGCTGGGGATTGACCCCACGGGCTACGCCTGCTGCTTTGCCCGTGATACGGGCAACCACGATTGCGGCTCTGCCCTGGTAAGCTACGATACGGGGCTCCACGTGGTCTATACCCAAAACTTCGTTGCCCGTAACAAGGCGGCAAAGCGCGGCGCCCGCTTCATCGGCTACGATGGCACGGTGGAGTTTGACTTCCCCACCGGTATCATCACGGTGTACGAGCATCATACGGGCAAGGTCGAAAAAATTGATATGTCGGGCGATTTCGGTCAGCACTTCGGCGGTGACCGCCGCCTTGCCGAGGCGTTTTTGCGTGTGCTGGAGGGTGGAAAATCCCCCTCGACGCTTGCCGAGGGCATTCTCAGCGTATCGATGTGCCTCGCCGCCCGTGAGTCCGCCGCAGAGCGCCGCTTTGTTGACGTTACGCCCTTGGCGTAACGCAATGAAAAATCAAAAGAGCAAGACAGAGGGATTTTTCCTTCATCTTGCTCTTTTTTATTTTACAGGGCTCAGCGCGCTTTATTTCTTCACCGCGCGGAAGGAAAGAACGCCTGCCTCGTGGGCTTCCTTGGAAATGCGGAGGACGGTGGTGCCGTTTTCGCTTGTCGCCTCGGCGCCCTCTACGATATAGTCGCCGTGTATCATCACGGTAAAGCCCGAAACGGCAGGGGCATCGGGCACGTTGGCGATATGGTTTTCGCTCATCGTGTTGACGTCATACGCCTCCTCCGTTTTCTTCTCGCCCCATTCGCCCTCACGGGTATAGAGCGTGAATGTAAAGCCTTCTTTACACGAGTCGGTCATTTCCATTTTCGTTTCAAAGACCTTGCCGTCCTCGTAATCGTAGGTGATGCCGTCATCCTCCACCAGGGTAAAGGCGGTGTCCGCACCGGGATAAATATGCACCAGGTATTCCTCGGGGAAGCCCGCGTCCACGTGGCTCATAGGCTCCTGCATCACGAGAATGGAGCCCTCCTTGACGAAGAGGGCGCCGCCCTTGCCCTTGGGGGGAAGGTAGTCAAGCTCTCTTTCGCCCTCGTACTCCTTGCCCGTGAAGAAGTCGGTCCATTTACCCTTGGGCAGAGTCAGGTGCATATCAAAGGCGCCCACCAAAAGGGAGTCACCCAGCATATACTCGTTGCGAAGGGCATCCAGGGCGGGAGCATCGGGATAGGCAAGGCAAAGGGGCCGCGCCAGGGGAATGCCCGTTCGGTTGGTCAGATGCGCCATAGAATAGATATAGGGGAAAAGCGAGGAGCGCAGGCGGCTATAGCTGCGAATCATCTCCTCTAACTCCTCGCCGAGAAGCCAGGGCTGGTGCCAGTTGCGCCAGCCAAGCAGCTGGCTCCAGGGCATTAAGAAGCCGTAGTGAATGGACTTGGGGTCGGTGGGGTCCAAGTCGCAGGAGGCGTTGGCGTGACCCGAAAGGGCAAGGTTGAGAATGGAGGTCAGCGTCCCCTCGCCGCCGCCCGTGTCCCCTGCCCAGCTGGCGGCATACCGTTGGGTGCCCGCATACAGACAGGGGGTATAAATCAAGGCGCGCTTGCCCGTATAATTCTGGAAGCCCTCCTTCATCTGCTTGGCGTAAATGACGCAGTAAACGTTATGCACCTCGTCATCAAAATACTTACCTGCCCAAAGCCTGTCGGGATGCTCCAAGCACTGCTGAGAAGCGTCTAACTTAAAGGCGGCGGCGCCGTTGTCCACAAACTTCTTCAAATGCTCAAACCAGGGCTCGCCCTGCTTGGTGATTCTGTCCATCGACACGCTGTAATGCAAATGCTCGTCCTTAATCAGCCGCCCCTCCATGCTGTTCTCGGTGCGGCGGCGCACCTCGCCCTCCTCCTCGTACAGAAGGTCATAGTCACAGCACAGCCACAGGCTCAGCTTATAGCCCATTTTCCGCAGGTTGTAGCAGAAGGAGAAAATGCCCGTATAGTTGGCAGGCTCCCAATAGGGGAGATAGAAGCGCTCCGCATCCCATTTCTTGTCTACGGAAAAATCGTAGTGGGTTTCCATCCAGCCGGGCTCCAGCCCCACAATGTCGCAGGGAATGCCGTAGCGGCGAAAGGCGGCGCAGTCCTCTAACATCATCTTGGCGTTTGCCTGTTCGTTGCAAACGAAGGTAAAGCCGTAGGCGGATTTCGGAAGCATCACGGGCTTGCCCGATACGTCGGTATACAGCTGTAAGACCCCCTTCATATCGGAGGCAAGGAAAATATAAAAATCAAGGGCGCCCTTCTCGGCGTCAATCACAAGGGTGTTTTTCTCGCTTGCGCCCATATCGTAGGTATGTAAATAGGTGCAGTTGACCAGAATCCCCCAGCCTGCCGAGCTCATCAGAAAGGGAATGGGCCCGTAGCCGATATAGTCGGTCTGCCAAAGGGTCGCCACGCGGCCGCGCTTCATAATGCCGTCACGGTTCTCGTCCCCAAGCCCGTATAGGCGCTCCTTCTCCGTCAGCCCGAGAGAAAGGCGGAAGCCCTCCTCCGAGAGCGCCTCGCCTCCGCGACCCGACACGGTAAAGGCAAGGGAATGTCCCTCTCCCGACACGGAAAGCGACTCCCCCGAAAGGGCAAGAGAAAAACGCCCCGTTTGCAGCACGCCGTCCTCTAAGCGCGCCTCTATATCCTTGGGCTGCTCCTGCAAAATGCCGTACCTGGACAGCATCGATTCACGGAATTTCCCCGTTGCCGATAGGCGAACACGGAAAATACCCTCGTCAATGGCGCGCAGCTCCACCCTGCGTCCTTGAGCTTCGAAAAGAAACACGTTTTTCATCAAAAATCTCCTTTCGGATGCGTTTTTTTCAGTTTAGCACAGCAAGGGGGCGAAAGTCAAGTGCTTTCGAAAAAGTCAAGCCGTAAAACAAACCTCCGCAGGCGAAAGTCGGCTTGCTCCACCGTTTTAAGGAAATGAAATAATAAGTGCTTGTAAAAAATTGTATCTTGTGATATACTGTCCATAAGTAACAGAGTCAACATCGGCAAACAGTGCTTGCAAATCGAAGCCGAAAATTTTACAGCTTTTTTATGATAAAATCCTTGTGAAAAAACTTTTTTAACAATATAGGAGATACACATATGTACAATAACATTGGAGGAAAACTAAAACTTCTTGCACGCATTTCTTTCATCTTAGGAGCTTTTTTGTCAATTGTATTAGGCTTTGCTCTAATTGCTGCAAGAAACGATACAATCCAAGCCCTTCTCCCAGGCGTTCTTACCATAGTCTTTGGGACCTTTTTTTCTTGGCTTGCTTCTTTAGGACTCTATGCTTTTGGTCAGCTGGTAGAGAATTCTGACACTCTTGTAACAATCGCAAAAAAGGACAAAGAAGACTCTTATCAAGAAGAACAAATAACTTGTTGCCCAAACTGTAAAAATAAAATTTTAATCCCGAAAGATGTAGATACTGCCTACTGCCCGTGGTGTGATTCGAAGATTAAAGGCTAATTGTTATTTTTCTTTTAACTAAAAGAACTTTATAACCTGTCATCTTAAACCCCGATGCCCGAAAATGGGCATCGGGGTTTTATTTTCTTTTTGGGGCGGTGGGTTGCCAAATGGGAAAAAAGGTGATATAATGGGACAAATGAAAAACGCCCGACAGGCAAGGTCGGGCGCCAAAGAAAGAGCGAACGAATAAGGCAACGGGCGCGAGGGAAGGAACCGCGCAAGGGCAATACGGAAAAAGGGGGAAGAGCACCGTGGAAAAGACGAAGCTGCCATACGCCAAGGTATATATCGAGGTCACCAACGTCTGCAATATGCACTGCTCCTTTTGCCACGGGCACAGCCGTCCGCGGCGCTTTATGAGCGAGGCGGAGTTTGCCTCCCTGCTTGCCGCCCTTTCGGGGCAGACGGCGTATATTTACTATCACCTGATGGGAGAGCCTCTGCTTCACCCTCTTTTGCCCACCTTCCTTTCTATGGCAAGGGAACGGGGCTTTCGTTCGGTGCTGACCACCAACGGCACCCTGCTTGCCACACGGGGCAAGGAGCTGTTGGCGGCAGGATTGCACAAGGTCAGCGTGTCCCTGCATAGCTTTGAGGGCGAGGACGAGGGGGCGCTATTCGGCTACCTCTCTGCCGTTGCCGACTTTGCCGAGATGGCGGCGGACGGGGGCGTCATCGTGGTGCTGCGCCTTTGGAACGAGGGGCACGACGGGGGACGGAATAAGAAAATTCTCGCCTATTTACGGGAGCGCCTTTCGGGAGAATGGGCGGAAAACACCCGTGGGCTTCGCATACGGGACAAGCTCCATATCGAGTTTGGCGAGCGCTTCGCCTGGCCCGACCTTGCCGCCGAGGAGGGGGAGGAGGCGCTTTACTGCTACGGGCTTGCCGACCACTTCGGCATTCTTGCGGATGGGACGGTGGTTCCCTGCTGTATGGACAGCGAGGGGGCGCTTGCCCTTGGCAACGCCTTTTGCGAGCCCCTTGCCCACATTCTCGCCTCCCCGCGCGCCCAGGGCATACGGGAGGGCTTTGCCCACCGCCAAGCCAAGGAGGCGCTTTGCCGCCGCTGCGGCTACGCCAGAAGATTCCGCTGCATATGACACGTGCCGCGTGGGACGAAATGCGCGAATGTATCTACCGACCGAAAAAGAGGACGAAGATTTTTTGAAATCTTCGTCCTCTTTTTTTGAGAAGCAACGCTTCTGTGTCCACAGAAGCGATTTCGTTTTGTCGATATGCCTTCGCGTATATCGAATATCAATAGCAATGCTCTATAATGAAGCGGAGGCTACGCACGCCGTCTGCCAGAGTGGCACGGGTAATGGGCGCCCCCTGCTCCGCGCAGGCAACAAAGTAGGCAAGCTCCTCTAAATAGCCCCCCAGCTCCGACACGTTCCCGAAGGATACGCTGGCGGCTTCGGCGGTGCCGAGGATGATTTCCTCGCCCTTTTCGCTGTCATATTTCCAAAGCTTGCCCTTATCGTATTCCAGCACGGCGTTTTCAAACACCGCGCGGTAATACATATTAAAGGGATAGCAGGCAGGCAAAAACCAGGTTCCCTCTACGCTGACCGTGAAGTCCCCGTAGCGGCAGGCGGTGCAAACGTAGGAGTTTGCCTCGCCCAGGGTGTTCTTGACGCTGTGAACGGAAAGGGGCTCTCCCAGGGCGTACAGCATATAGTCAATATCGTGTATATGCAGGTCAAGAATGGCGCCGCCGCTCTTGCCGCTGTCCTTCCGCCAGCTTGCCCAATCCCAGGCAGGCGAGGGGCTGACACGGCGCAGGGTCAGATTAACCAGCCGCCCGTAGCGCTCCTCGTCCAGCGCCTGCTTCAGATATTCGTACTCCTTGAAGAAGCGAATCACGTGGCCAACGCCAACCTGCGTTCCCGTTTGCGCCTGCAAGGCAAGCAACGCCTCGCCCTCCTCTACCGTCCGCACAACGGGCTTTTCAATCACGATATAGGGCACCTTCCCCATAGCGGCGGCGGCGTACTCCTTGTGCAAGAAGGTAGGCAGGCAGATATCCAGCAAATCCGGCGCGCATTCCTCTATCAGCGCCTTGCCGTCGGTATAGACCTTGGCGCCGAAGGGGGCGGCTGCCGCCTCGGCGGTTGCCTCGTTGATGTCGCAAACCGCCACCACCTGTACGTTTTCCATCCGCCCGTAGCAGTCCGCGTGCATTTTTCCCATATAGTTGCAGCCGAGAATTCCTACTCGCACCTTTTTCATCCCAGCGCCTCCATTTGCGCTCTCAGGAACGCGGCTGTCTTGGCAATATCCCGCTTCTGCTCCTCGCCCGTGATTTCACGCTCAATGGTGTATGCGCCCTCGTAGCCCAGCTCCTTGAGCATCTTCAAGACCGTGGGAATATCCGCAAGACCCTCGCCAACGGGGGTTTCCTTGCCCAGCAGCATACCGTCCCCCTCGGGGAACACACCGTCCTTAATATGGGTGTTGCGGACGTATTTGCCAAACACACGCAAGGCGTCCACAGGGTTGCCCTTGCCGTACAAAATCAGGTTTGCCGTATCAAAGTTGATGAATACGTTGTCAAGCCCAATTTTCTTGATGGTACGCAAAACGGTAACGGGGGTTTCCTGTCCCGTTTCAAAGAGGAAATTGATGCCGTTTTCCTTGTAAAAGGCGCAAATCTCCCGAAGCGCCGACACCACGCCCTCGTATTTTTCGTCCGTGGGGTTTTCGGGCAAAAAGCCCGCGTGGGTGGCAATATCCGTCACCCCGATTTTCTTGGCGAACAGCGCCGCCTGCTTCAGCTCCTCCACACGCACCGCGCGGTATGCCTCGGGCACGATGCCCAGGGTCTCGGGGCCTTCGGTAAAGTTCCAGGCGTTGGGGCCCGACCAGCCCGCCCAAAGAAGGGAAATCTTAAAGCCCGTGGCGGCAAGCGCCTCCCGAATTTTCTCTGCCACCTCATCGGTGTAGGCGGTAGGGTCCCAGAAGGAAAGCTGGCAACTTTCTAACCCCATCTCCTTCGCCTCTCTGAATTTGCTCTCAAAATCAAGAGCCCCATTCGCCACAATCATTACGCCGATTTCGTTCATACCGTCGCCCGTCCTTTTCTATGCCGTAGCATTTGTTTTTTGTGATACTCTTTGCAAACGCGCGCCCCACGGGAAAAGCCAGACGGGCGCCCGTTTTTTCTGTTCTGCCGCCTCTATTGTACCGCCAAAGCCCCGCCCTGTCAATGGAAAAAGCAATATTTATCGAAAATCGGGCAAAAGACAAGATAAAAAGCCGCTGAAAGCGGCTTTTTTACCCCGCTTCCTTCCGCTTTTTGTCAAAAGCGAAACAATAGCACGGGCGAGAGCTTAGCCGTAAGGGAATCGAACCCGCTCTGAAGCCGAAAAAGCGGCGCTTTTTCCGCGCTGTTCCCTTGATAAGTCCATACTTATCTTCGCTCGCATCACGAAAAAATCATCCGTTTTTTCGTGCTTCGGAGTTCGAAGAATTTTAAGGGAGCGA
>JAFTSW010000078.1 GCA_017467085.1 Clostridia bacterium | reverse complement strand
GAGAGCAGAAAAAAGCCGACTTCCCGGCTCTTTTCGGTGGCTTGCGAACAGCAAGACAGCTCTTCTATCTCAGCGCGCGAAAAGCGCGCCTTTTTTTCTCCCCTTCTGCGAAAACAACAGAGTTTTCGCAGAACGAACTGCGTTCTTTGCGATTTTTCGAAAAATTGCAAAGAACTTAGAGCAGAAAAAAGCCGACTTCTCGGCTCTTTTCGGTGGCTTGCGAACAGCAAGACAGCTCGAGAGCAGAAAAAAGCCGACTTCTCGGCTCTTTTCGGTGACTCGCGAACAGCGAGACAGTTCTTCTATCTCAGCGCGCGAAAAGCGCGCCTTTTTTCTCCCCTTCTGCGAAAACAACAGAGTTTTCGCAGAACGAACTGCGTTCTTTGCAATTTTGAAAAATTGCAAAGAACTTAGAGCAGAAAAGAGCCGAGGAATCGGCTCTTTTCGGTGACTCGCGAATAGCGAGGCAGCTCTTCTTACCAATTCACCTGCCAGCGGCGCTTGTACTGCTCGGTGGGCGCCTCGGTGGCGGTATTCTTGCCAAAGGAGGAGTGGCGCATTTTTTCGTCCAACAGGGCGTCAAAGGCGTCCTCGTCCAAGGGAAGGGATACCTCCTTGCCCGTCCAGGCGGAAAGGTAGGCGGCGTTGGAAATAGAAAGCTCCCGAATGCCCTCGCAGCCCGGGGCTAAGAGGGGCTTACCAAGCAGAATGGCGTCGGCAAAGCTCTCTAAAATGCCCACGTGACCGCCGCTTTCCTGCTCCTTTGTTTCCTCATATATATAAGGAAGGGAAGGGGAGCTTTCGGAAGAGGAGAAGCGAGCCTCCTTTTCGCTTTCCGCAAGGCGCCAATGCTTCAGAAGCCCGTTTTCCAAAACCAGCTTTCCGCATTCGCCCACAATCTCCAAGCGGTTGGTGCCGGGGTACTCGCCTGTGGTGGTGATAAAGGTGCCCGTGGCACCGTCGGGATAACGGGCAAAAACGGTTACGTCGTCCTCCACCTCAATATCGTGGTATTTTCCCACGTCGCAAAAGGCGGTAACGGAGGAGGGCATACCGCAAATCCATTGCCAAAGGTCTAATTGGTGGGGTGCTTGGTTCATCAAGACACCGCCGCCCTCGCCTGCCCAGGTGGCACGCCAGGAGCCTGAATCGTAGTAGGCTTGGGTTCTGTACCAGTTGGTGATAATCCAAACCGAGCGCTTCAAGCGCCCAAGGGCGCCAGAGGCGACAAGCTCTCTTGCCTTTTGGAAGAGGGGGTTGGTTCTCTGGTTGAACATAATGCCAAAGATTTTGCCGCTTTTCTCTGCCGCCTCGTTTAACCGCCGTGCTACCGACACGCGGATATCCACGGGCTTTTCCACTAAAACGTGAAGCCCAGCCTCCAAGGCGGCAATCGCCATTTCGGCGTGAAGCCTGTGGGGAACGGCAATCAGAACGGCATCAACAGAGCGGGAGGACAGCAAATCTCTATAATCGGAGAAAAAAGGAACTGTCGGGTATCTTTCAGCGCAGAATGCCGCCTTTTCGGGGTCATTGTCGCAAAGAGCGGCAAGGGTCAGGGAAGGAACAGCGTCCCTTGCCAGATTGTAGGCGTGCGCGCCGCCCATGTTGCCAATGCCGACGATACCGATTCTTACAGCGTCCATATATGACCAATCCTTTCTATGCGGAATGGCGGTCGGTTTCGCAAAGCGAAATCGCCGCCACACAAATATGCTTCCTTTTTAACGGGAAAACCGCTTGAAGGGCATCAATAGGTGCCCGTGGTGTCCGACACCACCGAGGTAACGTTCTCCTTGCGGCGAGAGGTCTTGACACGCTTCATCAGCTCTTCGTAGTACAGCTCCTCGTCAATGGGAAGAACGATGGGCTTGCCTAAGAAGGAGGAAAGGTGCATTGCGTTGGAAAGGGTCAGACCGTTAATACCCTCCTCGCCTCTGGCAACCAGCGGCTCACCGCGCAGAATAGCGGCTGCCCAGGCGTTCAGAACGCCTACGTGCTGCTCATTCTTGCCGTCGGTCTCAACCTCAACCTGATGCCGAGGAACAGCACCGAAGGGGCTCTTGTTTGTGGCAGAAAATTCCTGCTCGCTCATTTCAAATTCAATAACGGTCAGCTTGTTGTCCTCGGCAACCAGCTTAGCGCGGTCAAGCTGAATTTCAAAGCGGTTGGTGCCGCAGGCGTCACCCGTGGTGGTGATGAAAACGCCCGTTGCGCCGTTTGCGTATTCCACGTAGGTGGAAACGTCATCCTCTACCTCGATATCGTGCCACTTGCCAAAGTGCAAATGGGACTCAATCTTGACGGGCATTCCGCAAATCCATTGCCAAAGGTCCAGCTGGTGGGGGCACTGGTTAAGCAGTACGCCGCCGCCCTCGCCCGACCAGGTAGCACGCCAGTCGCCCGAATCGTAATACGCCTGGGGACGGTACCAGTTGGTAATCAGCCAGTTGACACGGCGAATTTCGCCGTACTCGCCCGAATGCACAAGCTCGTGCATCTTGCGGTAAATGTGGTTGGTTCTCTGGTTGAACATCATACCGAACACAATCTCGGGGTGCTTCTTTGCCTCCTCGTTCATCAGGCGCACCTCTTTCGTGTAAACGCCTGCAGGCTTCTCCACCATCACGTGAATGCCACGCTGCATGCAGGCAATGGCAAGACGGGTGTGGAAGTAGTGGGGAACGGCAACGATGCAGGCATTGATAAGACCGCTGTCCAGCATCTCCTCTGCCGTTTCAAAGCAACGAACGGCATCGCCGTAGGCTTCCTTTACGTAATCGCGGCGGGCGGGATTGATGTCCGCAATCGCCACAAGCTCAATCTCGGGGCAGGCGCCCTTCATCACGTTGGCTGCGTGCTGGGTACCCATATTACCAATGCCGATAATGCCAAGCTTAATCTTTTCCATTTGTTTATCCGTCCTTTATTTCAATTATTGTAAGCCAAGAGAATGGAGATACGTATAGCTGCGCTTCAGGCAGTCAATGGGGTCCTCACCGTAGCAGTTGTCCTGCTCCACAAAGAGGTACTCGGTGCCTGCCGCCTCGGCAGCCGTCAGAATACGGGAAAAGTTCATATTGCCCTCGCCAACAGGCGCCATCTTGATGCAGTAGAAGGATTTTTCCTCGGGATTGTATTCATACAGACCGTCCTTCAGGTGCAAGCAGGGAATTCTGCCCTTGAGCTTGGAAACCCATTCGGCAGGGTCGGCACAACCGACCTGCGCCCAGAAGGTGTCAAGGGTAACGCCCAATACCTCGGCAGGGAATGCGGAAAGAATTTTGTCTATAATGCGCTCGCCGTTCTCTCTGCCAAACTCGTAATGATGGTTGTGGTACATAAAATAGAAGCCGTTTTCGTGAAGCTTCTGTGCCACGGGAAGAAGCTGCTCACGCATTTCCTCCACGGTCACGTGGGGAAAGCCAAAGCCGCCAAGGCCAACGTAGCGACAGTCTAAAATCCTGTGGTTTTCCATCACCTCGTCCGTCTTTTCCATCAAATCCGCCTTGGCAATGTGGGTCAAGGGGCAGGCGAGCCCGTTCTTGTCCAATTCCTCCTTCAGCCAAGCAGGGTCATAGGGGCAAACGCCCGAAACCTGCACTGTTTTGTAGCCGATGTCGGCAACCCGTGCCAGGGTTTCTGCCAAGCCCTCGGTGGTTTCGCAAAGTGCGTGGGCGGTGTAAAGCTGTGCGCCTAAGGTCATCATAGTCTGTATCCTTTCTGTTCAAAAAACGGTATCAAAGCAGGGTCTTGCGGAAATAAGAGCAGGCGGCGTCAAACGCCTCGCCGTTGGTGCGGAAAACAAACGCCTTTTCCACGGCGCTGTCCTCGCCCTGGCGCTCTAATTCGCCAAGCCCTCCGAATACCTTCAAGTGAGGCTCTACGGTAAAGGCAGAGGCGCCGCCCTTCATTGCCAGGTAATCCTTGGCGATAGCGGCAACGTTGCCGATGCCCTCCCCCGCAGGCACGATAGAGCCGTCGGATAAAGCATCCTTGATGTGCATGTAATGGGTGTAGGGCTTCAGCATCTGCCAGGCGGAAAGGGTTTCCTGACCGCACTGCACGAAGTTGGCAGGGTCAAATACCAGGCGCATAGAGGGGAATGCCTTGGCAATCTCCAGACAGCGGGAGGCTACGTCCCCGTAAATGCCCTTTTCGTTCTCGTGGCAAAGAAGAATGCCGCTTCCCTCTGCCGCACGGACGAAGGCGCCGAGCTTCTCCATCACCGCTTCCTTGTAATCGGCAGGGCTTTGACCCTTGGGCGTGTAGAAGGAGAACATACGCAAATGGTCAGCGCCCAGAATATGCGCAAGCTCCAGGGTGTGCTTAAAGGTGTCAAGATGAATGGGAAAGTCCTCGCTGTCAATCTCCAGCTTTCCAAGGGGAGAGCCGATAGACCAGGTAACGAGCCCCGCGTCGTCCATCTTCTTTTTTACTTCCTTTGCCTCCTCTACGGTAAAGGCGGCAACGTTCTTCCCGTCAACAAAGCGAATTTCCAAGCCGTCAAGCCCGTTCCGCTTCATAGCGGCAATTTGCTCGTCTAAGGAAGCGCCTGCCTCGTCGGCAAAGGCAAAAAGCTTATACTGTGCCATATGTATTCTCCTTTGCGGTTTTTTACTACCCCTATCATAACCCAAAAAGGAATGTAATGAAATTGTAAAAATTACATTTAGGTATTGCAAATCATATCATTTTGTGGTAGTATAAGTACATAGAAGAAAAAAGAGGAGGGAAGGCTTGATGCGGTACGATATCAATACCGAGGGATTATCCTTTCATCACGTGATAGACGAAGTGCCCGACCCCTCGATTTTCCAGATGCATACCCACCCCAAATACGAAATTTTCTGGTTTATGGCAGGCAAGGGAACCTTCTATATTGAAGGAACGGCGTATCCGTTGCACGTGGGCGATATTCTCATTATGCGGAGCAACGAGGCGCACTATATTGCCATTTCCCCCGAGCAGCCCTACGAGCGCTGTGCCTTTCATTTTGACCCTGCGTTAGTGCGCCGCACAGGCTGCGGCGCCGCCCTCTTGGACGTGTTTGAAAAGCGTCTGCCCGGGCAGAATAACTGCTTTTCGGCGGCAGATTTTCAGAATGACGACGTCTATGGGGCTTTTCTGCGTATTTGCAGCGGCGGCGAGGCGGATAAGCTGCAGGCGCTTTCCTATCTGTTCCCCCTCCTCTTTGCCCTCAATACGGTGAAAAGAGAAGCGCCGCCCTTCGAGGAGGGCGTGGTGTATCAGATAGCCTCCTACGTCAACCGCCACCTGGAGGAGCCCCTTTCCTTAGAAAAAATCTGCAAGCGCTTCTTTCTCAGCAAGTCCAAGCTCTGTCGCCTGTTCAAGCAGGAGATGGGAACCACGGTTTGGCAGTATATCACCGTCAAGCGGCTCACCACCGCCCGTCAGCTGATAAACGAGGGGAAAAAGCCTGCGGAGGCGGCAGTTGCCGTGGGCTTCTCGGAATATTCGGTTTTCTGGCGCGCCTATAAAAAGTATTTCAGCGCCAGCCCCAAGGAAACCTGAGCCCCTTGGACGCTTTTATCCGTTTACCTTATAAAACATATACAGTTGCGAGGATTTTATTATGAACAGAAAAATCGGTTATATCGGCTTTGGCTCTATCGTCAGCGGCTACCATTATACCACCGCTATGCGAGAGGACGTTCCCTTTACCCCTACGGCGGTGTATGACGTGGACCCTGCCCGTCGCGCCCTGGCAGAGGAGAGGGGCTTGCAGACCTTCGACAACCTGGCAGACTTTTTGGCGTCCCACCTCTTTGAGTTAGTGGTGATTGGTATTCCCAATCAGTACCACTGTGAATATGCCTGCGCCGCCTTGGAGGCAGGGTATCACGTGATGTGCGAAAAGCCTGTGGCTATGTCGGTTGAAGAGTTAGAAAAGATGATTGCCACCGCCGAAAAAACGGGAAAGATGTTCACCGTCCATCAGAACCGCCGCTACGATAGGGACGCCCTCATCGTCAAGGAGGTCATAGCCGGCGGCAAGCTGGGCAATCTGATTTCCGTGGAATCGAGAGTGCATTCTGCCAACGGTAACGGGCAGATGTTCGGCTGGCGTATGTTTGCCGACCACGGTGGCGGCTATTTTGGCGACTGGGGCATTCACGTGTTAGACCAGGTGTTAGACGTGGTCCGCTCCCCCATTCGCTCGGTGTACGGCATTGTCAAGACCCTGGGCAGTACGGATGCGGGCGAGGACTATACCAAGATTATCATCACCTTCAAGGACGGGCTCACCGCCCAGATAGAGGCAACCGACTTTGCGCCTCTGCCCCTGCCCAAGTGGATGGTGTACGGCGATAAGGGTGCCTTGCGGGTTGACGGCATCTGCGGCGAAACGGGCAAGCTCCGCTGCATCAAAAAATCCCACGTGGAGGAAACCCCTGCCCTGGTTTATCTCAATGAATCCGTGTCGGAAAGAAGCTACGGCAAGGTGGTTATCGACGAGTGGGAGGAGCGCACCGTTCCCGAGGTCCCCATTACCCAGGATTGGGCAAAGCTGTACCTGAACCTGGCAGGGTACTTAGACGGCAAGGAGCCCCTGGCGGTAGACCCTGCCGGCGTCCTTCGCTGCTTCCGTGTGTTGGAGGCGGCAAAGCGCTCCTCTGAAACGGGCGAGGCGGTTCTTTTCGATTAAAAGCAAAAAAGCAAGAGAAATTTACGCCATAAAAAAACGGACGGGAAAGAGAAAAAACCGTCCGTTTTTTCTATTTACAAACAGGGAAAAAGCTGATATACTGAAAAAAACTCCATAGGAGGGAAGACAAATGGCAAGCAAAAATGCCTGGACGGGGCGGTTTCTTTGTTGGGATGACGCCCTTTTAGCAGAAAAGCAGGGCGTTTCTGTCCGTATGCACAAGCCGCAAAAGAAAAATATCGCGCTGGCATGTGACAGCGAGTGGGAGGGCTCCCACAACGGCTACGGCAGCATTGTTCGCCTGGGTGACGTTTATCGCCTGTATTATCGTGCCTGCCCCTTCTCTCTGCCCGTTGAGGGCGAGCTTTCTGAGCGAAGCGTTATTTGCGTAGCAGAGAGTGCTGACGGCATTCATTTTACCAAGCCGAGCCTGCATATATACAGCTATAACGGGAGCGACGCCAACAACATCGTCTACGATAACGGCGGCTACGTGGATAATTTTTCCGTTTTCTACGATGAAAATCCCGCCTGCCCCAAGGAGGAAAGGTTTAAGGCGCTTTCCGAGCTGATGGATAAGGAGGGGCGGCACCTTTGCTGCTTTTACAGTGAGGACGGCTATCACTTCCGCCGCGGCGCGGATATTCCCGTGATTGGCACCTTTGACAGCTTCAACGTGGTGTTCTGGGATAAGGAAACGGAGCAGTATTTCGTCTACTATCGCTCCTACCACCGCAGAAGCGGCGAGGAGATTGCGGATTTTATGACCACCGACCTTGTCCGTGACGTGCGGGATATTCGCTTGGCAACCAGTAAGGATTTCCGTAGCTGGGAGTACCGTGGGCGTGTCTGCTTTGCCGAGGGGCAGGGGGACGCCCCCCTTTACACCAACCAAATCGGGAAATATTATCGGGAGGAGGGAACCTTCTTAGGGCTCCCTGTCCGCTATACCGACCGCGTTGGCGAGAAGGAAAACTTCGCCCATATGGCGCTTTGGGACTATCGGGAGAAGGTCATCGCCCGCTACGGGCGCGGCGGCACCGCCATTACCGATACCCTTGTTATGACCTCGGAGGACGGGCTTTGCTTTAACCGTCGGGACGAGAGCTTTTTCAACCAGGGCGCCGAAAACCGCTATAACTGGTGGTACGGTGGCGGCTATTCCGTCTACGGATTGGTAGAAACCCCTGCCGAGGAGGAGGGCGCCTCACCCGAAATCTCCCTGTATTTCGGGGAGAACTATCGCACGAAAAACGTGGATTTCCGCCGCTATACCCTGCGGCTTGACGGCTTCTTTTCCTTCCGCGCCGATGCTGCGGGCGGCTTCGTCCTCACCCGCCCGCTGACGCTGGGCGAGGGAGAGCTGTATCTGAATTTTGCCACGGGAGGTGCCGGCGGCGTGACGGTGACCCTCTTGGACGAGGAGGGCAAGCCCCTTGCAGGCTACCAAAGCTACGAAATGTTTGGGGACGCCACCCATCGGCCCGTTGCGTTTGAAAAGCCGCTCTCTGCCTTGCGGGGCAAGCGGGTGGCGCTTCGCTTTGCGCTACGGGACGCGGACCTGTATTCCTTCTGCTTTGTGTAAATCACTAAAAAAAGAGAACGATTCGGAATGTCCGCTTCGTTCTCCTTGCTTTTTTGTCAGCGTGCCATCGTCAAGGCTTCCCAAACCCGTGCCTCCGCCTTCTTGGGCTCCTCGCCGTAGGCTAAGGCAATCTCGGTAAACAGGTGCCGCTTTGCCGCTTCAAAGAAGGCGCGCTCCGCATCCGTCACACGGACAGCCGCCGCCTCTCTTTCCATAAAGGTACGCATCACCTTGACCCAGCCCTCAGGCAGGTAGGTTTTCATTGTCTTGGTGTATTCCTCCCGCAGTAGCTTGGAGGAGGGCGCCGTCAGCCCCTCAATGGAGGAGGCGCCTGCCAAAAACTCCTCTGCCTCCTCTTGGGTCAAGAGATGGCGTGTAAACACCTTGTCGTTGGTAACGGGATTGAAGATGGTCTGTCTTGGCTCGTGCAGGGTGTGCATCACGTAATACAGCACGTCGGAGGGGGCGCCGTCAAAGGGCTCTGTACGAATATCGTCAACTTGGCAAATGCCTGTGCCGCCGTAAAAAATAATGTCGTTTATTTGGTACATTTTCCCTCCTCGTTTATTGCGGCGCCCATGGCGCCGTGATGCTTTTTTCTACATATATTTTACCACATTTTGCTACAAATTGGCATAGGCAATTTTCACAAATTTCACGAAAAAGATTATACAAATTTAATAAAAAAACCAATAACGGCGCCGCTTTTCGCCTGTCAACCCAATTTCGCTTTTCACACTTTGTGATTGACAACGGCAAAGGAGTGTGGTACAATAAAAGCAATCAGTTCTTTTAACCCTAAAAGGAGAAGATAATGAGCGTTTTACGTATAGAAGGCTTGACCAAAAAATATGGGGACAAGGTAGCGGTAGACAACCTGTCCTTGGAAATCAACGAGGGGGAGATTTGTGCCTTTATCGGGCACAACGGCGCGGGAAAAACCACCGCCATCAAGGCGTGCTGCGGCATTCTGCCCTTTGAGGCGGGAGAAATCCTTGTCAACGGACATAGCGTAAAGACAGACCCCCTTGCCTGCAAGCGGGATTTGGCGTACATTCCCGATAACCCCGATTTGTACGATTTTATGACGGGCATTGCCTATCTGCATTTTATTGCCGACATCTTCGGCGTTGCCGCCAAGGAAAGGGAAGAGAAGATTCGCTCTCTTTCTGCCGCCTTCTCGCTGACGGAGGACCTGGCGCAGCCCATCTCCGCCTACTCTCACGGTATGAAGCAAAAGCTGGCGGTGATTGCGGCGCTGTTGCATTCTCCCCGTCTTTGGATTATGGACGAGCCCTTCGTGGGGCTTGACCCCAAGGCGGCCCACACCCTCAAGGAGGAAATGCGCGCCTTTACCGAAAAGGGCGGCGCCATCTTCTTCTCTACCCACGTATTGGAGGTGGCGGAAAAGCTCTGCGACAGAGTTGCCATCATCAAGAACGGGCGCCTGGTGGTTGCGGGCGAAATGGAGCAGGTTCGTGGGGACGCCTCCTTGGAGTCCGTATTCTTAGAGCTTGCCGAGAATGAATAAGGCGGCGCGAAAGGAGAATAAACCGTGCTAAAAGCGTTGATAAAGGCAAGGCTTGCCTCCTTCTGGGCAGGCTTTGGCTACGATAGAAAAACGGGCAAGCGGCGCAAAACGGGTACCATCATTCTGATGGGCGCCCTGTACGTCTATCTGGTTGCCGTCTTTCTCTTCCTGTTTCTGATGCTGTTTATCGGTCTTGGCACCGTCACCCTGGCGGACGGGGCACTTTCCTGGCTCTATTTCGCAATGGCGGGCGCCGTTGCCACCCTCCTTGCCTTGGTGGGGAGCCTGTTTGCCACCGTGACGCAGCTATACGAGGCAAAGGACAATGATTTGCTCCTGTCTATGCCCATACCGCCTCGCACCATTCTGCTCTCAAGACTCCTCTTTCTCTATTTGACGAACCTGGCGTTTGAGGCGGTGGTGCTATTGCCTGCCTTGGCGGTCTACGTCTTTTTGAGTATCCCGATGGGCGTCTTTTCCATTTGGGCGCTCTTGTCCCTCTTGGTCGCCCTGGCGGTGTTGCCTGTCGTAGGCTTGACGCTCTCGTGTCTGTTCGGCTGGCTCGTGGCGCTTCTGCTTCGCCGTGTGCGGAGAAAATCCCTGGTGCAAACCGTGTTTTCTCTCATTCTTCTGGGGCTGTACTTCTATCTCTACTTCGGCTTCTTGGGAAATGCGGACGAGATTGAGAATATCGCCGCTATGCTGCCGAATATTGCCCAGGGGGTCAAGCTCTACCTGTTCCCCTTTTATATCTTCGGCGTTGGCTGCGCGGGGAGCATCCCCTTCGGGCTTCTCTCCCTGCTAATGGCAGGGGTGCCCGCGGCTTTGGTGTTTCTTCTTCTTTCCCGTAGCTTTATCGGAATTGCCACCGCCAAAGCCCACCTGAAGAAGGCAGAGTATCACGAAAAGAGTGTAAAGCCCGCATCCGTCCGCAAGGCGCTTGCCAAGAAGGATTTAGGCTTCCTCTTCCATAGCAGCAGCTATCTTCTGAATAGCGCCATGGGGCTCTTTATGCTGGTGGTGGCGGCAGTGGCGCTTGCCATTATGAAGCCCACTGTCCTCGGCTTTTTTGCCGACCCTGAGCTTTTGGGCTTTATGGGAATGGAGGAGCTTGCCGCCCTTCTGACGGCGGCGATTTGCCTGCTCCTTTCTATGACGATGATTACCGCCCCCTCTATCTCCATTGAGGCAAAAACCCTATGGCTTCTGCGCTCCTCTCCCATTCGGGCGCAGGACGTTCTGCTTGCCAAGGTGTACGCCTCGGAGGTGCTGACTGTCCCCGTGACGCTGTTGGCATCGGCGTCTGTTCTCTTTGTGACAACGCCGCCCTGGTATACGGCGCTTGGCGTGATTCTCCTGCCCCAGCTCTTCGGGCTGTTCGGCACGCTGTTCGGTATGATTCTCGGCGCCCTTTTCCCTCGCTTCTCCTGGATGAACGAAGCAGAGGCAGTCAAGCAGGGGCTTGCCGTTTTCCTCTCTATGTTCGGCTTAATGGGCATCGCCTTCGTTTTGTCCTTTATCGGGCTTGCGCTGGCGGCGCTTTTGGGAGCAGACACGGCGCTTTTGCTTCTTTCCCTCGTATTCCTTGGGCTTTCCGTGCTACTGACCTGGATTTTACTTAATCCCATCAGCCGCAAATTCAATAGCTTATATACGTAAAGGTAGGATTTCGATATGAAAAGAACTGACTATATCACTTGGGACGAATATTTTATGGGCGTTGCCCTTCTGGCATCTAAGCGCAGTAAGGACCCCAATACCCAGGTTGGCGCCTGCATCGTGGACGAGAATAACCGTATTCTCTCGACGGGCTATAACGGCTTCCCCCACGGCTGCTCGGACGACGAGTTCCCCTGGGGAAGAGAGGGGCAGGACGTGGAAACCAAATACCCCTACGTGGTTCACGCCGAGCTGAACGCCATTCTGAACAACCGTGGCAAAAATCTGACGGGGGCGCGCATTTACGTGGCGCTGTTCCCCTGCAACGAGTGCGCCAAGGCAATTATTCAGTGCGGCATCAAGGAGGTCATCTATCTCTCCGACAAATACGGTCATACCCCTATGACCCAGGCGTCCAAGAGAATGCTGAAAAGCGCGGGGGTTGCCCTGCGTCAGTTAGACGGCGCCCCCAAGGAAATCACCCTTTCCTTCCAATAATATAAGGCGAGGACGCCGCGGCTATCGGAGCGCGCGGCGTCCTCTTTTTTTCAAAAGCAAGTGTTCACAAAAAGTTTAAAAATAAAATTTTTATTTTTCGGGTTAGGAAAAACGAGAAAAAACGAGGAAAAACGAGCTTTTAAGAGATATCACCGATGAAAATTAAAAAATCCAAAAAAAGTGAAAAAAAGCACTTGACAAAGGAGAAAACAAGTGTTATAATCTTCCTCGCATGAAAGTTTTGTAACAAATTCAAACGGAGGAAAAAGAAATGTCCACTTTTATGGCAAAGCAGGAAACCATTTCCCGTAAATGGTATGTTATTGACGCTGCAGGCAAGACCCTGGGCGAAACCGCTGTGAAAGCCGCTACCATCCTGCGCGGTAAGCACAGACCCGAATTCACCCCTCACGTAGATTGCGGCGAGTTCGTTATCATCATCAATGCGGCAAAGGCTGTATTGACGGGTAAGAAGTTAGACCAGAAGTTCCACTACCATCATTCCGGCTACATTGGCGGCTTGAAGTCTGTCAGCTATCGCAAGCTGATGGCAGAGCGCCCCGAGTACGCAATGGAATTGGCAGTAAAGGGAATGCTCCCCCACAACTCCATCGGCGCTAAGGCATTCACCCGCCTGAAGGTATATGCCGGTGAGAATCACAAGCAAGCGGCTCAGCAGCCCATTGCTATTGACTGAGAAAAGGGAGGAAAAACAGAATGTATACCAGTGTAAAACCTTATTTCTATGGCACCGGCAGAAGAAAGAAGTCTGTTGCCCGTGTTCGCCTGTATCCCGGTACCGGCTCTGTAACCGTTAACGGCAAGTCCATTGACGAGTACTTCGGTCTGGAAACCTTGAAGCTTATCGTTATGCAGCCCTTCGGTGTAACCGAGGCAGAGGGCAAGTTTGACGTTGTCGCAACCGTTCACGGTGGCGGTCTGTCCGGACAGGCTGGCGCTATCCGTCACGGTATTTCCCGTGCTCTTCTGATTGCAGACGCAGAAACCAAGCCCGCATTGAAGAAGGCAGGCTTCCTGACCCGTGACCCTCGTATGAAGGAAAGAAAGAAGTACGGCTTGAAGGCAGCTCGTCGTGCGCCCCAGTTCAGCAAGCGCTGATTTGGCGTTTCCCGTCGGCGTTCTTCCCGAAGAAGGCTGTGCGGATATGGCGCAAGTTGCTTGACAACCCGCCTGAAAGGACTGTTGTGCTACGGCATAGCAGTCCTTTTGCTTTTTCTCGGCTCCGAGAGAGCCCATTCTACCCATTTGACAAACAAGAAAGGAGGCGTCCCTATGCAGCATACCTTTGGAGAAATGTCCTTCCTCCCCGATGGGGATGACGGCGTCATTGACCTGCCCTTGGACTTTGATAGCCTGCTTGGCGAGTTAGGCGATGAAAACGGCGAGAAGCCCAAGGTGGAAAGCGTATTTGACGCCTTTATTCTTTGCTTGAATACCTATTGCGGCGTCAGGCTCGACTATATCGCCTCTCTGACGGGGAAAACCGAGGAGGAGGTAGTCAAGGAGCTGCGCGGCAAAATCTTTGAGGACCCCATCAGTCACGAGTGGCAAACGGGGGACGTGTATCTGTCGGGCAATATTCTCTCCAAGCTCGCCACCGCCAAGGAGCATAACGAAAACGGGCGCTACGGAGAAAACATCCGTGCCTTAACCCGTATTCTCCCCCCCAACGTCACCACCGAGAATATCTTTATCACCCTGGGCTCTCCCTGGGTACCTCCCGACGTGATTGATGACTTTATCGTGTATCTCATCGGGGAGAGAATGGCTTGGGGCAGAAACAACGAATACGCCACCCGTTACGATGAGGGAACGGGTATTTGGGAAATCCCCCATAAAACACGCTATCGCGGCGGTAAGTACGCCGTTAAAAACCGCAATACCTACGGTACAGTGCGGTACGAGATGCTTTATCTGATTGAGGACACCCTCAATATCAAGACCATTGCCGTCTATGACGAGGTGCCCGACCCGATGAGCACCCGCTTTGGCAAAACGGTGCGCGTCTTAAACAATATCGAAACGGCAATGGCGCTGCAAAAGCAGGCGGAGCTGGTGCGCCTTTTCCAGGATTGGGTCTGGCGCTCCCAGCAGAGAAAGAAGCGGTTAAAAACCATTTACGAGGAGCGCTATGGGCGCGTGCGTGTCCATCACTACGATGGCTCCTTCCTGCTCTTCCCGGGAATGAACCCCTCTATCCGTCTTTACTCCTACCAGAGGGACGCTGTGGCGAGAATTCTCTTTTCGCCCAACACCCTCTTGGCGCACAACGTGGGCGCAGGAAAAACCTATACGATGATTGCCGCGGGTATGGAGCTGCGGCGTATGGGCATCGGCAGAAAGAATCTGTACGTGGTGCCCAATACCCTTCTGGGACAGTGGCGTGAAAAGTTCCTCTGCCTCTATCCCTTTGCTAAAATTCTGGTGGTGGAGCCTAAGCACTTCACCCCCGAAAAGCGTGCCAAAACCCTTGCCCGTATTCGGGACGAGGACTTTGACGGCATCATTATGCCCTATTCCTGCTTTGACGCCATTCCCCTGTCCGAGGCGCATTACGAGAAAATGTATAAGGACGAGATGGCGGCGCTGGAAAAGGCGGAGAACACCTTTTATTCTCCCTATATCATCAAGCGCAAGAAGCAGACCCTGGAGCGGGCAATGAAGAAGAACCTTGCCCGTCTTTCCGAGGGCATCGCCTTTGACGAGCTGGGGATTACCACTCTATTCGTGGATGAGGCGCATAACTACAAAAATATGCCCGTGGATACCAAGATTGACTCTATATACGGTATGCGACGGGACGGCTCTAAAAAATCCTACGATATGCTCAGCAAGGTGCGCGCGGTGCAGAACGCCAACGAGGGCAGGGGTGTGGTCTTTGCCACGGGTACTCCTATCACCAACTCCATCACCGACCTATACGTGATGCAGAAATACCTGCAAAACGGTGAAATGGGGCTTCTGGGCTTAGGTCAGTTCGATTCCTGGGTGGGTATGTTCTGTGAGAAGGAATTGGATTTTGAGGTGGACGTGGATACCAGCAAATTCCGTATGGCAACCCGTTTCTCCAAGTTCCATAACCTGACGGAGCTGACAGCCCTTTTGTCCTCTATTGCCGATTTCCATCGCTGCAACTCCAAGGAAAACGGGCTTCCCGAATTCCGTGGCTATACCGACGTGAAAATTCTCGGCACCTTGCCCTTCCGTGAGTATCTGAAGGACATCTCCCGCCGCGCGGACGATATCCGCGCGCGGCGTGTTTTGCGAAGCCAGGACAATATGCTGAAAATCTCCTCGGACGGCAGAAAGGCGGCGCTGGATTTGCGTCTGATAGATACGGGCTACGGAAACGGCTTTACCGCCAAGGTAGAGGCGTGCGCCGAGAACGTCCTGCATATTTATCACGCAACTACCCCCCTGCACTCCACCCAGCTGGTCTTTTGCGATGTGTCCACCCCCAAAAGCGCCTTCAACGTGTACGATGAAATGAAGCGCCTTTTGATGGCAGGGGGCGTTTTGCCCTCGGAAATCGCCTATATTCACGACGTAGGGGATAGCATATCCAAGCGTGACGCCCTCTTTGAGGACGTGCGGGAGGGAAAAATCCGCGTTCTGTTGGGCTCCACCTTTAAGCTCGGGCTTGGCGTCAACGTCCAAGACCGACTGATTGCCGTGCATCACCTGGACGTTCCCTGGCGTCCCTCGGATATGGTGCAACGAGAGGGGCGTATTCTGCGCCAGGGCAACCAAAACAAGCAGGTCTTTATTTACCGCTATATCACCGAGGCGAGCTTTGACGCCTATTCCTGGCAGATTCTCGAAACCAAGCAGCACTTTATCGAGGAGCTGCTGGCAGGCTCCTTGAAGGAGAGAGAGGGCGAGGACGTAGACAGCACCGCCCTCAACTATGCGGAGGTAAAGGCGCTTGCCATCGGCAACCCGAAAATCAAGCATCGGGTAGAGGTGGCAAACGAGCTTTCCCGTCTTTCTATGCTGCGCCGCGGTGCTGTGGAGGAGCGGCGCCGTATGCAGCAGGAGCTGGCAGACCTGCCCGCTATGATGGAGGACGTCAAGGAGCGTATGGCTGCCTGCGAGAAGGATATAGCGCTGTATGAGCAGGAGAAAAGGGAGCTTTCCCCCGAGGAAAAGGAGGAATACAGGCTCCGCTTGGATAAGGCAGTTCAGCAGAACAGAGGCGTGACAGAGGAGGTCCACGTGATGGACTACTTCGGCTTCCGCATCGTCATTCCTGCCTATATGAGTATGTACCATTACAGTCTGGATATTATGGCAAACGGCAAGTACCGCCTGCCCTGTAACAGCGAGGAGGGGCATTTGCGGCGCTTGGATTCCTTATTGGACGGGCTTAGCGGATATTTGGCAGGGCTCGGCGAGAAGCTGAAAAGCCTTGCCGCCCAAAAGCGCGCTCTGCAAAAGGAGCTGCAAAAAACCGACTCCTACGGCGAGGAGATTGAAGCCTTGCAGGAGGAGCTTGAAAAAATTGATAAGGAATTGGGGATAAAGGAAGATGAATAATACAACGGGAAATCTTTCGGTTTTGTCGGCAGACGGCGTCATTTCCCAGCTCTCTGCCGCCTACATATCCATGATAGAAAAGGGGCTGCCCTTAAAGCTGCTTCCTGCCTTTATGCTTTGGGGCCCTCCCGGTGTGGGTAAGTCCCAGGCGGTCAAGCAGGTGGCGGCGCGTATTGGGGAAAGGACAGGGAAGCGTGTCAAGGTAACGGACGTGCGGCTATTGCTCTTTAATCCCATTGACCTGCGGGGCATTCCCACCGCCAATGCGGACAAGAGCCTGGCGGTTTGGTTGAAGCCCCAGATTTTCGATATGGATGAGTCGCCAAGCGTGGTGAACATTCTCTTTCTGGACGAAATCTCTGCCGCGCCCCAGTCGGTGCAGGCGGCGGCGTACCAGATTACCCTGGATAGGGTGGTGGGCGAGCATCGCCTGCCCGAAAACTGTATCGTGATTGCCGCAGGCAACCGCGTCACCGACAAGTCGGTGGCGTACAAAATGCCCAAGGCACTTGCCAACCGTCTTTGTCATATCGAGGTGGAGAGCAATTTCGAGTCCTGGCGCCGCTGGGCAGTTAGCGCGGGTATCCACGAAAAGGTCCTGGGCTTTCTCTCCTTCCGTGCCGACAGGCTTTCGGTCTATGACGCAGGCTCGGACGATTTAGCCTTTGCCACGCCCCGTTCCTGGGAGATGGTGTCCCACCTTCTCAGCTACGCCAACGAGGACGTAGACGCCATTTATCCGCTTCTGGTGGGATGCGTGGGCGCAGGGGTGGCAACCGAGTTCCGCACCTGGTGCAAGGTCTATCGCACCCTGCCCTCTATTGCGGACATCTTCAACGGCAGAATGCCCCCGATGCCTTCCTCTCCCGACGCTATGTATGCCTTGGTGTCCTCTATGACGGCGTACGCCAAGGAGCATCAGAACGATATGAACGCTATCGCCAACTCTGTGCGCTATGCCACCAAAATGCCCACCGACTTTTCCGTGGTGCTGTTTAAGAACTACGTGGCATTCGGCGCCGCCTTTAAGGATAAATTGATGCGCTTGCAGGAGGTGCAGGAATATGCCAGAACAAAGGGCAGGTACCTCAACGGAGTGTTCTGAGGTAGACCAAAGAAAATACGCGATGCGGCTGGTGATGGCAAGAACCAGGCTTCTCTGGCATCACGGCTTTTACGGACTGCTATTGATGCACGTGAAGCTGTCCTTGGATTTGCACTGCGCCACCGCCTATACCGATGCCGAGCGCATCGCCTTCAGCCCTGCCTTCTTAGACACCCTGACCGATGAGGAGGTAGACTTCGTTTTAATGCACGAGGTGCTGCATATCGCCCTTGCCCATTGCTTCCGCTCGGAGGGGTATCATCAGCGGCTCTTTAATATCGCCGCTGACATCGTGGTCAACTCCACCATTCTGGCGGCAGGCGGCTCTATCACCTTAAAGCAGTACGGGGAGAGTATGCACTTAGCGCCTAACGGCAAGGAGGGCAACCTCTATTCTGCCGAGGAGGTCTACCATATGCTCTTGGATAAGGCGGAGAAATCGCAAAAGCAGAGCCAGAAGGGCAAGGAAAAGGGAAGTGACTCTTCCGACAGTGCCTCACAGGGCGACCAAAGCGACGGCGAGGAAGGAGAGGACTCCTCTCAGGGCAAGGACGCCGAGTACGGCAAAGAGGACGGTAAGAAAAAAGGCACCGACGGTAGCGGCGACGGCAGTGAGGACGGCAAGGAGCAAGCCAACGGCGGCAAGAGCGCCGGGGGTGACGAAAACGAGGGCTTTGACGACCACTCCCATTGGGGACAAGAGGGAGAAAAGGACGCCTATATGCAGGACGCCTGGAGAAGCCACGTGCTGTCTGCCGTGGAGGCAGTTTCCAAAATGGCAGGGGACGTGCCCTTGGGAATTTCCCGTGCCATCGCTGCATGGCAGGACCCCCAAACCGATTGGAGAACCGTTCTCAACGATTTCGTGCACGAGGAGGTGTGCGACTATTCCTTCTCGCCGCCCGACCGCCGCTTTTCGGATTCTCCCTTCTTCTTGCCCGACTTCAACGATACCGAAACGGTGATTGAGGACGTCTTATTCTTCGTGGATACCTCGGGCTCCATTTCCACCTCTATGCTGACGGCGGCGTTCTCGGAAATCAAGGGCGCCATTGACCAGTTTGAGGGCAAGCTCCGTGGGCATCTGGGCTTCTTTGACGCCGAGGTCTATCCCCCCATTCCCTTTGAAAGCGTGGACGAGTTAGGCAAAATCCGCCCCAAGGGCGGTGGCGGCACCTCCTTCGAGGTAATCTTTGACTACGTGCAAAAGGAAATGCAGGAGCTTTCCTTGGCGTGCATCGTCATATTGACCGACGGCTATGCCACCTTCCCCAAGGAAAGCGAGGCTATGGGCATTCCCGTCCTTTGGCTCATCAATAACGATGAGGTGGAGGTTCCCTGGGGCAAGGTCACACGTATCAAGGAAGACAAGAAGAAAAAACGCTGATTATATAAAAAAGCCAACAAGTGAAAGCTTGTTGGCTTTTTTTGTTTGCCCAAAGGCGGTTTATTGCTTTGTCGGGTCGTGATATTCTCCTGCCGTTAAGGCAATGAGCAAATCAATATCATCGGGCTGTGTCTTGGCTTGGTGGGCGCTACGGCAGGAGCTGACCCCACCGCATTTTTCACAGCGGTGAAAAATCACGTAGCCCTTCCTTGGATGCGGCTCGGCACGGAAGGGGCGCAGCAGTCCAAGACAGGTGTTGGCGCGGTCCCCGGGGTTGACGTCAATATGCAAGGAGTACAGGCAAAAGGGGCAATGGTTGCGAGAGGTGTAGCCCAAGGGCAAAACCTCCTTGCCGCAATGGGCGCAGATAAAGCCGCTGTCATTCTTCTGAAAAACGGGTGACTCCATATTTTATCCTTTCTGCCTGTTATTTCCCAACGCAAAACTTGGCGAAAATGCCAGAAACCACGTCCTCGCTGACCGCCCGTCCGTCCGACTCCGCCAAGGCGGCAGCGGCGCTTTCCAACTCGCAAAGGGCGGCGTCCTCGGGGAAGCCCTCGGCAAGCGCCCGTCTTGCGTTCTCCATCAGCTCCCGTGCCGTTTGCAGGGCGTGGGACTGTCTTGCCGTAAAGACGATAGCGTCTTCCCCAGGGGTTAGATTGCCATCGGTGAATATCTCCTCCACCAGCGCCGCCAAGGAAAGGGTGGCGTCCTTCTTGGTGCTGAAGGGAAGAATATGATGGAAGGCGCCCAAAAGGCACGCCTCCGTCCAAAGGGGAGGAAGGTCCCTTTTGTTCAGTATGGCGATTTTCACGCCGTCACAAGAGTTGACAAGGTCAAGAAGCGCCTCGTCCTCTCCGTCAAAGGGACGGGAGGTATCGAACAGCACAAAAAGAAGGTCGGCGCTCTTTGCCATTTCCTTGCTTCTCTCTACCCCGATTTTTTCCACGGGGTTGTCTGCGTCGCGCACGCCTGCCGTGTCTGCCAGACGAAGCAAAACACGCCCAAGCGTCACGCTCTCCTCCAATACGTCACGGGTAGTGCCCTCGTATTCGGTTACGATAGCGGCGTCCTTGCCGAGAAGCAGGTTATAAAGCGAGCTTTTGCCCGTGTTGGGTTTGCCAAGGAGAACGGTTCTGATGCCCTCCGTCATGGCGCGTCCCGTCCGATAGGTGGCAGAAAGACGCGCAGTGTCCTCCATTAAGGAGGAAAGCCGCGCCACCATTTCCTCACGGGAAAGCTCTGCCAGGTCCTCGTCGGGATAGTCCACCTTGGCGTAAACGGCGGAAAGCAGAGAGGAAATCCCCTCATACAGCGCCGAAAGCGCCGCCGACAGGTGAGAACGGGAATCTCTTTGGAACAGCTTCAGCTGGGTATGGCTCTTGGCGTCTAACAGCTCCGCAATAGCCTCTGCCTCCGACAGCTTGATTTTGCCTGCCAGAAAGGCGCGCTTTGTAAACTCGCCCCGCTCCGCAGGACGGGCGCCGTCCGCATAGAGCGCCTCCAAAACCGTGCGGCAAATCAGCATACTGCCGTGGCAGGAAAGCTCCACCGTGTCCTCCCCCGTATAGGAATGGGGCGCACGGAACACCGTGAGCAAAATATCGTCCACCAAATCCCCCCGAAAAAAGAAATCGCCGTAGGTGGCTAAGCGAGAGGGAATAGAGGAAAGGGGGGCGCCGCTTCTCGCCTTGAAATGCTTTTCAACAACCTCGATTGCATTCTCTCCGCAAACACGGATAACAGCAACCCCACCCTTGCCGGGTGGGGTTGAAAGTGCCGCAACCGTGTCGGTAAACGGCTGCTTCATCATACGGTTTCGTTTTCCTCCGCAGGGGTGGCTACCTCAACGGGGGTGTCTACTGCCTCAGCCACGGGTGCGGCATCCACAGTCTCCTCCTTGTCCACCAGGTAGATAACAATCTTGCGGTTGTTGTCGGAGCCGATGGAGTTGGTGCTAACGCCCGCAATACCCTGAATTTCAGAGTGAATAATGCGGCGCTCGTAAGCGCTCATAGGCTCCAGCATCACGTTACGGCGCTGGCGCAGAGCCTTTGCCGCCATCTTTCTTGCCAAGGCGCGCAGGGTTTCCTCTCTCTTGGCGCGATAGCCCTCAATATCAATGGTCACGCGGCGGCGGTTGCGCTCGCCGTTGGCATTCTTCTTGGTGCTGGCAAGGTTGGCAAGGTATTGCAGGGAGTCAAGCGCCTCGCCGTGATGTCCAATCAGCATAGCGGCGTCCTCGCCCGAAATCACGATGCGGCGGGAGTTGTCCTCGCAATGATACAGGGTCACCTCAGCGGAAATACCAAGGTTGGCAACCAGCTGCTTGACGAAATCAAAGGAAAGGTCCTCTCCCTCTGCCACGGTCACAAGCTCCATCTTCAGCTCGGTCTCGGGAATAACGGCCTCTCTGGGCTTTGCGCTTTCCTTAGGCGCCACAAAGTCACGGGGGGGCTGCATACCGTCGCTTCTGCGATTTCTGCCGCGGCGGTTTCTGCCGCCTCTGTCACCGCGCTCGCTTCTCTCGCCTCTTTCACGGGCAGGAGCCGCCTCGCCGCCTTCCGTCTTCTGACGGGGCGCATCCTCATCGGGGGTCTCAATCCAGGCCTTTACCTTGGAGGGACGGGCGCCGATACCGAAAATACCCTTGCTGCCCAGGTCCACGATTTCGTATTCAATATCCTCTAAAGCGGAAGCGCCGAGAGCCGCAATGGCGTTTTCAACAGCGGTCTCAACGTCCTTTCCTGCTACGATAAGTTCTTTTCTCATTGTATCTGTATTCCTTTTGCTTTATTTCTTTTTCTTGTTGCTTTTTGCTTTGGACGAGGGCTTCTTGGCGGTGGTGGGGTCATATACCTCGTCATCAAACTTGGAGCGAATGACGGGGATATTGACCTCGTCAATTTCATCGTCCTCATCGTCAATGTGGTGCAGGGAGTGGGAGCTTACCTTGTCCTCGTATTGGGCAGGGTTGCGCTTAGCGCGCTCACGGGCTTCCTTCTCCAGCAGCTTCAGCTCCTCCTCGGTATAGGTGGGCAGGGGCATTGCCTTTGCCATAATAAACTGACGCGCGATACCGATAACGGAGTTGTAAACCCAGTACATACCCAAAGCGGCAGGTACCGAGAAGGCGATAAAGAGGGACATAGCGGGCATCATCAAATCCATAATGACACCCGAAACCTTGTTGTCCGCATTGGGGGTAGGCTGGGGTGCGTTTGCCATGAATTTGCGGGAGAGCTTCATAGAAGCAAAGGAGGCAACGAAGGTCAAAATAGGAATGACGACGAGCCAGGAAATGTTGGTGATGCTGGGAACCACGGTCAAATCCAAGCCAAACATGGAGAAATTCAAATCCATAATGGAGGTAATGACAGAGGACTCAACACCGGGAATGGTGAAGCCGGCGTTTACCAGGGCCCGCAGATGGGAAAGCACGTCCAGCTCCGTTGCGTTAGCGGCAAGAGCCTTCAGTCCCAGATGCGCGGCAGCGCCGCCCTCCGCAATCAGCCCGCCGATGCCGTCCCTGATAGCGTTGATGGTATCAAGGGGCAGATAGGTGATATAGGAAAGGGGCATATACACAATCTGATACAGAATCAGAATCAGGGGAAGCTGAATCAGCATAGGCAGACAGCCCGAGAAGGGGGAATAGCCCGCCTCCTGCTGCAGCGCCATAATCTCCTGCTGCTTTTTCTCCTGGGTCTTGCGGTCGTTTCTGCCTGCGTACTTCTTCTCGATGGCATAAATGCGAGGGCGAAGCTTAGCGGCGCCAATCTGGGTCTTTTGCTGCTTGATGTTCAAGGGCACAAGAACGATACTCAGCGCCAAGGCAAAGAAGAGAAGGGCCAAGGCATAGCTATTCGTCAGGTTATAAGCCGTACGGATAATCCAGCCAAAGGGCCATCGGATAACATCCCAAAAATTGTTAATCATCTTTGAAACCACGCCACTTGGCGTGACCTTTCTTTTTCATTTTAGGGTCGCCTGGGTGAATCGCCCGTCTTCTTGTTAAAGGGGTCTATTCTTTTCCATTTGACACCGTAGGGCACGGGGTCATAGCCGCCGCGGCAAAACGGGTTGCAGCGCAAAATGCGCCAAACGGTTAAAAAGAATGCCACCAAAAAGCCACGTTTTTGAAACGCCTCAAGGGCGTAGGCAGAGCAGGACGGCGTAAACCTGCAACAAGGCGGTTTGAGGGGCGAAATGCGTTTTCGGTAAAACCGAATGAGAGCCAGCACAATCCTTTTCATCGTACCAGCAAATGCAAGCGCGAAAGCGCTGCTTCCAAATCGTGCGCCAAAAGGGTAGAGGTCATATCGGTTGCGCGTTCACGGGCGGCAATGACAATCAAAAAGCCTGTCTTAACGGTATGCTCCCGGTCCACCGTGCGATATGCCTCGCGCATAATGCGCTTCACACGGTTGCGAACAACGGCACCGCCAAGCTTCTTCGTGGCGGTCAGACCGATACGGTTGGTTTTTTCGTGACGGGGATGGGCGCGGCGCCGAGCCTCCGCCGTGTAGTCGGGCAATACGTATACCGCCAAGCTTGGCAGTACAGCCCGTTTTCCTTTGGAATATGCCTTCGCATATAAATGGTTTTCTCGAATAGCGTGAAATTTCATACAGTAGCCTTTCACTAAGCCTTGATAATGAAAAAACTCCGATAAGGCACGCACGGCGAGTTATCGGAGCATTTCAATCGGCGGACGAAGCCTGCCGAATCATTGGAATCAATAGGTAAGGCGAGCTCTTCCTTTTGCGCGTCTTCTTTTCAGAACCTTTCTGCCGTTAGCAGTTGCCATTCTTTTTCTGAAGCCGTGTTCCTTTTTTCTCTGTCTCTTCTTAGGTTGATAAGTTCTTTTCATGACAGAATCCCTCCTTGTTTTTTTCAGCAAATGATATCAAAACAGGACAGCGCGCTGTGACGCCACCCCAAGCATATCCGCAAAGGCTTATAAATTATAGCAAAAATAAATCTAATTGTCAATAGATTTACGAAAAAATACCCAAAAAAAGATGTAAATCTTTTGAAAACAAATCAAAAACGGGTCATTTTTATCCAAACGACCCGTTTTTCATCAAAGGGACGGCTTGCTTATTCGGTGTAGCTGCTTTCCCGCTTCTTTTTTCTGATAAAGAAGAAGAGCCAGGCGCCGAACAGCGCTCCGAGAATGACCACGTCCGCCACAATAATCCAAGGCTCAATAGAGCTTTCAATCTTGATGTCGGACCAAAGGGCATTGGTGTAATCCAAAAGGTTGCCGTTTTCCTCGGTGTTGGTAATGGCGTGATAGAAGGAGCGCTTGCTTTCCGCGTCTATATCCTTTAAGTCGGTGTAGTCGTCAACAATGGCGCCCTCGCTGTAAAGAATATCCAGCGCCTCCTCGTGCCAGTAGGACATATAGTCTTTATATTCCTGATTCTCTGTCACCACGGTGTTGGGGCAGGAATAGCCGATGTATTCGGCGTTGGCAAGGGCAGGCTCCTCGGAAAGCATAAAGTTGATGTATTCCATCGCCACCTCGGGCAGGCGCGCGCAGGTGGGAACGCACATCGCGTCCGCAAAGATGTTGGTGCCCTCCTCGGGGATGTAGAAGCAAAGGGAATCGTTGGAATCGTACATCGTCAGATAGTCCCCTGCGTAGTAGGGGGCAATCCAGGCGGAGGCGGAAATCATCTTGTTGAAGATTTCGTCCATCACGTACGCCTGCACCAAGGGCTTCTGCTCCTTTAAGAGCGCCGCCGCCTCTGCCCACTTGGCGTGGTCGGCGGTGTTGACGCTATAGCCTAAGCGGTAAAGCGCCGTAGCCAGGGCGTCGCGGGAGTTGTTGAACTGCAGGATTTTGCCGCTGTATTTTTCGTTCCAGAGCAAATCCCAGGAGCCAATGTCCTCCTCGTCCACATAATCGGCATTGTAAATAATGCCTACCGTTCCGTAGGTGTAGGGCACAGAATACTTGCCCTCGGGGTCATAGGTGGCAAAGCCCGTCCGAAATTCCTCGGCAACGTTTCCGTAGTTGGTGATTTTGGAAAAATCAAGCTCTAACAGCAGGTTTTCCTCAATCATCTTTTCAATCATATAGTCCGAGGGAATAACCACGTCAAAGGATGCGCTTCCGCTGACCAGCTTGTTGTACATATCCTCGTTGGAGGGATAGGTGGAATAGTTGACCTCAATCTCGAAGCCGTATTTCTCCGCTAAATGCTCGTTGAAGTATGCCTCAAAGAGCGTGTTGACGTCGGGCAAATCCCCCGAGCCGTCGGAAATATACTGTCCCCAGTTGTATACGTGCAGCACCTTTTTGGGCAGGCGCCCCTCGTTGCAGGAGGAAAGGGAGAAAACGGACAGAAGAAGCATAAGCACCAGCAAAAGAGAAAGAATTCTTTTTCTCATTTCTTTGCCCTCGCTTTCTTCTTTTCATCACGGGAGGACGCTAAGTTGGAAAGCACCAGAAGCAGAAGAATGGTAATCACGATAATGGTGAACAGCGCATAAATATCAGGCTTCACGGGCTTTTTGGTGTAGTTGTAAATCAATACGGGCAGGGTGGTGAAATTGTCGCCGCCGTTGAACAGGGAAATCACGAAGTCGTCAAGCGACAGGGTAAACGCCATAATGAAGCCCGAAACCACTCCCGACATAATGTTGGGAAGCTCCACAAGGAAGAAGGACTTCAAGGGCGGACAGCCCAAATCCTGCGCCGCCTCGGGCAAGAACTTGTCAAGCTGGCGGAGCTTGGGCGATACGGACAAAATCACGTAGGGCAGGTTGAAGGTGACGTGGGCAATCAAAAGCGTAAAGAAGCCGAGATTAACCTCGATATTGCCCAAAACACGGTTGCTGATGAACACGAATAAAAGCATCATCGAAATGCCCGTTACGATTTCGGGGTTCATCATAGGAATGTTGGTGACGGCGTTGACCGAGCTTTTCAGCCACTTTTTCCGCATACGGGCAAGACCCACCGCCGCCAAGGTGCCAATCACCGTGGCAAGCAGGGCAGAGGACAGGGCAAGCAAAAGGCTGTTTTTCAGCGCCTCGAACAAATCGGGCTTTCTGAAAAGCTCCGCGTACCAGCGGAAGGAAAAGCCATCCATCACCGAGGTGCTGTCGCCCTGGTTGAAGGAGAAAACGGCGATAACCAGAATGGGGGCGTACAAAAGCAGGTACACCAGCCCCATATAAACCTTGGAAGCGATTTTCACGGCAGCATACCTCCTTCCGCATCGGGGTCGGCAAACTTGTTCATAATGGCCATAGAAATGAGAATAAGAACCATCATCACAAGGGAGATAGCGGCGCCCACGTTATAGGTCAAGGGGTTGGCAAACTGGCGCTCGATGGTGTCGCCAATCAGCTCAAAGGTGCCACCGCCCAGCTTTTGGGAAATATAGAAGGTGCTGATGGAGGGAACGAAAACCATCGTAACCCCCGAAATAATGCCCGAACGGGAAAGAGGCAGAACAACCCGCGTCAACACCTCGAAGTGGTTGCAGCCAAGGTCGCTTGCCGCCTCAAGCACACGCTTATCCATCTTGGAAATAACCGTGTAAATGGGCAAAATCATATAAGGCAGAAAATCGTACACCATACCGAAAATAACGGCGCCCTTGGTGCCAACGATATGGAAATTGGTGCCAAGCAGGGTGTTGATAAGTCCCCCATCGTCTAAAATTGCCATCATGGAGAAGGTGCGGATTAAAAGGTTAATCCACATAGGCACCAGCGCCGCCATTAAAAGCAGGGGCTGACGGGAGGGCTTGGCACGGGAGATAAAGTACGCCATCGGATAGCCCACCAGAATGCAAATAACCGTGGCAATCAGAGAAAGGCTGATGGAGAGAAAGAAGGTTTCACCGTAATCCGACAGAGCGAAAAGGTTATCCAGGGTAAAGGCGCCATTGGCGTCCGTCAGGGCATAATACAGCACGAAAAGCAGGGGCGCCACGATAAACAGAACGCTCCATACGATATGGGGGGCGGCGGCGCAACGGGAGAAAAAGGACTTAATTTTCATCTTCCCCGTCTGCCTCCTCTTCGTCCTCCGGGTTGGGATTGGACAGCTCGTCCATTTCCTGCGAGAAGGTGGAGTAGTCGCCAAACTGACCCGAAAATTCGGACTTTTTCATGATGTGAATGGCGTCGGGCTCAATATAAATGCCGATGTTCGCCCCCTCCGCCACGTAGTCGGTGGTTTGAATCATCCATTTGAAGCCGTCAACGTCTACGATAATTTCCCAGTGCACGCCCTTGAAGGTTACGGAGGTAACGGTGCAGCGGAGCATACCATTCTCGGGATGCACCACGTCAATGTCCTCGGGGCGCACCACCACGTCCACAGGCTCGTTCTTGGAAAAGCCGCCGTCCACGCACTCGAAGGTGTGTCCCGCAAAGCGCACGCGGCAGTCGGAGAGCATCACGCCGTCCAAAATATTGGATTCGCCGATAAAGTCGGCAACAAAGGCGTTTTCGGGCTCGTTGTAAATATCGGTAGGAGAGCCAATCTGCTGAATCTTTCCGTTCTGCATCACCACCACGGTGTCAGACATGGAAAGCGCCTCCTCCTGGTCGTGGGTCACGTAAATGAAGGTGATACCCGTTGCCTGCTGGATTTTCTTCAGCTCCGCCTGCATATCCTTGCGAAGCTTCAAATCCAGGGCGCCGAGAGGCTCATCCAAAAGAAGCACACGGGGCTTGTTCACCAGAGCGCGGGCAATGGCAACGCGCTGCTGCTGACCGCCCGAAAGCAGGTTGACGTTTTTCTTTTCAAATCCCTTCAGAGAAACCAGGGCCAGCATCTCGTGTACGCGCGCGGTAACCTCATCGTTAGGCACGCGCGCCAAGCGCAGACCGAAAGCAATGTTCTCAAAAACATTCAAATGCGGGAATAAAGCGTATTTTTGGAAAACGGTGTTCACGTTGCGCTTGTAAGGAGGAAGCTCGCTGATTTCTTTACCGTCGAAGAAAATCTCGCCCTCGTCCGCCTTTTCAAAGCCGCCGATTAACCGCAGGGTAGTGGTTTTGCCGCATCCCGAGGGACCGAGCAACGTAACGAATTCCTTGTCCTTAATGTCCAAGGAGATATTGTCAAGTACCAATTCACCGTCAAAAGACTTGGAAATACCGCGCAATTCAATGATTTTGTTCATTTCTTTCTCAATTATTGCTCCTTTGTCGTCAAAAATACCGCCATCAAGCCCCCAAAAAAAGAGGGATACTGATAACGATAAGCATTATAGCAAAAACCTACAAAAAATGCAATATATTTTTGAAAAAAAATCAAATTTATGCAAATTTTTTTGTGAAATTTCGACAGGTTTTCGGGTTTTGGCTTTCCTTATCTCCCGAAATCTCTCAAAATCTCTTAAAATCTCTTGAAATCTCCAAAATTGTCAAAATCCTCTCGGACAGTCCTCCAAAAGAAAAAAAGAGAGAAAAAAACGCCGTAAAGCCCAATTCCCCCGAAATAGAAGAGGAAAGCGCAGAAAAAGAAGAGAAAAAGCAGCAAAAGGGCGGAAATAAGACGGAAAAGCGAAGCCGCCAACGCCTCGGGCAAAAGGCGGTGAAGCAAAAAGGAAAGAAGCCTGCCTCCGTCGGTGGACAGGACGGGAAACAGATTGAAAAAGGCAAGCAAGAGATGCAAAACCCCGTATAAATGGAAAAACTCCCCTCGGCATATAAGCAACAGCCCCCCTGCTAAAAGGTTAAAAAGGGGTCCCCCCAGGCAAATGAACGCCTCCTTTTCGGGAGAAAGGGGGAGAGAGGGGCGCAAGCGCAAACCAAAGGCGTCAGCCCCTAAGCGGGGCGGCGGCTCTCCTGCCAGGAGAAAAAAGAAAAGATGTCCCCCCTCGTGCCATACCACCGCCGAGGCGCCCAGCAGCAGCATAAAGGGGCTCTCCCCCGACAGACACGCCAAAAGGGGAATAAGTAACAGAAAAAGGGAGGAGAGCCTACCCCTCCCGTTCCTCCATATAGGCGCGCGCCTTTTCCGCAATGCGCTCCCTCCTTTCTTCCGCCTCCTTCTCCTCCTCCAAGCCCAAAAAGACGGAAACGGCACCGTCCTCGGTTAAAAATTCTCCTATCAGCGAGGCGGAGCGATATAGCGCCCCGTATCCCTCGGGACGGTAAAGCAGAAAGGAGAAAAAGGCAAGCAAGAGCGCCAAGGCGCAGCTGACAAGGGGAAGAAACAGGCTTCGCCTTTCTCCCTCCTCTTGGGCAAGGGTCGAGAGCGCCTCCCGTATGCGCGCCTCTCCGTGTTCGTTTTCTCTTTCCATAGGCACCTCCTTTGTGCTTTCACTATATGCTTCGGCGGCGCAAAAAATGAAAAAGCGCCTGCGCTTTGAAGAGCGCAGAACGCTTTTGGTATTCGCTTATAAAAGCTGTGCCTCGGAGGAAACCACGGCGGTTTGCCCCTTTCGCAGGGATAAAACCAGTCTGCCCGCGTTGTCAATGGCGGTAGCCCGACCGAAGCGGCGCTTGCCGTTGATTTTGGCGCCAACCAAGCGCCCCACCGTTACGGAGCGGCGCCTGTATTCCTCAAACAGAGAGGAGCGGCAGGCGGTGGGATTTTCGTACATACCGTAAAAATCCCGTAAATAGGTCTGGGCAATGCGGTCAGCGGTGCTGATGCTGCGGTTGGTGAAAACGCTGGTGACGATGTCCTCCAAGCGGGTGGGAAAATGAGAGGGCTGTACAAGCACAACCGTCTTGATAATCAGATGCTCCAGATACCCCGTGGAGAACAGATGGCTTTCCGCCGAGATGTTGGCAACGCGCTTGATGCCCGACACCAGGGTGAAGGGCCAGGCAATGCCTAAGCGGTAGTCCGAATGCGCCTCAATGGCGTGACAGGCGGCAACGGTTGCCATCATATTAAAATGCATATTCTGTACCGCCAGCGTAGCGGGGCGCAGAAAGGTATACATATGAAGGCGCATTTCCTTTTGGGAAAGATGCTCGGGATTGTCCTGCTCGGTGAAGTTGGAAATTACGGTGTAGCCGTCAGTCAAGCCTCCGCGCCCAATCATCTCGCGCAAAGAGTCCACGGGAGAGGCGTCAATGCGGTTGTCAACCAGAAGCACTCTGCCGCCGGGGGATTGTATAGAGGTAAGTCCGCCCTCGTAGCGTCCCTTTACCATCGCGCGCCCTCCTTTCCTTGGAAAATGGGTTCAGACGATTAATATGCCTTGCCCCAGTATACTAAGTGCTTTGCCTTCTTGCCGCAGCAAACGCAGGTATCCGCAACCTCCTCCTTGTCGATGAAGGGGATGCAACGGGAAGAGCAGTCGGTCTTTTCCTTGATAGTCAGCTCGCAGTCCAGCTCGCCGCACCACATAGCGCGGATATAGCCGTTTTCCTTAGCGGCGATGGCTTCAAATTCCTCCATCGTCTTGGCGGTGAAGGTGCGGCGCGCGCGGTTGGCGGCAGCCTTCTCAAAGAGCGCCTTGGTCAGCGCGTCAAGCTCTGCCAGCACTCTCTCCTCCAGACCCTCCTGGGAGATAAACTGCTTCTCGTGGTTGTCGCGGCGCACCAGAACGCAGGCGTTGTTCTCAATGTCACGGGGACCAATCTCAATGCGGATAGGCACGCCCTTCATTTCGTATTCGGCAAACTTCCATCCGGGGGAGTTGTCGCTATCGTCAACCTTCACGCGGCAAACGGTGGCAAGACGGGCTCTTAACGCCTCGGCCGCCTCCAGAACGCCCTCCTTGTGCTGCTGCACGGGGACGATAACCACCTGAATGGGGGCAACGGCGGAGGGAAGCACCAAGCCTCTGTCATCGCCGTGGGTCATAATGATACCGCCGATAATACGGGTGGAAACGCCCCAGGAGGTCTGGTGGCAATGCTTTAAGGTGTTGTCCTTGTCCAGGTACTGAATGTCAAACGCCTTGGCAAAGCCGTCGCCAAAGTTATGGGAGGTACCGCCCTGGAGCGCCTTGCCGTCGTGCATCAGCGCCTCAACGGTGTAGGTTGCCTTGGCGCCCGCAAACTTTTCCTTGTCGGTCTTCTGACCGCGCAGAACGGGCATACCCAGGTCCTTCTCAAAGAAGTCGGCGTAAATATTCAGCATACGCACCGTTTCTGCCTCAGCCTCCTCGGCGGTGGCGTGCATGGTGTGACCCTCCTGCCAGAGGAACTCGTGGCTGCGCAGGAAGGGACGGGTGGTCTTTTCCCAACGCACCACGCTGCACCATTGGTT
>JAFTSW010000077.1 GCA_017467085.1 Clostridia bacterium | reverse complement strand
TCTGCGAATTTTAACGAGAGAAAATTTTTCGGGGAACGAGGTTGGATTTCGACGCAATATACAATATTGCGAGAAAGACAACTGACGTGCCTTGGGAAATTTGCCTCGTTAAAACGGGTTCGTACTATTCTCTCTTGCCTATGCAAAAAAAACAAGAAAGAAAGGAAAGACCTATGAGCTTACCACCCATTTTGACCTGCAAGGATTTATGCAAGCGGTACGATGCTCCCGTCTTTGAGTCCTTCAATCTTTCCCTGCCTTGCGGAAAGATTATCGGGCTTTTAGGCCCCAACGGAAGCGGAAAGACCACGCTTATCAAGCTCGCCGCAGGGCTTCTGACGCCTGACGGCGGCGACATTCTGATAGGCGGCATTCCGCCCTGCGAGAGAAGCAAGGCCATCGTTGCCTACCTTCCCGAGCGCAACTCCCTTCCCGAATGGATGAGCGCTGAGCAGCTGATTGGCTTTTTCAAGTCGTTTTTTGCGGATTTTGACGAGGCGGCTGCCCTTCGGATGCTATTGGATTTGGGCATCAATCCCAAGTCGCGTATTCGCACCCTCTCCAAGGGCACCAAGGAAAAGGTGCAGCTGATTATGGTGATGTCCCGCCGCGCGCGGCTGTATCTTTTAGATGAGCCTATTGGCGGTGTTGACCCTGCCACACGGGATTACATTTTACGCACCATCATTCAGAATTACAGTCCCGACTCCACCATTTTGATTTCCACCCATCTTATCGCCGACGTGGAGCCGATTCTGGACGATTTTCTGTTCTTGAAAAACGGCAGAGTGGTTCTTTCGGGCAACGTCAAGGAATTTTGCGCCCAAAAGGGATATACGCTGGATGAAGCCTTCAGGAGGGAATTCAGATGCTGAAAAAATTATATCTGTACGATTTATATGCCCTGCGCCGCACCGTGCTTCCCTTTTTGCTTGCCTCGCCAGCCGTAGCGCTTTTAGCGTTTGGCATCATTGAGCTGAGCACGCTGCTGCAAACGGAAAACATAGTGCTGTTCACCAGCCTTATTCTTCTCTATTTCCTGTGCCTGTTGGGCATTGCGCTTTTGAACACCGCCGTTCTTTTTATCGTGATTTTCCGCTATTACAAGAATTTCTTTACGGACGAGGGGTATTTAACCTTAGTGCTTCCCGCCTCGATGCGGGCGCAGGTTGGCGCCAAGATTTTCTCGGGCGTCACCGTTTCTGCCTTGACCTCTGTTGCGGTATGGCTTTCCTTCGGTATTGCCATCGGGCTTCCTATTGCCCTTTCCGTAGACGCCACCTACTTTTTCTCGGGACTTTTGGATGTGTTCGCTTCCATTGGCTTTGGCTTTAACGGGCTGAGCGGCGTGCTTGCCGTCATTTCGATGATTACCTCTCTGTTTGCCCAGATTATTTTGCTCTACGCCGCCATTACCCTTGGCTCTCTTCTGATGCGGCGCCACAAGATTTTCGGCTCTATTCTTTTTTACTTCGTCATTAACCTGGTGGTGAGCGCCGTAAACAGCCTGTTCTCCGGCGTTTTAGGTATTTTCCTTTCCACCGCCAACTCCGTTGAGGACCTGTCCCTCGCCAATATGATGAGCTACAGCGTCACCACGCTTTTGAACGTTGCCCTCTCCTTCGGCGGCTATTTCGCCATTTACTCTATGATGCATAAAAAATTAAACCTGGAATAAATTTCCATAAAAAAACAGCAGTGCGTAATGTCTTTTACAAAGCATTCACGCACTGCTGTTTTTTATTTGCTCATACGGATTTCCGTTTGAAAATACTGCTCCTGGAAGGCGACAAGGCGCCGAATTTCCTCCTTGGAAAAGGTGACGCCCTCGGGGGCGACAACCCATTTTTCCTCATTGTCATCATAGCGGTGGATAATGGCGATGACCCTGCCCGTGTATTCCGCAACGGGGGTATTCACGCCCAGGATATACGCATCCTGCTCCTCGCCATCGGGAGCGATGATGTCGGGCACGTAGCCGTAATTGACGGAATAGACGATATTTTTGTGCTTCGGGTGGGTCGAGCCCAAGGGTCTATCCACGATAACCCGTACCGTTTTTCCAAGCATATTCTTACCTCCAAGAGGATAATAGCAGCATCAAGCCCCAAAGGAGGACTAAATGCAAGGGATAATAGAGATAGAAGAAATACTTAAAGCGATGCTTCCCTGCCTTTCCGTTATAGAGCGCCAAAATAGGCAACGCCAAGAGGCAAAACCATTGCCAGGCGCCAAGGGGCGCTGTAACGGTGGAGAGGCACAAAAGGACACAGCCCACGCCAAAGGAAAGAAGCCTTTGCCATTTTTCCTTGCCAATACAGGCAAAGAGAGGCAGCAGGGCGCCAAAGAGCCCGTAGCTCACCGAGAAGCCGTAAAAGCCGCTGAGCAAATGGCAGGGGACGAAGGCAAGCGCCACGCTACCGACAAAGAGGACAATCATCCGCTTGTCCGCAAGCGCTTTTTCATAAAGAAGGATAAAGAGGGTGGATAAGGCGAGGGTGAAAAAGATATTCAGCTCCAAGCTCTTCGCGAACAGAAAATAGGCAAGCTGAATGAGCCCGCCCAGCACCAAAAGGCGCAGCACATACGCCCTGCGGTTTTTGGTATAGCGGAAGCCCTCGGCGGTGGAAAAGGCAAAGATAGGAAAGGAGAGCCGCCCGATACAGCGCAAAAGGCGGTAGACGGAAAAGGGAAAAAAGCCGTAAAAGATAAGCCCGAAATGGTCTACCGTCATCAATACTAAGGCAATCCATTTCAGCGCCGTTCCCGAAAAAAGGGAGAGGCGCTCCTTTTCTGCCAGCCTCACAGGTTGGAAAGGACGAAATTGATTAAGGGCGTATTATCGTCCAGCCCGTGGGGATGGTGGTCTGCTCCCTCCTTGCAGATGCAAAGGAAGGGGATATCGGTTTTCTCGTAGGCTTCCTTGACTAAGAGGGAGTTTTCCTCCCAAGCTACCGTTACGTCCGCGTCGCCGTATACCAATGCCAGGGGAATGCGGTTCTTAATAAGGGTGGGCAGGTGGTCTAAGGGGTGGTCACGGTAGGAGAGAATGGTCTTGGCGTCAAGACCGAGATTGCGGTACGCCTCCTCGGCAGGAATGGGCTGAGGAACACCGGAGAGAGCGCAGGGGCAGGAAAGCAGGTTTACCACGGGGGCATCGATATACAGCACCGACACCTTATCGGGATAAAGCCCTGCCAGCTTGATGGCGAAAAGACCGCCGCAGCTCATACCAACGGGAATGCAACGGCTATCCAGGTGATAGGTTTTGGAAATATAGTCAATGAAATTTGCCTTGCGCGCCAGGTCCTTGCGGTGTCCCCAGCGTCCCTCGTTGCGGTTAAAGGCAAGGCAGAAGCCACGGTTGAGCATTTCAATCTCAAAGGAGGGGAAGGCGCCGAAATACTCGGTTTTCAAGAGCCATTTGCCGTTTCTTTCACCGTGGGGAAAGATAATTTTCGCAGGCTGACCCTCAAATTCAAATTCCTCGCACTCAAAATCGTTCCAAAGAGTTTTCGTCATAGTTGTATATTCCTTTCTGCTTTATGACTTTGTATGATTCGGCTTCTCTGCCACGCCGAAGAGGACCACGGCGAGAAGAATCAAAAGGATACCCACGGCGGAAAAGGGGGTGAGGTCCTCATGCAAAAAGATGACGCCGTAAAGCGTTGCCGCCATAGGCTCCACAATGCCCAGCGCCGAGGCGGTGCCTGCGGGCAGGGTCTTCATAGCGACGGTATACAGCACGTAGGGGGCAACGAAGGAAACCAGCCCGATGCCAAGCAAGAGCGGCAGGGTAACGGCAGGCGCCTTGGCGGCAGAGGTGACAATTCCCACGGGATTGGAAAAGACCAGCGACAAAAGCGAGGCGAACAAAAACCCGTAAATCGTCACGCTGATGGGGCGCATTTCCTTTTGCATAGTCACCTTGGTCAGAATATTATAGGCGGCAAAGGCAACGCCCGACAGTAGCCCAATAAGGAGTCCGAACAGGTTGGTTTTGAAATCTCCCAACACCCCCGACACAAACACGCACCCCAAGAGCATCAGCCCCAGGGAAAGCAGCTTCAAGGGAGTCAGTCGCTCACCGAGGAACAAAACGGAAAAGAGCATCACCATTGCGGGGGCGGTATACATCAGCACCACGGCGGTGGGAATGGAGGTTAATTGCAGGGAAAGAAAATAGCAGTTTCCCGTTCCAAAGAGGGCGCCGCCAATGGCAATACACAAAAGAAGCTCTCTGCCCGTGATGCGAAAGAGGCTTCTATCGAAGCAAAGGGCGAAAAGCGCTACCGCCAGGAAGGAAACGCCGCTGCGGACGGCGGAAAGCTGCAGGGTGGTAAAGCCGTAGGGCGCAAGCAGGCGCACGAACAGCCCGGAGGTACCCCAAAGGAGCCCTGCCAGCACCACGAAAAGAAAGGATAATTTTTTCATATGTACTCCAAAAAGGAAGAAGGCTTTGGCTTTCTTTCACCGCAAGAGCCTTTGTTTTTCTTTTTTACAGTAATGATATAGTCATTATAGCCCAAGGGAGAATAAATTGCAAGGGCTTGTGCCAAAAAAGAGGATTTTTTCCCGTTCTAACGGGATTTTTTCCATAAAAAAGAGGCTGTCTCACTATTTCGTGAGACACTAAAAAGTAGCCGAAACGGCGACCTGCGATAAAGCAGGTGCGCCGTTTCGGCTACTTTTTTTGCCCCTGTTCGTTTCACTTTTGACGAAAAGCGAAACGAACGCACAAATTTTCT
>JAFTSW010000076.1 GCA_017467085.1 Clostridia bacterium | reverse complement strand
TCGCACCCTACGGCGAATAGATTTTTGATGGATTTTGTTGTGATTTGTCGCCGTAAAGTACTACTTTACAAGGCAAAGCGCGACGAAAGACGCGAAAATCTATCGTCGTAGGGCTTATGGGTTCGATTCCCTTACGGCTAGCCAAGCGCAACCTAAATCGAACCCGTTTTAAGGGGCGAATTTCGTAATATGCTTCGCCAAAAATCCTTGCCATATGGTATATGACGGCGAATTTTATAGCTCGCCTCTCGCAAAATTCGCTCCCTTAAAATTCTTCGAACTCCAAAGCACGAAAAAACGGATGATTTTTTTGTGATGCGAGCAAAGATAAGTATGGACTTATCAAGGGAACAGCGCGGAAAAAGCGCCGCTTTTTCGGCTTCAGAGCGGGTTCGATTTAGGTTGCGCTTGGCTACACAAGAGTGAATAAGGTGTTTTCAATCTCTTTCCAATCTTGCCGCGCTTTTAGCAAAGCGCGGCAAAATTGGTGATGCGTGTTCTCCTAAGGGGAACACGCATCGGAATTTACGGTTTTTCGGGGGGAAGCACGTAGGTATTGTGTTCGAAGATATAGTCGGCGACCAGCTCCCAGTGGTGGGAGTAGGCGACCGTCCAACGAAGCTCCTTTTCCGCCAGGCTACGTGCGCGCGCCTCGTCTACCGTGCCGTCCGCTTTCGTATACAGCGAGGCGTCGATAGAAGACTGGGCGTAGAGCAAAAGATATTCTGCCGCATCCATTTGATAATACTCTGCCGCATATTCCAGGTTTTCCGTATACAGCTTTTCGTATTCATCGGCGGAAAGCCGCAGTCCTGCCGCCTCGGCAAGGGCAAAGAGCAAAAGGCGGTTGGCAATCTGCCGCTCGGCAAGATAGCTTGCCAAGGCAACGATGCTCTTATATTCGCCCTCGGTGACAAAGTCAATATACTCGTCAAAGGTTTTGTACGGCAGGGTGTAGCCGTTGCCTTGGGCGGTTTCCACCTCGGTGCGGTAATCGTTATACTCTACCCGGTAGATATCGTCATAATAGCTATCGTACTCCGCCAAGGGAATGCGCTTGACCTTCGTCTGCAGCTCCTCCAAGAGAAGCGACACCATTTCGGTTTTGACGGCGTCCCAGGTATCGGCATCCAGCTGGTCCTTCATCGCCTCAATGGCTTCCGCGTGAAGCGCGTCCGCCTCGGCGTCCGTCTTGTCGGTGGTGAAGCCCTTGATAACGCTCTTATAGAAGACGAGATTTTGGGCAGGCACCTGGGCGAAGAGATAGTTTTCAATAAAGAAGCGCAGATAAACCGTGGTACCGTTGGTGGCATACAGCGCCGCCCCGTCCTCCTTCTCGTCGAAGTAATCGGCGGGAATGGCAAGAGGCAGGGTCACGAAGGTTTCCTCGGTAATCCAGTTCACCGTGATATGATAGGTGACGTCCATATCCACGCCGCCCTTCTGCGTGGGCACGGTATAATCAAAGGTATCGCCCGGCATTTTGCCTACTAAGGCATCGCCAAGCCCGTCAATCATATCGCTATGAAGGGTATCGTACCGCAAATGAATTGCCTTGGTGGTATCCACGGTGCCGTCCGACCATTCTCTCTGGTAGGAGATACGCACCACGTCTCCCTTGACAACGGCTCTATCCGTCAGACGGGGAGCAGGCTCCATATTCTTCAGCGCCTCGCTGACCTCTGCCAGATAAAAGAGCTTAGAGGTATCGTTACGCCAGCCCTCGGGAAATTCGGTATAGCCCACGTCCACAGGCTGGCTATTGCCATAGAGGTTGGCGGCGAAGCACTCGCCCTTTTCCGTTTTGGCTACCTCGTAGTAAATATAGACGGCATCGCCCATCGTGGGCTTTCCCGTATAGAAATACTTGACGTTTTCCGAGCCGTTCAAATCGGTTTCGGTTTTATAGTTGCCGTACAGCAGCTGCTGACGGCGCAGCTCCTTCTCCGCATCCGCATCGGTGGAGAAGGTATACTCGTCCTGCAGCTGCAGGACCTTTTCCGTAAAGTCGGAAAGTGAGAGCCCCGACACGTACTGCCAGATATCCGACTTGACATAGTCAAAGTCCTTATCGTTGACAAAGCGTCCGCAGGCGCAAAGAGAAAGCAGCAAGGATACTGCCAGTACCCATGCCAGCGCAGTTTTTACGATTTTTTTCATCAGAGCAAATAGTAAGGCAGCTCCTCATTCAAGCGAATGGCGGGGATTTTTGCCTCTTCCTTCTTTTCAATTTTCACCTCGGGCTCCTTCGCCTCGGGCTTTTTAGCGGCAGGCTTTTTAGCTTTTGCCTTGCTTGCGGGCTTTTTAGCGGCAGGCTTCTTAGCTGCCGTTCCTGCTTTTGCGGCAGGCTTTTTGGCGGTGGGCTTCTTTGCTTCTGCCTTGGGGGCTTCCGCTGCCACTACCTTTTCTTCCTTAACCGCCTCGGCGGTCTTTTGGGTACCGGATACACGCTGAATGCTTGCTTTACCGAGCGACATATTCCAAAATCTCCTTTGCTAACGCATAATATTCCTTGGCGCTTCTGCTGGCGCCCTTATAGGCTAAAACGGGCTGAGAACGGTCCTGGGACCATTCCACCGTGCTATCCACACGGATATAATTCTTGAACAGGTGAACGCTATCAAGCTCCGACAGGGTTTCCACCGTTTGCTTAAAGTAGTTTTTGCGCTCGTCCGCCTTGGTGATGGCGATACCGAGGGTTTGCAGGGTGGGGGAAATCTGCTTGACCTCCTCCATAAAATCAAAGAGGTTGGCAAGACCGAAGAGCCCCCAGGGGCTTGCCTCCACGGGCACCAGGACGTAATCCGAGGCGCAGAGGATATTCATCACCCAACCGCCAAGAGTGGGGGGAGAGTCTAACAGAATATAATCGTATTTGCCCGACGCCTTGACACGCTCCAAGCACTTGCGGAGAATAAACTCCCGCTGCCACTTGGTGAAAAGCTCAAACTCGATGGAGCTCATCAGAGTGGAGGAGGGGATTAAATCCACGTTCTCATAGGCGGTGGGAATGATGTAGTCAGCCAAATCCTCCTGCTTTTGAATGGCGCGGTAGAGGTTCTTCTCGCCCTTTGCCATTTCCAAGACCGCCTCCTCCTCAAAATAGGAAAGCGAGAGGTTCAGCTGCATATCTCCGTCCACCAGAAGCACACGCTTGCCCAAGAGGGACATAGCGTAGCCCACGTTGGCGCAGGTGGTGGATTTTCCGCTTCCGCCCTTGTTGTTGGCAAAGCAAATAACCTTTGTCTTACTCATCGGTTTTCTCCTCATCGTCACTTAAAAATGCATATATCTCGTCAATGCCCTCTCCCGTATAGGAGCTGACGTGGAACACACGCTCACAGCCTGCCAGACGCAGCCAGGACTCTGCCAAATCGGGGCGGGCATCGGGCTTGTCTATGCCCGTAACAATTCCCACCACCTCTCGGTTGACCATAGAGGTCAGACAGGGACTGAAAATAGAATAAGGCTCGTTGGCGGAAAGTACAAGACCCACCACGTCTGCCTCGTAGGCGTACAGCGCCAGGGCGCCGCTGGTCTGCCGAAGCTCGGTGTATTCACCGGGGGTGTCTATGACGGTATCCAGATACCGAATGCTTTGGGTCTTTGCATAATGAATATCCTCTCCCAAAAGGGCTTGGGTGAGGGTGGTTTTTCCTGCGGCAACGCGCCCTATCAAAATAAGTCTTTTCATCTTAGGTACGGGTCTTTTCCACAACGGCGTAGCCTAACTTATCCTGCACGTAATCCATAATCGCCGTCATAGCGGCGTCTACGGACGAAACGGTGCCCGTGATAATGAGGGTGCCCGTAAATCTGTCCACGAAGCCCACGTCCGCGCCAGAGGATTTAATAGCGATATCGGCGGCGATAACGGCGGTTTCCGCAGGGGACACCGTCAGAATACCGATAGCGGACTTGGCGTAATCGGTTTTGGGGTCAAGACCCAGCTTCTTATAGAGAACGGGGTCGGGGTTGGCAATGATATGCGCCAAGGTCACCTGCTTGCCGGGGACAAGCTCCTGGACGATACGCATTTTATCCTGTAATTCCATTGTATGTATATTCCTTTCTGTCACGGCGTCACTTGGGCGGCGTGAAAATAGGGTCATCCACCTATCTGGCAGGGCAAGCCGCTTTCCTCAGCAACCTCCAAGAGCCGCCGCATTCTCTCCCCCGAAAGCAGGGGAAGGTCGCCCATCGGATAGCTTCTGCCGATGGCGGCATATTTATCCGAGCCGAGGCGGTGATAGGGGAGAAGGTGCAGCGCCTGCACGCCGTCAAGGCTGGCGGCAAAGCGGGAAATGGCGCGGATTTCCTCCTCGGTATCGTTGAAGGTGGGAATGGTGGGAACACGCACCACAAGGTTATGGGCGTGCCGAGCAATAAAGGCGGCGTTTTCAAGCACCCGTTTATTGTCCTTGCCGATAAATTTCATATGCTTTTCGGCATCCATATGCTTGATATCAAGCAGCACGTAGTCGATTTCGGGCAGAAGCCTTGCCAGGGTTTCCCGGCTTGCGTACCCCGTGGTTTCCACGGCGGTATTGATGCCCATCTGATGGGCAAGCGTCAAAAGCGCCAGGGCAAAATCGGGTTGCAGAAGCATCTCGCCCCCCGAAAGGGTCAAGCCGCCGCCGGAACGGGCGTAGTAGGGCGCATCCTGTGCCACTAGCTCCATGACCTTGCCTGCGGTAATGTCCTCTCCTGCCAATCGCTCCTTGCCGTCCTTCCCCTTAAGGGTTACAGGCTCAAACTCCTGCCCCTCGGGGTTACAGCACCAGCGACAGCGGAACATACAGCCCTTCAAAAAGACGATGGTGCGAATGCCCGGTCCGTCGTGGACGGAAAACCGCTGCAGGTCGAATATTCTTCCCCGTACACGGGAAAGCGCATTTTCCGCCATACGACGCACTCCTTTACTGTGTCAGTGTGATGTTGCTTCTTATCAGAAGCCCTGCTCGGTGCGGTTGATGATATCGTCCTGCAAGGAGCGGGAAAGGGTGGTGAACAAGGCACTGTAGCCTGCCACACGCACCACCAGATTGCGGTAGTTTTCGGGATGTGCCTGGGCGTCCAAGAGGGTTTCTCTGTTGACCACGTTAAACTGCATATGCATTCCCTTCTGGTCAAAGAAGCCACGAATTAAGGACACGAATTTCATCAGTCCTGCCGTACCCGAAAGAGCGGCGGGATGGAATTTCTGGTTAAAGAGGGTGCCGTTGGAGGCAATACCGTGGTCTAACTTAGCCACCGAGTTTGCCGTTGCCGTGGGTCCCTTGGTATCTCTGCCCGAGGCAGGGCCAACGCCGTCGGCAATGGGGGTGTACGCCAGGCGCCCGTCGGGGGTTGCGCCCGTTTGCGCGCCCAGAGGCACGTTAGCAGACACAGGGTAAAGACCTGCCTGGTACTGACCGCCACGGGGGTTCTTATACTTCTCTACCACACGGGTATAGGTATACGCCACATCTCTTGCGAAGGCGTCTACGTCCGCTAAGTCGTTGCCGTACTTACGCAGGGCGTGAATATCCTCGTAGAGCTTCTTGTACCTTGCCTTTTTGTCGGCAGGAATAGTATCCGCCGTGGTAACGGAGGTATAAATGGCGCGGATTTTCTCCTCGTCCAAGACAACGCCCGCCTCGGCCAGGGCAAGCGCAACCTCCTCGGTTGCCTTGCTTGCCGCCTTACCCGTCAAGCCGAAGCCAAAGTTGTTTTCCATAGCCTCCTTGAAATCGCAGAGGGTGTACGCCTTTTGCTCGTATACCAGGGTGCGAATAGCGGAAAGCGCATCCGTCATATTGGCGATGCCGAAGCCCTGGGGGCCCGTAAAGTTATAGACGGTGCCGCCCTCCTCGACTGCCAAGCCTCGGTTGATGCACTCATCCACCATAGAGGACTCAAAGGGCAAGGGACAACGGGTTGCGTGGGCAGCGTCCACGGCGTTGTCGGCGTTTACCATATATTCGATAAAATGGGTTTGCTGGGTTTTATACGCCTCGTAGAACTTCTCGAAGGTGTCAAGGGAGGAAAGCTCGCCCGTTTTGGGACCTATCTGCTTGCCCTTATCCACACCGTTGGAGAACACCAGCTCCACAGGGCGGCACATATTGAAGAAGGCGGCATCGTGCCAGCCATCGGTGCGGTTGGGTACCTGGGGCTCGACGCATCCGATAATACAGTAATTTCTTGCCTCCTCCAAGGAGATGCCACGGGACATCATAGAGGGGATAATGACCTCATCGTTATAGAAGGCAGGCACACCGTCCCCCAGACGGGTCAGAAACGCCGCCTTCAGAAGCAGGGACTGGGGAGAGCCGTTCCATACACGAATGGAAAGGGAGGGCTGAGGCAGACGCACGTGAATAGATGCCTCCAAGCACATATAGGAGAGGTCGTTGGTGGCGTCCACACCGTTTTCGTCCTGTCCGCCGACAATGAGGTTCTGGAAAAGTCCATAGCCCGCAAAGCCCTCGGCAGAGGCGGCGTCACGCACCTTGTTCAAATCGTTGAGCTTGACCCAGATGCAGTCAAGAAGCTCCTGCGCCTCCTCCACGGTGATTTTGCCCGCGTCCTTATCCTTTTTATAATAAGGATACATATACTGGTCAAAGCGCCCGGGGGAAATGGAGTGTCCGCTTCCCTCCGTTTGCAGCAGCATCTGCACGAACCAGAAGGACTGGCACGCCTGCCAGAAGGTTTCCGCACCCTTGGCGGGAACGCGGCGACAGTTGGCGGCAATCTGCAAAAGCTCCTCACGGCGCAAGGGGTCCTTTTCCTCTTTTGCCATTTGCTCTGCCAGGTCGGCATAGCGGTTGGCGTATACAATGGCGGCGTTACAGCTTTCGATAACCGCCAGAAGGAAATGGTAGCGGCGGTGATGCTCGCCGTCCCCTACCGACAGCTTAGCAAGGGCGTCCTCCGCCTCACGGCGAATGCCCTCGTAGCCAATTCTCAGAACCTTGCCGTAATCCACGCAGATATGACCGACGCCGTTATAGAAATAGTTACCGACGGTAAAGATACCGTGGTTCATAAAGACGTCATAGACCTTGGAATCCATGATGGAGGCGGCAAGCTCGCTTGTGGTCTTGCCCTTCCAATAGGGATGAACCTTGCGGAGTCTTTCCTTATCTGCCTCGGCAATGGTGAAGGGGTCTGCCTCGCGGTTTTCTACCGTGTCGAACTCTGCCTCCAGCCATTCGTAGGAATACTCGGGGAAGGTCTGGCAGCCTCTTGCCGTTTTGGCGTTGCTTCCGACCACCAGCTCGCCCGGGCGAATGGTGATGGGAAGATGGCTGCAAATATGCATAAAGGCGGCGCTACGGCGGCGGATAATGGGCAAGCCCTCCGTCTGCTGATAGCTTTCGGTCAACAAAACGGCTCTATCCGACTCGATAGCGGGCATATGGTCATAAAGGTCCGCTACCAGCTTGGGTATGCGCGCGCTTTTTTCAAGGGTAAACAGGGTTTCGGTTTCTTGCATAGCGCAATCTCCCTTTTCTCACAAAATCTTTGGTTTCTTTTGCCCTTTGGCTTACAGCTGCTCCCACAGCTCTGCGTGGGGCGCGGCGATAACGCTCTTGGCGTGAAGCATACCGTTCTTTTCGGCATAGGCGGCGCCTGCCTCTACGGCGGCGGTCACGTCCCCTACCTCGCCCGTTAAAAGAACGATGCCCTTGCCTCCCATACCGCGGGACACACGCAGGTCGAAAATTTCCACCCGAGAGGTCTTGACAGCAAGGTCTGCCACCTTAATGGCGGAGGCGGCGGAATAGGTTTCCACCGAGCCAAGAGAGCCCTCTCTCGTGCCTACCTGGGTACCGAAGAGCGCCTTAATGACTGCCTCGTCAATGCGACCCATCACGGAGCTATCCACAATGTACTGCTCATAGCGTCCGCGCACGTGGTCCAACGCTGCCGTTACGTCCGCTACGGACCCTGTGAAAATCATTTCATATTTGCCGGGGCAAGAGGGGTGCGCCGAAACCAGGCGAATGCCTGCGCTTTTCAATGCGGCATCGGTGGCTTCAATGCCCTTTGCGATGCTTTTCAGCTCCACAACGCCAACTGCATATATCATAGTCTTTTTTCCTTTCGTGCTTCAAACGCTATTACGCTTCCAAAATAATTTTCTTATCGTCAACGTAGGTGACTCTGCCGTTTATGCTGGCATAGGTGGGAACGGAAAGTCCTGCTCCCGCATTTGCCACAAGGTCGCCGACCTTGACGGTATCGCCTACCGCTACACAGGGCACCGAGGGGGCGCCAATGTGCTGACCCATACCCAGCTCTACCACCGTAGCCTTTACGGGAACGGGGTTGTAAATGCCCTCGCGGTCATAGGGAAGGACGCCCAAGAGCCCCTTCCAGCGCGTGATGGGAATCATACGGCTATCACGGTATTCATCGGGGGTCACGTCCTCGTTGCCCACGAATTTCATACGGTTCTTGCCCAAGATACTCTTATATTCCAGAATGACGTTGCGAGGCGAGATGCCCTGGCAGCACGCCGCCGTTTCACAGACGCCACAGCTACAGCAAAGGCTTGCCGACAAAATCATTTCGGGGGTTACCTCTACCACCGATGCCGCTGTACGCACCATCAGATGAGGATAGAGGGGATAGCCCAAAAGATTTCTCGGACACATATCGGTGCAACGGGTGCATTGACAGCACATAGAGGAGGCACGGCTAATCTGGGTTTTCATATCGCCGCCCTTCCCTGCCACGGCAGGTATGTAATCGGGCAAAATCAAAAGCCCCTTGGTGGTGGTTTGGACGGTTGCCGTTCTGTAATGAATGACCTTTCCCATTGAGGGGCCGCCGTCAATGACGCTGTATCCCTCGGGCACCACGATACCGTGCATCGCAAAGAGGTCACGCACACGCATACCGATGGGGGCACGGACAACCAGGGTCTTTTCCACGTCGCCGCCGATGGTCAGCCATTTTTCGGTTACGGGCTTCCCTTCCTTCACGGCAAGCGCCACGTTGTAGAGGGTTTCTACGTTATACACGATAACGCCCTTGGTGATGGGAAGATTACCCGGGCGCACAATTCTGCCCGTTGCCTGGTAAATCATAGCAACCTCGTCACCGATGGGATATACGTCGGGCAATTCCTTGACGTAGATACGGGGGGCAAGCTCCTCACCGTCGGAGAGTCCTAAGCGCTCGGCGTTATGCTTCTTCAAGCAAAGAAGCGTGCGGGGAATATCCGCCGCCTCCATTACCAGGGCGGCGCCCTCTAAGACGCGGGACATCTGCTCACGCAGAATGATATAGTCTGTTTCCAAAAGGGGCTCGCACTCCGAGGCGTTGATAAGCATGGTATCCGCGCCCTCGGCAAGCTTGGCGTAGGCAGGAAAGCCCGCACCGCCGTTGCCGACGATACCGCCCTTTTGCATCAGCTCTTTGATTTGCAAATTCATTGCGGTTTCCTTTCCGGTTTTGTAGGGAAAAGATGCTCTTTGGGAGTCCTTTTCTTCCCTTTTACTTAAATCGTGTAATCTACAATACCGACTACAACGGCGTCGGTGGGCGCATCGTGGTTTTGCAGCGCCAAGCGAGCAGAGGAGCCCGTGGTCAACAGCACCGTTTCACCGATGCCGGCGCCAACGCTATCCACGGCGATGATGTACTTACCCGTTTTTTCTCCGTTTTCGATAATTTCCACCTCCAAGAACTTGGAGCCAACCAGCGCCTCCTGCTTTCTGGTGGACACGATGTTGCCGACAACAATTCCTTTTAACATAAAGCTATCCTTCCTTTGCCGTCAAGCGGCATTACTATCTATTGCTTTTGTGTATGTACTGCTTATTCCTTAACGATTTTAACCAGGCTTCCGTTAGAAAGACCAACGGCGTTGGCATCGTCCGTATCCACGTGCATTTCCAAACGGAAGGCGTCACTGACTCTGACCTGCACGTCATAGAAGCGGGTGCGGCGGGTACCCTCTGCCTCTACGGTAACCGTTTCTCCGTCCTTCACGCCGAATTTAGCGCCGTCCTCCAGGGACATATGAATATGACGGTTGGCAATGATACAGCCCTCCTCCAGGGTAACAACGCCCTTGGGGCCAATGATGGTGATGGGGGCAGAGCCCTTGATGTTGCCCGATTCACGGACGGGGGGCTTTACCTTCAAAACGTAGGAATCCGTTTTGGAGATTTCCACCTGGGACGCCTTTCTTTCGGGGCCCAGTACACGCACGTTTTCAATGGGACGCAGGGAGGGACCCACGATGGTGAGGGTTTCCTTGCAGGCATACTGCCCCGGCTGGGACAAATCCTTATGCACCTGCAGGGTGTAGCCCTTGCCAAACAGCACGTCCACGTGCTCCCGACTCAAATGTATATGACGGTTGGAGATGCCAACGGGAACCTCGTCCGCCTTGGCGGCAGGGGCGTCCCCTTGCATTTCTCCCAAAACCTTTTTAACCAGATTTGCTATCACTTCTTGGGTGTATTCCATACTCTACTCCATTCTGCCCAAAGGGCAAATTTAAGGGCTTCCAAACGCATATGTTCAAAAGCCATAGCTGGCTTGCAAACAGACACGCTCCGAAGGGTGAGGGACGGAGGGCTGCAGCCGAAGCAACAGCCCCCTCGACTCTCGTAGGAAATTACTTAATGCTGGGCAACAGCTTTTCAACGTCTGCGTGGGGTCTGGGAATAACGTGGGTTGCGATAACCTCGCCAAGACCTGCAGCGGCGGCAGAGCCAGCCTCAACGGCTGCCTTTACAGCGCCAACGTCGCCGCGAACCATCACGGATACCAAACCGGAGCCGATTTTCTCGGAGCCGATAAGGATAACGTTTGCTGCCTTTACCATTGCATCAGCTGCCTCGATTGCGGCAACCAAGCCTCTGGTTTCTACCATTCCAAGTGCTTCCATTTGTATATCCTCCTGTTTTAATAGAATACATATTTGAGCGTTCAACCCTTGAACGCGGGGTTAACCTGTTGTCAGAAATTTCATTACCTCTGCGTGAGGTCGGGCTATTACTTCGCACAGCTTGACCTTCCCCACCTCCGCTGCCGCCGCAGCTCCTGCCTCGGAGGCCGCGGTGACATCGGATACGGTGCCTTGAACGACAACTGTTACAAGCCGCCCGCCCAGACGCTTTTCAACGTGAATCAGCTCTACGTTTGCCGCTTTTACCATAGCGTCAAGCCCGGCAATGGCGGCAACCATAGACTGCACCTCGAGTAAGGCGATTGCTTGCTTCGTCATAGGTCTTCTTACTTAATGCTGGGAAGAAGCTTTTCCACGTCAGCATGGGGTCTGGGAATTACGTGAGTAGCGATAACCTCGCCAAGACCTGCAGCGGCGGAGGAGCCAGCCTCAACGGCTGCCTTTACGGCGCCAACGTCGCCGCGAACCATCACGGATACCAAGCCGGAGCCGATTTTCTCGGAGCCGATAAGAACGACGTTTGCAGCCTTTACCATTGCATCGGCTGCCTCAATTGCTGCGACCAAACCTCTGGTTTCTACCATTCCAAGTGCTTCCATCATTGTTGTGTTTCTCCTTATGTAATTTAATTTTTATTTTAATTTTTTTAACGCAATTTGTCTTTGCCAAGGGCGGATAGATGCGCGAACCACTCTACGTCCTCCGACTGACGGGATATAATGCGAGAGGTGATATAAAGCCCTCTCTGCTTTGCCTCCGCGACACCTGCCTCTACGGCAGACTCTACGGCGGCTACGTCCCCTTCAACCTTCACGACCATAACCAGCGGTACCTCGGCGCTATCGCCGTTGGCGGGCTTATTTTTGTCAATCGCGACGACCTTGACGTCGGCGGCCTTGGCCGCCTTGTCGGCAACCACGATGGAAGTGGCAAAGCCGTATACTTCAATCATTCCAAGTGCCATTTTCCAAGGTTCCTTTCTGTCTTAATCGCGATTTACGTAACAAATCTTGATGCCCTTTTGTGCTACGTTGACCTCCATAGCCTCGTTCAACTCCTCTAAGGGGAAGGAGTGGGTAATCAATTCCTTGATAGGAATGTTCATTTCCCTTGCCTGACGCAGGAATGCCATCGTGGTGGGATAATCGTCAGCACTGTAATCCCAGGAGCCAACCAGGTTGATTTCCTTATTGCACATAGCGAAGTGGGGGTTGACGGAATATTCTCCGTTATTGACGAAGAAGCCCATCTCGCAAAGTCCACCGCCACGGCGGATGTAGGAATAAATGTCGGCGGCGGCTGCGGGAGCGCCCGTGCATTGGAAGGCGAAGTCCGCGCCAATGCCGTTGGTAACCGACTTGACCTTTGCCACTCTCTCGTCCAGTGTGGTCAGCTCACGGAAGTTCACGATGGTCTTGGCGCCCAGCTTCTTTGCCATTTCCAGACGCATAGGCGTTCCGTCTACGGCAATGATGTGGTTAATGCCTGCCGCGCGAAGCACGGCAATCATCACAAGACCCACAGGGCCAAGACCCTGAATCAACACCTTGGTGTTGAAGTTCATCAGCCCCGTACCGTTTGCGCGCTTCAAGGCGTGCACACAGACGCAGGCAAGCTCAAGCAGCATTCTCTCCTGCAAGTCCAAATCGTTCACCACGAAATAGGTGGCTCCCTTGGCGCGGATGAGAAGGTGGCTTGCAAACCAACCGTTCAGAGGCTGGGCATCGTTATGCCCGATGAGTCCGAACACGCCCTGCTTATCGCAGAGGTTGGTGTTGGCGGGGTGGTTACGGCAAATCTGGCACTCGCCGCAGGAGATAACCGAGGTAACGATTTTATCTCCCACCTTCAAGGGGTTGCCTGCCGTATCGAATTTTGCGTTTTTACCCAGGGCAATAACCTCGCCCGTTCCCTCGTGACCCAGCACAACGGGAATCAGACCGAAGGGGTCGCCCTTCCATTCGTGCACGTCGGTGCCGCAGACGCCGCAGCCCTCAACCTTGACGAGAATATCATCATCCTCAAGGGTGGGAATGGGGAATTCCTTGACCTCGATGTGCTTGGCGGCGGTCAGCATAGCGACCTTGGCGGTTTTGGGCAGAGGGCCGCCCGCAGAGGCGGAGGTGCCGCCCATTTCGCCAAGAATTTTCCGCACGATGCTTTCCACCTGCTGAGAATTCAGTTCCATAGTATGTCCTTTCTGCGCTATACGCTTTTTAATCAAATGATGCGGAAGCTATCCGCCATCACGCAACGGCGAAGTCTGGTAAAGCTCTTTGCCGAGGTGATGCCCTCGCCCGTGGGGCCTGCAATGGTGAAGGTGGTATGCCCTTCTCCGCCGAAGCCGATGCCCGCATAGGAGGGGGCGTTCTTGACGAAGATGGTGGTTTCCACCGCCTTTGCGAAGCGGGAGAGGTGGTCAATGTTTTTGGAGTGCATATGCGCGGTGTGACGGTTGCCGTGCTCCGCCTTAACGGCAAGCTCGATAGCCTCGTCAATATTGTGCACGCGCACAATGGGGAGAATGGGCATCATCAGCTCCTCCTGCACGAAGAGATGCTCGAAGGAGGTTTCGCAGATGATACATCTGACCTCGTCCCCAACGGTTACGCCGATTTTGGAGAGCAGAACCTTTGCGTCCCGTCCCACACAGTCACGGGCAACGACCTTTTTCATCACGCCCGTTTTGGGATTTTTCACATCCTTCAGAACGATGCCTGCCAGAGCCTCCGCCTGCTTGGCGTTGATTTTGTAGGCGCCGTTTTTCAGCATACCGTTTATCAATTCATCCGCAATGGAATCGAAGGCGAAAACCTCCTTTTCGGCAATGCAGGGCAAATTGTTGTCAAAGGTGCATCCGTCGATAATGTCCTTGGCAGCCTTGGCGATGTCCGCCGTATCGTCCACGATAACGGGGGGATTGCCTGCGCCTGCGCCAATCGCCTTTTTGCCCGAGGCAAGCACCGCGCGCACAACGCCGGGGCCGCCCGTGCAGACCAGAAGACGAATGGAGGGATGCTTATACATCACGTCCGCGCTTTCCAAGGTGGGCTTTACCACCGAGGCAACCAGGACGCGGGGGCCGCCTGCCTTACGGGAGGCGCGGTTAATAAGGTCGATAGCATAGTTTGAGGTGGCAATAGCATTGGGGTGAGGGTTGAATACAACGCCGTTTCCTGCCGCAATCATACCGATGCTGTTGCATAGCACCGTTTCGCTGGGGTTGATGGAGGGGGTGATAGACCCCACAACGCCAAAGGGCGCCATTTCGGTGAGCGTCAAGCCGTTGTCACCCGTGCGGACGGTAGGGGTGATGTCCTCCGTACCCGGGGTTTTATCTGCCACCAAGAGATGCTTGGCGGTTTTATGCTCGACACGGCCCATACCCGTTTCGGCAACGCCGAGGGCTGCCATAATGGGGGCCTCCTCCCGAATCATATCACGGATAATGGTGATAAGCTTTTCCCTCTCTGCCACGGTCATAGCGCGCACAGCGCGATAGCCGTTCTCGGCGGCGGCGATGGCGTCCTCCATTTTTTCGTAGACACCAACGAAGGGACGCCCGCAGTAGGATACGGAATCCCAGCTTTTACGGGCGGGCGCCTTCTCTGCCTTTATGCCTGCCACAACCTGCTGCACGACCGCTTCAATCTGAGCGTCTGTCCAATTGATAGCCATGGTTATGGTTCCTTTCGGTTTTGCTTATTTCAGAGCCGCCAGAACGCGTCTGGTGATTTCGGCAACCAGGTCAGCGTTTCCGCCATCGGAATGGCAGGTGCAGGTATGACCCTGCTCCTTGTGCAGGTTGTCCTTGCAGCGGCAGTTCTCGGTGCCCAGGTTCTTACAGGTCTTGCAGCCGGGGTGACGGCCGGGAATCTGCATCTTTTTGCGAAGCTCCATCAGCTTTTCCAGCTGCTCGCAGGGAATTTCCTCAACGCCGCCAAGCTCTCTTGCGTACTTGCAAATCTTGGCGTTGAATTCTACCTCTTCCATCACGAACAGTGCCTTCTTCAGGTCAACGCCAACGGTCAGCGCGCCGTGGTTCTTCAGAAGGAACGCATCGTGATTCTGGATGTAGGGCATCAAAGAATCGGGAATCTCCATGGTGGAGGGGGTACCGTACTCGCAGGTAGGCACGTTACCGATGGTCAGAACGGCCTCGGGCAGTATGTACTGGTCAAGCTCAACGCCCGCAACCGTGAACGCGGTAGCAACAGGGGGATGGGCATGGACAACGGCGCCAACGTCGGGACGCTCCTTGTACACACGAAGGTGCATCTTGATTTCGGAGGAGGGGTTCAGCTTGCCCTCAATCTTCTTGCCCGTTCCGTCGATGCGGATAATCATATCGGGAGTCAGGTCGCCCTTGGAAACGCCCGTAGGGGTGCAGTAGAACTCGTTGTCGTTCACCTTTACGGAGATGTTACCGTCATTGGCGGCAACGAAGCCCTTGTCATAAAGCTTGTGTCCGACTTCGCAGATGGCTTTTTTGATTTCGTAAGCAGATTGCATAGTTGTGTTCCCTTTCGTATATCTTTTATTTTATTTTATTTTTTTCATTGAGCTTGGGTCAGACGGGCAGTTTCCATAGCAATCATCTTCTCCTCATCGGTGGGGATAACGAGAAGCTTCACTCTGGAATCCTTCGCCGTGATATCGGCGAACTCGCCTCTTTGCGCGGCATCGTTTGCCGCCTCGTCCATCGAGATGCCGAGGAAGTCCAGGTCGCGGCAGATGTTGGCGCGCACGATTTTATCGTTTTCGCCGATGCCCGCGGTAAAGACGATAACGTCTACCCCGTTCATCTCAGCGATATAGGAGCCGACGATTTTCTTCACGCTCTGGTAGAGAATGTCCATAGCCAGCTGGGCACGCTCGTCCCCTGCCAGGCCTGCGTTCAGAACCTTCAGACAGTCGCTGGACAGTCCCGAAACGCCAAGCAATCCCGACTCGTTGTTCAGCACCTTCTCAACCTCCTCGGGGGTCATACCGCACTTCTTCATCAGGAAGGTGGGCACGGTGGGGTCAAGGGCGCCCGAACGGGTTCCCATAGGCACGCCATCCTGGGGGGTAAAGCCCATGGAGGTGTCTACTGCCTTGCCGTACATCGTGGCGGTGATAGAGGAGCCCGAGCCGATGTGACAGGTGATAATCTTCAAGGAGTCTAAAGGCTTGCCGAGGATTTCTGCCACACGTCCGCAAACATAGCGGTGGGAGGTACCGTGGAAGCCGTATTTTCTTACCCGGTACTTTTCATAGTATTCATAGGGAATCGGATATACGTAAGACTTCTTGGGCATCGTGAAATAGTACGCCGTGTCGGGCAGCACCACGTTGGGCTTGCCGGGCATAGCCGCCATAGAGGCGCGCATACCTGCGATAGTGGGCGGTCCGTGCAGGGGGTTCAACTCCACGATGGATTCCAGGTAGCGGAGGATTTCCTCGCTGACCAGTACGGCACCCGAAAGCTCCGCGCCGCCGTGCGCCGCGCGGTGACCGACAGCGTCAATCTCAGCAATATCTGCGATAACGCCAAGCTCCTTGTCCGTCAGCGTTGCCATAACCAAGGCAATCGCCTCATCGTGATTCTTGATGGGCTGCTCCACGAAATACTTTTCCTTGCCGGGGCGCTTGTGGGTCAGAGAGCTTCCCTCAATGCCGATTCTTTCGCAAATACCCTTCGCAAGAACCAAGTCCTTATCCATATCAAAAAGCTGATACTTCAAGGAGGAGCTTCCCGCGTTGATAACCAAAATTTTCATAAAGTCCTTTTTCCTTTCCGTTTCCTTGCGGATATAAACTTATTCATACTAATTATATTATATTTCTTTCATAAAAGCAAGAGCAAATCCTCAAAAAAACGCTTTTTTTCAAATTTTTTTCGGTTTTTTTGCTCTTGGGCGCCGACAAAAAAGGACAAAACCCTTTTTCTCTTCCAGACTGTGGATTTTATGCCATAAAAAGGAAGAACGCAAAGGAATATCCTTTGCGTTCTCGGAATGCGATTTTTGCGTTTTTTTACAGAATCGGGAAGAGGTCGGGGTCCTCCAGACGCAGAGCGGGCGCAGGCTCGCACGCCTTGACGGTGACATGGGCAAAAATGCCTCTGCCCACCTTACCGAAGTAGGAAATGGGCTGTACCTTTACCCGATATTCCCCTACGGGCAGGGACACCTTGACGGTGTCCGCAAAGGTGGCGGCAGGGTCGGCGGCGTAAAAATCGGCGTGCCATACCAGCGTTTCAACGGGAGTATCCTCGCCCTTCCTGAAGAAGGTAAAGCGGTAGTAGGGGACCTCTGCGTCATCGTTGTGAGGGGTGACGGGGGTATACGCCTTGGGGAAGGTGAAGGCGACACCGCCGGGCGCCTCCTTTGCCTTAATCTTGGTGCCTACGGGGAAGGCGGGGGCACGGGAGGCACGGATGCGGCTATCGGTGTAATACTGCTCGCCTTGCACATCAATCTCCCAGGGCTCGCCAAGCTCCTTGCCCTCCAGGATATCAATTTTATGTACTAGGATACGGGAGCCGAACACCTCGCAGTAGAGCGCCTGGCTGGAATCCAGCTTGGGCAGCTGACCCGCGCGGCTTCTGCGGACGTTGACGTAGCCAACGGCGGACATAGGCGCGTGCAGCATCGTGGCGCCGTTTCTTCTTTGCCAGATAGCGCAGGGGGACTGGGCAGGGTCGTGCAGGTGACCGCAGATATTGAAGATACGGCGGTTGGAAAGCAGGAATTTGGCAAATTTCTGGCTATGGCAGGCGCCGCGGCTTCCCTCTACCGTGTTTTGAACAGGGGGATGGTAGACAACGAAAACGGGCTTATCCTCCGAGGCGGCAAGCGCCCGTCTTATTTCCTTCATTGCCCACTTTTCGGCTTCCTCGCCCACCGCACAGCGGTAGTCGGCAATATCCACCGTGATAAAGTGGTAGCCGTTGATTTCACGGTGCAGGCGAAGGGGCATACCCATCTTCTCCTCCCAGAGCGCACGGGCCGCCTTGGTGATAACGGGGTCGGGGTTATGCTGGGGATACTCGTGGTTACCGATGGCGTACAGCACGGGAGTATCGGGGGCGTAACGGGCAATAGCGGCGTTCAGATAATCATAGGGCTCGTGATACAGGGTTTCGCAGGTACCGCCGCCCGAAAGGTCAATCTGGTACACGATGTCGCCCGCAAACACGTGGGCGTCAATTTGGGGCGTCACCTTGGAGAAGAGCGCCATGTACTGGGAAAGCTTTTGCAAGCCCTCGCCGCGGTGGGTCATATGCAGGTCGCTTAAAATAGCAAAGGACAGGTCTGCCTTTTGGCTTCTTTGCGTAAAATCCATATTCATAACCTCTTTTGATTGATTTTTTCGCGGGATTTCGCTTGTATTGTAGCAAAGAAAGCCGCCTTTGTCAAGTCCAAAAGCCGCAAAAAGCGGCTTTTACGCTTTTTTGCAAGAGAAGGGGCTGTCTCACTATTTCGTGAGACACTAAAAAGGAGCCGAAACGGCGACCTGTGATAAAGCAGGTGCGCCGTTTCGGCTCCTTTTTTTGCCCCTGTTCGTTTCACTTTTGACGAAAAGCGAAACAAACGCACAAATTTTCTTCGAAAATTTCCTCATTTTGCGCCTTTCTTGACGCAAAATGAGACGGGCTGTCTCAAATGAGACAGCCCGTTCGGAAAATCAGTTCATAAATTCAAACTCAAAGTCGTACATATTGACGGTTTGCCCCTCGGCAATGCCTGCCTCACGGAGCTTGTCAAAGACGCCCCGCTTTTGCAGGACACGCTGGAAGAAGTTGAGGGATTCATAATCGTCGAAGTTGATTTGACCCATCAGATTGAAAATCCAATCGCCCTCCACGTAGTAAACGCCGTCCCGCAGGGTAATCTGCGTTTCGGTGGGGTCCACGCGCACTGCCTCCTCGGGGGAGATTTCGGGCTCGTAGACCAATAAGGGCGGCAGCTCCTGCAACGCCTTGGCAACGGCGTGCTTCAGCTCCTCAATGCCCTCACCCGTTACGGCGGAAACGTAGAGGGGTGCCCTGCCCGTGGTTTCTCTTACGTAGGCGTCAAACGCACGGACGAAGGACTCCTCCTCCCACAGCACCGCATCGCACTTATTGGCGACAACAATCTGGGGGCGCTCTGCCAAGGCGGCGCTATACAGGGCAAGCTCCGCATTGATTTTCTGCATATCGGCGATGGGGTCCTTCCCCTCCTCGTCCGAGATATCCACCACGTGCAAAAGCAGACGGCAACGGTCAATATGGCGCAAAAAATCGTGCCCAAGGCCAAGGCCCTCCGAGGCGCCCTCGATGAGCCCGGGGATATCCGCCGCCACGTAGCCCTTGCCCTCGCCAAGGGACACAACGCCAAGGTTGGGTGAAAGGGTGGTGAAATGATAGGCGGCAATCTTGGGACGGGCGGCGGAGATGGCCGCCAGGATAGAGGATTTACCCACGCTTGGGAAGCCGATAAGCCCCACGTCCGCCAGCATCTTCAATTCCAGCAAAAGCTCCTTTTCCTCGCCCTTGGTGCCGTTTTTGGCAAAGCGGGGGATTTGTCTGGTGGGGGTGGCGAAGTGGCGATTGCCCCAGCCGCCTCTGCCGCCGTGGGCGGCTATATAGTCCTCCTCCGAGGAGGACATATCGTAGAGAATTTTTCCCGTTTTGGCGTCCTTCAGCAGGGTACCGCGGGGGACGGAGATAACCACGTCCTCTCCGTTTTTGCCGTGCTTCTTCCCTGCCTTGCCGTTTTCGCCGTTTTCAGCGGCGAACTTGCGGTGATAGCGGAAGGACAAGAGGGTGTTGCAGCCCTCGTCAATGCGAAAGACCACGTTGCCGCCTCTGCCGCCGTCGCCCCCGTCGGGGCCGCCTGCGGACACGAATTTTTCACGGTGAAAGGAGATGGCGCCGTTGCCGCCGTCCCCTGCCCGTATGCTGATAGTAACTTTATCGATAAACATTGCTTTTCCTTTCTGGCGAGAGGCGCCTCAATCGCCCTTCTGACGCAGGGAAAGTCGGATGGGCGTTCCCACGAAGCCGAAGGACTCACGCAGACAGTTTTCCAGGTACCGCTGGTAGGAAAAATGGAACAGCTCGATGCTGTTGCAGAAGATAACGAAGGTGGGGGGTGTGACGGCCGCCTGGGTCATATAGTAGATTTTCAGCCGCTTGCCCTTGTCGGAGGGGGGCTGGGTTTTCTCGGTTGCCGCCGCCAGAAGCTCATTAAGGGTACCCGTGCTGACACGCATACAGGACGCCTCTCTGACACGCTTAATCCAATCGTAGAGGGTATTGATTCTCTGTCCCGTCAAGGCGGAAACGAACACCACGGGCGCATAGTCCATATAGGCAAGCGCCCCCTTGATTTTCTTGGTGAACTGGTTGACGGAGCTATTGTCCTTTTCGATGCTGTCCCACTTGTTCACCACGATGATGGACGCCTTGCCTGCCTCGTGGGCAATCCCCGCGATTTTTTCATCCTGCTCGGTGATGCCCTCTGCCGCGTCAATCATAATCAGACAGACGTCGGCACGCTCCACCGCCATACGGGCGCGCAGAACGCTGTACTTTTCAATTTTGTCCTCGATTTTCGAGGAGCGGCGAATGCCTGCGGTGTCGATAAGGCTGAAGCGCCCATGCTCGTTCTCCAGCATCGTATCCACCGCGTCCCGCGTGGTACCCGCGATATTCGACACAATCAAGCGCTCCTCGCCAAGCATCTTATTGATGAGCGAGGACTTGCCCGCATTGGGCTTACCGATAACGGCGACACGGATAACGTCCCCGTCCTCTTCCTCCTCGGGCTCCTCGGGAAAGCTCTCCAAAACGGCATCCAACACGTCACCGCTACCGCTTCCGTGGAGAGAAGAAAGGGCAATAGGCTCACGGTCAAAGCCCAACTCGAAAAACTCGTAAAACTCCAAGGGGGTGTCGCCGATTTTGTCCGCCTTATTGACGCACAGCACCACGGGCTTGCCGCTTTTTTTCAGCATCACGGCAATATCGCGGTCATCGGCCAAGAGCCCTGCGCGGATGTCGCACATAAAAATAATAACGTCGGCAGATTCGATGGCGATTTGCGCCTGCGTCCGCATCTGGGAAAGAATGATATCGTCGGTTTTGGGCTCGATACCGCCCGTATCCACCACGATAAAGGTTCTGCCGCGCCACTCACACTCACCGTAGATACGGTCACGGGTAACCCCCGGGGTATCCTCCACGATGGAGCGACGCTCGCCGATAAGCTTATTGAACAGGGTGCTTTTTCCCACGTTGGGGCGCCCTACAATGGCAACAATAGGTTTAGACATAATGTTAACCTCTCTTTCTTGTCATATTGGCTTCCGTCCGCCGAGGGTTACCGCCCCAAAAGGGCGTCAAGCAGGGCAAAGCCGTCATTCTCTACGGGAAAAACGGGGGTTTTCAGCCGAGCTGCCAGCGCATCCAAGGACATACCGCAAAGGAAGAGGTCCCCCTCGCTTCGCAGGGAGGCACGGGGAATGAGGAGCGCTTCGCCTAAGTCCTTGTCGGAGAGCGCCGCCGCCATATCCTTACCCGTCAGAAGTCCCGACACGGTGATATGCTCACCGAAGAATTTGTTTTCAATGGGGTATACCGCAATTTGGCAGGAGGGGAACGCCGCCGTCACCTTCTCCGCTATACGGGAAAGAAGGCCGTAGGAGGCAAGCCCCGTGGCAACGGACACACGTCGAGGAGGAATTTCCTCTCCGTCCTCCCTTGCCAGCGCCAGCGCCCCGTCCAGCTCCTCCTCCAAGGAGCGCAAGAGCCCTACGCCGTTTTCAATCTGGGGGTATTCCTCGTACGCCTCCTCGGCAGGCACGGGAAGCCCCGCCTTGACGTACAGCTCGTCCGCGGCGTAAAACAGCCTGCTACCGTATTTTTCAAGGCACTTTTCGGCAAACGCCTCTACCTGCTCTACCACCGCGGCGCACTCCTTGGGCGTGTAGGGGGTCAGAGGATAGAGCCCGTCCCTGTACCGTGTCAGCCCTGCGGGCACGATGGACACGCTATCCAAGGCAGGTATATAGGCGGTTAAATCCTTCATTGTGCGCGTCAGCTCTTCGCCGTCATTGACGCCGCGACACAGCACGATTTGCGCCCGAAGGGTGAGCCCTGCGGCGGCTAAGCGCTCGATATACCGCAAAACCTCACCTGCCCGCTTGTTCCGCATCATGGCGACACGCAGGTCGGGGTTGGTGGTATGTACGGAAATATTGATGGGGGAAAAGCGCATTTTGATAATGCGGTTCACATCCTCATCCGTCAGATTGGTTAAGGTGATATAGTTGCCGTGGAGAAAGGACAGACGGGCATCGTCATCCTTGAAATAGAGGGTGTCCCGCAAGCCCTTGGGCAGCTGGTCTATAAAGCAGAAGATACAGCCGTTGCGGCAGGAATGCTTTTTATCCATCAGGGGCGTTTCAAAGGAAAGCCCGATGTCGTCATACTCTCTTTTGCGAATGAGAAAGGAAAGGCTCTCGCCCTCTCTGGTAACGGCAACAGACAGGTGACGGCAGGCAAGATAAAAGCGGTAGTCCAATACGTCCTTGATAGCGTTGCCGTTCAAGGCTACAAGAATGTCGCCTTCTCTGATTCCTGCCTTTTCCGCCAGGGAATCCTTTTCCACGCTTGTGATTTCTACCATTTTGGTTGCCTCCCTTCCCGTTTTTGCCCATAAAAAGCCATTATACAGTTTATTTTAGCACAAATCAAAGAAAATTACAATGTTTTTTGAAAATATTTCTTGCAGGGGGCTATATCAAAGAGATTGCTTGCGCTTCCCTGCCCTCAGACGCGAATAAAAATCCCCCCGTATAACGGGGGGTATTTCATTTTCGGGCATAGCCCTAAATATTACTGGCGGCGCACAAGTGCGCTTTAGATTGGCCTGCCAGCCATGCAACTGTTACTTACTACCCATAAATGGGTCCCGTGGGT
>JAFTSW010000075.1 GCA_017467085.1 Clostridia bacterium | reverse complement strand
TTGTGAGCATCGCTCCGGGACGGAAGGTATGCTCGAAGATGTTTGCTCCACAGAAGGTTGCGAAATTCCTGCACTTTTTCGAAAACAAATCCAACTTTTTCGCCGGGTCTGTTCTTTGTTTGTTGTTCTTCAACGAAAATGTCTCTTTTTGCGCCTTCCTTGTCGCAAAAAGAGACGGGCTGCCTCAAATGAGACAACCCGCTTTTTGCTGTTATCAGTCCTCGTCATCGGACTTCTTGAAGAGCTTAAAGGGCTTATCCTCGCCCTCGTCCTCGTCCTCGTCGGGAAGAATGGTAATCTGCGCCTTGGCAACACGGCGCTCATCGGTCAGCAGCAGGGTTACAGACAGGTTACCGTCCACGAAGGAGTCGCCCTCGTTGGGAACGGCGCCCAGCTTGCTCATTACCCAACCCGTCAGGGTGTTGTCCTCGTCGCTGTCAATGCCGAAGGTTTCGCAGAATTCATACCAGTTGACACCGCCGTCTACACGGTAGGTGTTTTCGTCAATCTTGGTGATGGTTTCCACCACCTCGTCATGCTCGTCCCAGATTTCGCCAACCAGCTCCTCTAAGATATCCTCCATTGTCACGATACCCAAGGTGCCGCCGTAATCGTCGCCGACTACCGCAATATGGGATTGGCTCTTTTGCAGCATACGGAGAAGCACGCTGATTTTCATAGATTTGGGCACAAATACAGGCTCGGTCATCAGCTCCTCTAAGGTCTTTTCGGAAACGCCCGTTCCCGTGTAAAAGTCCTTCTGGTGAATAACGCCCACAATGTTGTCGATATTCTCGCGGTACACGAGAATACGGGAGTAGCGCGTGTCGGTAAAGACGGAGGCAATCTCCTCCTTGGTGGCTTCCGTGGATACCGCCTCGAGCTCAACGCGGGGCGTCAGAATACCCTCCACGTTGCGGTCGGTAAATTCCAGGGCATTGTGCAAAAGCTTGCCCTCTTCCTCGTCAATACCGCCCTCCTCGGCAACCTCCTCTACCAGAAGCAAAAGCTCATCCTGGGTCAGGGTGCGGCTTTCACCGTTCTTAAAGACAAGGGAAAGTAGCTTCTTCCAAAGGGAAAAGAGCGCCACCAAGGGGAAGAGAAGCAGCATAAAGAAGCGGATAAAGGGGGTTGCCACAATGGCAAAGCGCTCAGGGGATTCCTTGGCAATGGTCTTGGGAGAAATTTCTCCGAAAATCAAGACCGCCACCGTCAGAACAACGGTAGAAAGGGTGGTGCCCAGGCTATCGCCGAAATTCAACAGCTTCACGAAAAGCACGGTGGCCAAGGAAGCGGCGGCGATGTTCACGATGTTGTTACCAATTAAAATGGTAGAAAGCAGTCTGTCATATTTTTCAGACAGCGCCAACGCCTTAGCGGCACCCTTTGAGCCCTTTTCGCTCATATCCTTGAGTCTGGTCTTGTTCAAGGAAGAGAATGCCGTTTCAGAGGCAGAGAAAAATGCGGAAAATAAAATAAGTAGCACGATAACAAGAATTGTGCTGATGGTGTTCATGATAATCTCCTATGTGTGACCGCAAATGCGGTTTTGATATAAAACAGTAAAACGACAAAAAGGCATACCCCTCTCTTACCGGGTAAGGAGGGAAATGCCTTATTTATGAAAGATATGCATATAAATAGACGGCTTTAGCCGACAAAGTAAAAATCGTCGTGTTACAGTTCGTATCACTACTGTCCGCGTCCATGTTGTGACTCTCACCTTCCTTCAAATCATATTACTAAGCATTATACAGGAAAATATGCAATTTGTCAATAGCAAAAGCGAAAATATCGGGAAATTTTGCGTTTTTCACAAAAAAGGCTTACATACGCTCCGCCGTAATGCGTCCGTCCTTCACAAGCAGACGGCAAACACGGGCGGTTCTGACAGCTCCGTCCTCTCTGTCGCGCCCGTGGTAAATGGCGTAGTATTCGCCTTGCCACTTGATAACGCTATGATGGCCGACGCCCTCCTCCACCTCGTTCTGGAAGAGAACAGGGTCGAAAATGCCGTCCTTGCCCGTTACCTTTTCAAAGGTCAGCTTGGTAAGGTCGCTTTCCTCGGAATGGGCAACGGCGTAGCCAATATGATAGGTGTCATTCTGGTAGCAGCCGCCGCTGTACATCAGATAGTGGTAATCTCCCTCCTTAAAATAGAAGGGCCCCTCTAAGGTGTGCCACTGGCGCGGCTCCTCGGGCTTGTATTTGAAAATTTCCTCGTCCATCGTAGGCACCACCAACTCACGGCAAAGGTTGGCAGGGGTGTCGGGGGTGAGCATACGGTCCACGTAAATGCGGGTGCCGATGCGCTGACCCTCCGTGCTGTTTTCCGCATAGAAGAGGAAAAGACCGTTCTCGTTCTTGACGGCGTGAGAGTCAATGGAGAAGCGCGGGTACAGCTGCTTTTGTACCGTGAAGGGGCCAAGGGGGTTATCTGCCTTCGCTACCACCATAAACTCGGAAAATTCCTCGCCGATCGTGTTGAAGGAGGTATACATATAATATCCGTCCTCTAAGCGAATGACGCTGGGCGCCCAGAAATCCTCCTTGCCCTCCATCTGGCAGACGATGCCCTCGTCCTTCCAAAGACCGAAAAGAGAATCCGAGGAAAAGGCGGTGATTCCCGTCTTTCCCGTCACGTACAAATAAAGGCGCCCCTCGTCCTCGAAAATAAAAGGGTCTGCCTGGGGATTTTGTATATTATCAAATTGAAGCTTCATATGGATACCTTCCTTTTTTCTTGTATGCGCCAAGAAACGCTCTTTTCATTGGGCGAAGAGTCGCATAGCGCCTATCCTTGCGGATAGTATAGCACAAGTCAAGCCAAAAAGCAAGAGAAAAAAGGGCTGCCTGATAAAAGACAGCCCCAAAAGCCTCAACGGGTCTTTTTTGCCCGTCGGCAGAAGATGCGCCGCAAAAGCGGCTTGAAGATGGCAGGCGGACGAAGAACGATAATTTTCAATGAAATGCCCCCTTTAAGTAAAAATCAAAAGCTATTTATGCAGAAAGAACAAAACACCCACGGCAACGATAACGATTGCCTCTAACACCACCAGAACGGTTTCGGGTAAAAAGAAGGAAATCAAAATGCCAAATCCAAAAGCCAAAACGGAAACGCCAATAATTTTGCATATGGATTGGCTTTTCATCATTATAGACCTTTCTTACGGTTAGCCAAGGGCAAGAGCCCTTTTGGTACCATTGTATGCAGGCGTCCTGCAAAACGTGTCTTTTTCTTTTCTGTTTTCCGAGGCAAAGAAAAAGGGATAGAAAACGGAATGCCCGTCCTCTATCCCTGTCTTTAGTCTATCCGAATTCTTTCTACCGCCTTGGCGCTGCCGCTTGCCTCGTCCACCGTGAAAATAACGGCATCGGCATACATCGGCCCCTCTGCCGCCTGGAATTTACCCGGCAGGGAGGTCAAATATCGATGAAGCACGCTTTCCGCGCTCATCCCGATAATGCCGCCGTCAGCGCCGCACATACCAAGGTCGCTGACGTAGCCCGTTCCCTTGGGGAGAATTTTGGTGTCTGCCGTGGGAACGTGGGTGTGGGTGCCGAATACGGCGGCAACCCTGCCGTCTAAATGATGCCCGATGGCAAGCTTCTCGCCCGTCGCCTCGGCGTGAAAATCCAGAACAGCCACGTCATATCTGCCCTTTTCCCTTTGCAGGGCGGCGTCTATCGCCGTAAAGGGGGAGTCGGTCAAGGTGTCCATATGCACGCGCCCCAAGGCGTTCAGCACCAGCACACGGTAGCCCTTGGCATCCACCACCGTGTAGCCAAGCCCGGGGGCGGCGGCAGGGTAGTTGATGGGGCGAAGAATACGGGGGTTCTCCTCCAAGGTCTTGTGAAGAGAAAAATTTTGCAGCATATGGTTGCCGCCCGTCAACACGTCCGCCCCGCCCTCCAACAGCCGCTTGGCGCTGTCGGCGGAGGGACCCATAATAAAGCCGGCGTTTTCGGCATTTACCAAAAGCAAATCAATACTGTGCTGACGGCGCACCTCCCATAAACGGGAGGAAAGCCAGAGTGCCGCGGCAGGGGAGGTCACGTCCCCGATGGCCATAATACGAAGCATAGCGAAAGCCTTTCTAACGGTCAGAAATAAAAGGAAGAAAAATGCTCTTCTCCGGTCTAAAAAAGAGGGAACAAACCGAAGACGGTCTGTTCCCGTTGGTTTTATTTTGCGTAGTCGACGGTGCGGCTTTCCCGAATCAGATTTACCTTGATTTGTCCGGGATATTCCATCTCCGCCTCAATCTTCTTGGCAATTTCGTGGGCGAGAATGGTCATCTGGTCATCGCTGATAACCTCGGGCTTCACCATAATGCGAACCTCACGGCCTGCCTGGATGGCGAAGGTCTTATCAACACCCTCGAACTCGCCTGCAATTTCCTCAAGCTTCTGCAAGCGCTTGATGTAATTTTCCATATCCTCACGGCGCGCACCGGGACGGGCGGCGGAAATAGCGTCTGCCGCCTGAATCAGGAACGCCAAGGGTGTCTTGGGCTCCACGTCACCGTGGTGTGCCTCAATGGCATGGATGATTTCCTTGTTTTCGTGATACTTCTTAGCAACCTCGACGCCCAGCTGAATGTGAGAGCCCTCGGCCTCCTGGGTCAGAGCCTTGCCGATATCGTGAAGCAGTCCCGCTCTTCTTGCCAGGGTGCGGTCAACGCCGATTTCGTCTGCCATCATACCGGCAAGAAGCGAAACCTCAACGGAGTGCCGCAGCACGTTCTGTCCGTAGCTGGTACGGTACTTCAATCTGCCAAGGAGCTTGATAAGCTCGGGGTTCAAGCCGTGAACACCCGTTTCGTATACCGCCTTTTCGCCTGCCTGCTTGATGGTGGAATCCACCTCGCGGCGCGCCTTTTCTACCATTTCCTCAATGCGGGCGGGATGAATACGGCCGTCAGCAATCAGCTTTTCCAGCGCCAGTCGCGCGGTTTCACGGCGAATGGGGTCAAAGCCCGAAACGGTAATAACCTCGGGGGTGTCGTCAATAATCAGCTCAACGCCCACTAACTGCTCGATGGCGCGGATGTTGCGGCCCTCGCGGCCAATGATGCGTCCCTTCATGTCCTCGTTGGGCAGGGGAACAACGGAAATGGCAATCTCGCTGACGTGATCAGCGGCACAGCGCTGAATAACGGTAGAGAGAATTTCTCTTGCCTTCTCGGTAGACTCCTCGCGGAAGCGGCTCTCGTATTCTGCCAGCTTCTGGGCAGTTTCGTGAGAAATCTCGCTCTCCATACGGGTCAGCAGCTCAGCCTTCGCCTCGTCTGCGGAGCAGTGAGAAATCTTTTCCAACGCCTCTATCTGTTTTTGCAGAGCCTCATTGGTCTTAACGTGAAGCGCCTCCACCTCCTGCTGCTTTCTCTGTAGGTTGCTTTCCTTTTGCTCCAAGGCCTCGGTCTTGGCATCCAGGTTTTCTTCCTTTTGCGCGATTCTGCGCTCCTGACGGGAAACCTCCTTGCGGCGTTCCTTCAGCTCGTTTTCGGCCTCTGTTTTCATTACCAGGATTTCTTCCTTGGTGGAAAGCAGGGCTTCCTTTTTCGTATCGGCGGCAGCCTTAATAGCATCAGACAAAATCTTCTTTGCCTGCAGCTGCGCGGATTCCAGCTCCTTGCGATGGCGGTGCTTAGCGATAGCACCGATAACCAGTGCCAGCACCACGCCCACAACGGCGCCGATTAATGCGAATAACCACTCGTTCATAATAACCTCCTTCTTTCTTTTTTGACGTAGGCAAGCAGGGCGAGTGCGCCGCCGCTGCCGTTTTTTAGAATATAGCACTGTCGGCATCCACTGAAAAGGCAAGCTATTAAACGCGGCAGGGCGCCGCGGTGATGGGGAGAGCCTCTATGGCGGAAAGCCGCCAAGGGCGTCAGCCACCGTCCCTTTTTCCTTGAGAAAGCCGACTCAACGGACGAGAAATCGCAAGGGGAGCGAAACAAAAGCCCCTTTTTATTCTTGTCCGATAGATTACTACACCTTACATTATATAATAATTTTACTTTCCTGTCAAGAATTATTTTTCAGCCCCCTGCCAAAAATAAGAAAGAAAAAAGCCAAAAAAGGGCGCAAAAATTGAAATTAACAGTTTGTTCACAAAAAAGTAAGCCACGGCTATTGACATCTGAGCAGGAAAGTGGTACTCTAATAATGCGGTTAGCACTTTCGGGTCGAGAGTGCTAAAACCAAAACGAAGAAAGAGAGGGAAGGCGTCTTGAGCGAGCAAGGATTAAGCGAAAGAAAGCGGCTGATTTTGAAGGCCATCGTAGAGGCGCACGTGCTGTACGGAGAGCCAATAGGCTCTAAATCTCTCCTTTCCAATCAGCAGTTAACCTGCTCCTCTGCCACCATCCGTAACGAAATGGCGGAGTTAGAGAGCATGGGGTACCTGGAGCAGCCTCACACCTCGGCAGGCCGAGTGCCAACCGAGCTTGGCTACCGCTTCTACGTGGACTCCCTGGCGAAGCAGTACCGTATGACCTCTATGGAGCTTGAGCAAATCAATCGCACGCTTCAGCGGAAAATGGGTGAGCTTGACAGAATTTTAGAGGACGCCTCGCGGCTCCTTTCCCGCTTCACCAACTATGCGGGCATCGCCTTTAAGCCCTCCACCGCCCAGGCAACCGTCTCTCGCTTTGAGTCTGCTTATTTAGACGAGCATTCTCTGGTGTTGGTGATGGTGTTCTCGGACGGAACGGTAAAAACGGGAACGGTCTATACCGAGCTTTCCCTGTCCCAGGAGGAGCTTTCCGCCTTTATCGCCGTTCTGAATCAGCAGCTCTGCGGCTTGACCAGCAGCGAAATCACCCTGCCGCGCATCGTGAATCTGGAGCGTAGCGTGGGTCTGCTTTCTGCCCTGGTGCATCCCGTTATCACCTGTATTTATAACGCTATGAGCGAGCTTGACAGCGGCGCCTTTCGGGTTGACGGTGTCAACCATCTGTTGGAATATCCCGAGTATGCGGACGTGGGGCAGTTCAAGGAAATGCTGAACCTTTTGGAAAACAAGGAGGATTTGGCAAGCCTTATCTCCGACGGCTCCGAGGGGCGCGATTTGCAGGTGCATATCGGCTCGGAGAACGCCTTGGACGCCATGAGCAATTCCTCCTTTGTCTATCGCCTGGTGCGGCGAAACGGGCAGGTGGTGGGCGCGGTTGGCGTTATCGGACCCCGCCGAATGGATTACTCCCGTGTTATTGCCCTGCTCAATCAGCTGTCCCTTGGCATTTCGGGTCTTATCGGCTCGGATGAAGCAGGCGGCGGCGCCTTGCCCGACGGCAAGAAATAACGCATAGAAAATCAAAAAACAGAATAAAACGGAATAAAGCAATACCCCAAAGGAAAGGAAGCCGATATGGAAGAAAATAAGAAGACGGACGAGGAAATCCTCGAGCCGCAGAACGCCGAGGCAGAGAGCACCGAGGCAGAGAGCGCCGAGGAGGCCACCGCCGATAAGGGCAAGGACAAAAAGGCAGACAAGAAGTGCAAGGAGGCGTTGGCAAAGTCCGAGGAGGAGTGCAAACGGCTCACCGAGGCGCTTGCCGAGGAAAAGGATAAATATCTGCGCCTTGCCGCTGAGTACGATAACTACCGCCGCCGCTCCCAAAAGGAGAAGGATGGCATTTACGCCGATGCGGTGGCAGACACCGTCACGGAATTTTTAACGCTGCTCGATAACCTGCAAAGAGCCTCTCAGTTCACCGAGGGCGACAAGGTTTTAGAGGGGCTTGCCCTGATGGAGAAGGACACCGAGGCCGTCCTTAGCAAGCTGGGCATCGAGAAATTCGGCAAAAAGGGAGACGCCTTTGACGCCAACTGGCACAACGCCGTGATGCACGAGGAAAACGATGCCTACGGCGAAAACGAAATCGTCGAGGTGTTCCAGGAGGGCTATCGCCGCGGTGAAAAGGTCATTCGCTTCGCCGTTGTAAAGGTAGCCAACTAACAGTTCCGCATTATTCGAAGAAAAGCATATGAAGACAGCATAACCGTAAAGGAAGTATAATTATGGCAAATATCATTGGTATTGACTTTGGTACAACCAATTCCTGCGTGGCAGTTTTGAAGGATGGCGTCCCGACGATTGTTCCCGGTGCCGATGGGGCGAGAATGACGCCCTCCGTTGTGGCATATGACCAAAAAACCGGAGAAAGACTGATAGGCCAGGCGGCAAAGCGTCAGGCTATCACCAACCCCGAAAAAACCGTTTTTGGCATAAAGCGGGATATAGCCAACGGTCAAAAGTTTGCCATCGACGATAAGAAATATAGCCCCCAGGAAATTGCCGCGATTATTCTGCAAAACAAAGACTACACGCCGCAGGAAGTCGCCGCAATGGTTCTGCAAAACAAGGAATACAGCTCCCAGGAAATCGCCGCAATGATTCTGGAAAAGCTGAAGGCGGACGCTGAGGCATATCTGGGCACCACCGTGTCCGAGGCGGTTGTTTCCGTCCCTGCCTGCTTCACGAGCGCGCAGCGCCAGGCAATCAAGGACGCAGGTAAGATTGCGGGTCTTGAGCTCGTGAGAATCATCAACGAGCCCACCGCCGCCGCCTTGGCGTACGGCATGGGCAAGGAAGACGATCAAACGGTTATGGTGTTGGACATTGGCGGCGGTACCTTCGACGTATCCCTGCTTGAAATCTCCGAGGGCGTTTTCGAGGTTCTGGCAACCGCTGGCAACAACCGTCTGGGCGGTGATGACTTTGACGCCCGTATTGTAGACTGGATGGCAGAAACCTTTATGAAGGAGAATAACGGCATCGACCTGCGCCAGGATAAGATGGCATTGCAGAGATTGAAGGATGCCGCTGAGAAGGCAAAAATTGAGCTTTCGGAAGCAACCAGCACTCAAATAAACCTGCCCTCTATCGCCGCCGACGCAACGGGTCCCAAGCATCTTGACGTAACCCTGACCCGTGCGAAGCTTGATGAGCTGATTCTTGATTTGGTCATAACGCTTTTGGAGTCTGTGCGTCAGGTACTGCAGGATGCCGATTACAGTCTCAGCGATATTTCCGAATTTCTTTTGGTGGGCGGTGCCTCCCGTATCCCCGTGGTGAAGGAGGTAGTAAAGAGCTTTATGGGCAAGGAGCCCTTCAAGGGCATCAACCCCGACGAGTGCGTAGCGCTCGGCGCTGCTATCTATGCAGGCATGCTTGGTGATTTCGATTTGTTTGCTTCTTTCTTTGGCGGCGCAAAACATCTGCTTCTCTTGGATGTGACGCCCCTGTCCCTGGGTATTGAAACGATGGGCGGCGTTTGCACCAAGATGATTGAAAGAAATACCACCATTCCCGTGAGAAAGTCCCAGATTTTCTCCACGGCTGTCGACAACCAGCCCGCCGTGGATATTCACGTTTTGCAGGGCGAGCAAGAAAAGGCTGTAGATAACATCTCCCTTGGTCATTTTTGCTTAGACGGCATTCCGCCCGCCCCGCGTGGCGTTCCGCAGATTGAAGTAGTGTTTTCTATAAATAATGATGGCATCGTGAGCGTATCTGCTTCGGAAAAGGGTGAAGGCAGGGAATTGAAGGTATCGCAACAATTTTGAAAAACGGGCAGCCGCAAAGGCAAAGCATTCGTCCTTTGCTGTAAAGGTTGCCAACTAATAGAAAACAAATCTCTTTCGAACGAAAAGAGAAAAATAAAATAGTATAAATTATGGAGGAAATAAATTATGGCAAAGATTATTGGTATTGACTTGGGTACAACCAACTCCTGCGTAGCAGTATTCGAGGGCGGCGAGCCCACGGTTATCCCCAATCCCGAGGGTGCAAGAACCACGCCCTCTATCGTAGCGTTTGACAAGAAGTCGGGCGAGAGAATGGTAGGCCAGGCGGCAAAGCGCCAGGCTATCACCAACCCCGAAAGAACCGTTTCCAGCATTAAGCGTGAAATGGGTAGCAATTACAAGGTGGATATTGACGGCAAGAAGTATACCCCCCAGGAAATCTCCGCTATGATTCTGCAGAAGCTGAAGGCAGACGCCGAGGCATATCTGGGCACCCCCGTAACGGAGGCTGTCATTACCGTTCCCGCATACTTCTCCGACGCGCAGCGCCAGGCAACCAAGGACGCAGGTAAGATTGCGGGCCTTGAGGTAAAGAGAATCATCAACGAGCCCACCGCCGCCGCACTGGCATACGGTATGGACAAGGAGGGCGAGCAGAAGATTATGGTATTCGACCTTGGCGGCGGTACCTTCGACGTATCTCTGCTTGAAATCTCCGAGGGCGTTTTCGAGGTTCTGGCAACCGCAGGTAACAACCGTCTGGGCGGCGATGACTTTGACGCCCGTATTGTGGACTGGATGGCGGAAACCTTTATGAGAGAGAATAACGGCATCGACCTGCGCCAGGATAAGATGGCATTGCAGAGATTGAATGATGCCGCCGAGAAGGCAAAAATCGAGCTTTCGGGTATGGTCAGCACCCAAATCAACCTGCCCTTTATCACCGCTGACGCAACGGGCCCCAAGCACTTTGACGCAACCTTGACCCGTGCCAAGTTCGATGAGTTGACCCGTGATTTGGTGGAGGCAACCATGAAGCCCACCCGTCAGGTGCTGGACGATGCGGGCCTTACCGCCAAGGACATTGCCAAGGTTCTCTTGGTGGGCGGCTCCTCCCGTATCCCTGCAGTCCAGGAGGCTGTCAAGA
>JAFTSW010000008.1 GCA_017467085.1 Clostridia bacterium | reverse complement strand
TGTGCGTTCGTTTCGCTTTTCGTCAAAAGTGAAACGAACAGGGGCAAAAAAAGTAGCCGAAACGGCGCACCTGCTTTATCGCAGGTCGCCGTTTCGGCTACTTTTTAGTGTCTCACGAAATAGTGAGACAGCCCCTTTTTACAAATGAATATCAGTCCTCGTAGGGGACGGGGGTTCCCTTCTCCGCAGAGAGGAAGGCAAGCTCCATCACACGCATCACCAGGCGCATTTCCTTGTGGGTAACCATTTGGGTTGCCGTGCCGTCCATTGCCGCGCAGAAGTTGCGGTAATAGTTATGTACGTCACTCTGGGGTCTTTCCTCGCTCCATTCCTCTACGGTGATGGAATCACGGGGCGCCATGGTCTTAGTCAAGCCTGCGGCGGTTTCCACGGGGATAACCTCGCTCTCGTGCCAATACTTGCACTTGACAACCTTGGCGCATTCACGCCAATCGCTGATAAGCGCCGTTCCCTTTTCCGCTTTCATATAGAAGCGAGGCAGGGGGATAAAGTTATAGGTACCAACCTCGATAAACGCCTCGGCACCCGACTCAAAGGTAACGGTGAGGTAGAAGCCGTCGTCAACCTCCTTGTTGGTGATGTTGGTCACGGTGCAATAGATGCTCTTGATAGGCTCCTTATAAATCTGCAGAAGCTGGTCTATAAGGTGAACGCCCCAGTCAAGAATCATACCGCCGCCGTGCTTCTTTTCGCCGCGCCAGTCGCTGGGAATGCCGCGAGAGCCGTGAATACGGGACTCAATACGAAGGGGCTTACCGATTTTGCCATCCTCCACGATTTTCTTGATGGCGAGGAAGTCTACGTCAAAGCGACGGTTCTGATGAACGGAGAAAATCTGCCCGCTTTTATTGGCGGCTTCAATCATCTCGTCAAGCTCCGCAACGGACATCGCAACGGGCTTTTCACAGATAACGCTCTTTCCTGCCTCCAAGGCTCTTTTTACGATATCCAAGTGAGAATCGTTGGGAACGGCAACGGTGATAAGGTCTACTCTCTCGTCTGCCAGTACCTCGTCCAAGGAGGCGTAGGCAAAAATACCGCGGGAACGGGCAAGCTCGTTCTTCGCTTCGTCAATATCGTAAACGCCGAGAAGATTTACCACGTCACTGCTTTGAGCGTGCTTCACGTGAAAGCCGCCGCCCATACCGCCGTAACCCACAACAACCAAATTCTTTTTCATGGTGATATTCCTTTCATACATAAGGGACAATCTGAAGGACGACAGGAAAAGCGCCTGCCGTCCCTTGTATTGTAGCATCTCAAGATGCCAAAGTCAATAGAAATTCGGCTTTTTTTGCTTTTATTTTATACCGTTTCCTCTGCCATCACCACTGCGGCGCCAGGGGCGTTCTCCGCAATGCTGGCAATGCCGTCAAGGGCGCTCTGCTTGGCGGAATAGCCCTGGGAGGCACAGACGATTTCTCCGTTGGAGGCGCAAAGGCGGAAGCGGTAGCGCTCCTCACGGTCAAGAAAAATCTCGTATCTGGGATGGGGAACGGTAGCCTCACCCAGAGTCAGGTCGGCAACGGGAGAGGAGGCGTTTGCCTTGATGCTCTCAATGCCGCCCTTGCAGTTATGTAATGCGGTATAGGTTTCGGAGGTGGCAATCACGCGCCCGTTGGGGGCGTAGAGATTGAACATATATTCTCCGTTTTTGGCGATTTTAATTTCAAATTTTGCGCTCATAAGCGTTCTCCTTTTCTTTTTTCTATTTTACCACGAAAGAGGGGGAAAAGCAAGTCCTTTGCCGACTTTTGCCGTTTTCATTCCTTTGGCGCATACAGATAGGCGCGCCCCTCCTTGCCCACCCGTTCTACGATACCCAGCTTGAGAAGCAAGGAAAGCAGCGCAGGTGCCACGCGGGGACCTGCTCCCGTTTCGTGCCTGAACGCCTTGGCGGTGAAGGGGGCGGAAAGGGTGGGCGGCAAAAGCCCACGGAAGGACTCCTTATCCGTCAGCACCAGCTCATCCACAAGGGCGGTGGGAATGCGCTCCATACGGTGGGAGCCCCGCTTTCCGTCCTTTCCCCAACCGTCCTGCAAGCGATGCTCCTCCATATCAATGAGAAGCAGATGAATTTCCAAGCCCTCGTGGGGCAAGAGGGATGCTATACGGTATAATTCCCTTCCTGCGTCATAAAAGCGGCCGCGCCTGTTCACACGCCGACGGGACACCACCTCGCCGCTTTCGGGGCTTACCCAGGAAAGATATTTGGTGGCAGGAATGGGATATACCACCGTTACCTTATAATCCCACAACAAAAATTCCAGCTTTTCCTTCAATCTGCCGAAGGCGGCGGTTTGAATTTCAACAACCCGTCCGTCCTTGCAGATATCGGCAAAATAGCTGCCGATTTTTTGCTCGTGATACTGCGAGGAGGGCTCATAATAGTATTTCAAGGCAGCGTGCAGGGTTTTCTCGGAAAGAAGCCCCACCGTTTCACGGGGATAGGCTCGGTCACTTGCTCTTTCGCAAGCGGCGAGAAAGCGCTCTTTGTCCATAAAATCCCTCCTTTTCCGCTTTTATTTTACCAAAAATTCGCCGAAAGGTCAAGGAAAAAACGAAGAAAATCGGGAAAGGAAAAATTTTCCCGTTTCCCGCCGTCCCCCGTGAAACAATCGGAAAACGGGATAGAAAAATTTATCATTGACAGAGCCGCATTTTTTTGCTATACTACAATATATGAAGCAAATACAAGGAGAAGGGTATGCGGCGATATTTGGACGCTTTGGTGGGCAACGAGAGCCTGCGAGGCAGCTTAGGCAAAAGCATCGAAGGCGGCGCCTTGCATCACGCCCTTCTGATTGAGGGTCCTGCGGGGAGCGGCAAGAGGACGCTTGCGCTTCAGATTGCCGCAGCCGAGGTTTGCGAGAACAAGGCAAGCACCTCACACCCTCTTCCCTGCGGCGTTTGCCGCGCCTGTCGCCTGGTTTTGTCGGGCAACGCACCTGACGTGACCTTTATTTCCCGTGGCGGTCGCGCCACGTTGGGCGTGGAGGCGGTGCGTGACGCCAAGGAGGATATGTTTTTAAGTCCCACGGAGTTTCCCGTCAAGTTTTACATCTTTGAGGATGCGCACACGATGACGGTACAGGCACAGAACGCCTTGTTAATTGTTTTAGAGGAGCCGCCGCAAAGCACCAAGATTATGCTCCTTTCCGAGGAAAGCGAGGCAATGCTGGTCACCATCCGAAGCCGCGCGCGGCTATTGCGGATGGAGGCGCTTTCCCCTATGGTGATGAAGCGCTACTTTGAGGAAAAGGAGCCTTCCCTGCTTCTGCCCTATCAAAACGATGAGGCGGGACTGACTGCCGCTCTGCTTGCCGCCAACGGCAGGCTGGGAGAGGCAAGGCGCTATCTTTCCCCCGAGGGAAAGGCTGAGCTGAAGGAGAGCCGCGATATGACGGACGCTTTGCTTGCTTCGATGACCAAGGACGCCTCCTTTGGCAGGCTTTGCGATGCCTTTGGCGCCCTACCCACCAAGCGCGAGCCACTTGCCGCGGCGCTCAGACTTTTGCATCTTGCCTTGCGGGACTTGATTTTATTCAAAAAGGCTGAGAACGCCCCCCTGCTTTACTGCGAAAGCGCCGAGGTGGCTGACGGCTATTCCCGTTCCGTTCCCCTTCCCCGCCTGCTCTATATGGCAGACAGGGTGATGGCAACGGTGGAGGATATTGAAAAAAACGCCAACGTGCAAACGGCGTTGACCCTATTGAAATGCGATTTGTGCCGTTAGGCAAGAGAAAATAGTACGAACTCGCTCGCGAGCCTGCATTTTCAGCGTTTTCGGCTCTTTTCTTATTTGCCAAGTTAGGCACCGAAATGGAGAACACAATGGATAACAACCAAGAAAAAGACGTATTCGAGGAATACGAAGAGGACGAACAAAGAGAGGAAGGCACCGCTATTCCTACTGACGGCGCGCCGACTCCTGCCGAGCAAGCCGCCGAGCTTTGCGAGGTGCTGATTGTTGGCGTCCGCTTTTCCTCGGGTGCCAAAACCTATTATTTTGACCCCAACGGCTTTACCTTAGAGCAGAAGGACTCCGTGGTGGTAGAAACGGCACGGGGGCTTGAATTTGGCACGGTAACGGTAGCCAACCGCGTGATTTCTGCCGCCTTGGCGGTGCTTCCTCTCAAAAAGGTGGTGCGTATTGCCACCAAGGAGGACATCAAGCGCAACGAGGACAACCGCGCCGCCGCCCAAAGGGCAAAGAAAATCTGCATCGAAAAGATTGCCAAGCACAAGCTGGATATGAAGCTGGTGGATGCGGAATATTCCTTTGACAACTCCAAGCTTCTCTTTTACTTCACCGCAGACGGGCGCGTGGATTTCCGCGAGCTTGTCAAGGACCTGGCTTCTGCCTTCCGTACCCGCATTGAGCTGCGCCAGATAGGCATTCGCGATGAGGCGAGAGCCATGGGCGGTATCGGCATTTGCGGTCGCCCCTTCTGCTGCTCCAGCTTCCTGCCCGATTTCGTGCAGGTATCCATCAAGATGGCAAAGGAGCAGAATTTCTCCTTGAATTCCGTGAAAATCTCGGGCAGCTGCGGCAGGCTTATGTGCTGCCTGCGCTACGAGCATGAGGTATATGAGGAGGCCTTAAAGACCACCCCTGCCGTCAACTCCTCGGTGATGACCGAGAACGGTCCCGGGCGGGTTGTGGAGGCACGCCCCTTAGCCCAGACGGTGAAGGTACGCTTGGACGAGGGCAACGAGCCGCCGAAGCTCTATCCTTGCGACAAGGTGACCGTGCTTTCTCACGGAAACGGCAAGCGCCCCAAGCCCGTACAGCAGCCCCAGGAGGACAAGAAAGAGGCGCGCGCCGCCGAGGCTGAAAGACCCAAGGCTAAGAATGAGGCAGAGGCGCCCAAGGCAACGGATGCCACCGCCAAGCCCGAAAAGACAGACAAGAAGCAGGGCGAGGAAAACCGCAAGAAGCGGAACCGAGGCAGACACGATCACCGTCGGGGACGCCATCACGGCGGCGGACAGGGCGGCGGACAAGGCGAAAAAAAGCCTGAAGGCGGCAATTAACCCACCATTTTTTCGTTATTTTGCACGAAGTTACTTTTTTTTACAAAAACATCTTGATTTTTCAAGCAAACCTTGCTACAATAGATAAAAAAACGGAGGTAATTATCATGGCTTATAAGATTACAGACGATTGCATTGCTTGCGGTGCTTGCGAGGCAGAGTGCCCCGTAGAGTGCATCAGCGAGGGTGATGGCAAGTACGAAATCAATGCCGAGCAGTGCATTGGCTGCGGTTCTTGCGCAGGCGTTTGCCCTGTTAACGCTCCCGTAGAGGAATAATTCGTCTAACATAAGAAAGGGTCGCCACTTTCGGTCAGCACCTTGCTTTCAAGCCGTGTGCGTCCGTTGGGCGGTCCTTTTTCTTTTCAACAAACGAAGGTGGGCGCTGCTCCGACATCAAGAGCCCCCCTTGAAAGGAATGGTCATACTATGACCGATTTAGAAAAAAACGAAAGGTTGGACGTTGTCAACGATAACCTTTCTCTGATACAAAAAACGGACGGGCTCACCTTTGGCACGGACGCCTTGCTTTTAGCCTCCTATATCCGCAAGACCAAGGGCAAGGGGCTTGAGCTTGGAAGCGGAAGCGGCATTATTTCCCTTCTGCTTGCCACGCGGCAAAAATGCCCCCATATCCTTGCCGCTGAAATTCAACCCGACTATGCGGCTTTAACCCGACGCAATGTGGCGCTGAATAGCCTGGAGGACAAAATTTCGGTGGTCAACGCCGACGTGCGTGATACTTCCCTTTTAGGGGAGGCGGGAAGCTATGATTTGGTTTTCACCAATCCCCCCTATATGACGGCAACCAGCGGGCTTTCCTGCAAGACGGACGCCAAGAGCATTGCGCGCCACGAGCTGTTCGGCGAGGTGGATGATTTTATTGCCACCGCTGCCCGTATGCTGAAATACGGCGGCAGCTTTTATATCGTGCTTCGCCCTGACCGCGCCACCGACTTTTTTGCTGCCTGCCGCCGCGAGGCGCTGGAGCCCAAGCGATTTACCGCCGTTTTCGCCCGCCAAGACCTTCCGCCCTCTATGTTTCTGGCAGAATGCAAGCGAGGGGGCAAGCCCGGGCTTACCTTTACACGCCCCCTGCTTTTATCCGAGGAGGCGGACGTTTCCTTCATTATGGACAACGGGAGTTTTCCCGACGGCTTTTAATTTTCGCCGCTAACCATCGGCAGAACGGAGATTTTTATGGCAGCGCAACACGTTGACGAAGAAAAAAACCGCATTCTTCCCAAGACCCTATACTTAGTAGCAACGCCTATTGGCAACCTAGCTGACCTTTCACCCCGCGCCGTTAAGGTGCTGTCCCAGGTGGATTTTATTGCGGCGGAGGATACCCGTAATACCCAGAAGCTGCTTTCCTGCTTCGGTATTTCGGGCAAGGAGCTTATCAGCTATTTTGAGCATAACAAGCGCCAGAAGGGGGAATATATTCTCTCCCGTATGGAGGCAGGCGAAAGCTGCGCCCTGGTGACGGATGCGGGCACCCCCGCTATCAGCGACCCCGGGGAGGACTTAGTGCGTCTTTGCGCTGAGCGACAGATTACGGTCACGGGAATTCCCGGCTGCTGTGCGGCGGTGAACGCCCTTTCCCTTTCCGCCTTAGCAACGGGCAGGTTTGCCTTTGAGGGCTTTTTGTCCGTCAACAAGGGCGAGAGAAAAAAGCGGTTGGAGGAGATACAAAACGAGCGCCGCACGATGATTTTCTACGAGGCGCCCCACAAGCTGAAGGCAACCCTTGACGACCTTGCCGCCTGCTTTGGGGGCGAACGAAAAATCACGCTGTGCCGTGAGCTGACCAAGCTCAACGAGGAGCTGATTTACACCACCTTAGCGGGGGCTGTCGCCCTATACGGAGAGCGCGCGCCCAAGGGAGAATACGTTTTGATTTTGGCAGGTCTTGACGAGTGTCCCGACACCGACGCCAAGAAGGACAACCCCTTATGCGCCCTTTCCCCTGAGGAGCATTTAGCCCATTATGAGGCCAAGGGCCTCGCCAAGATGGATGCTATGAAGGCAGCCGCCAAGGACAGAGGCATTTCCAAAAGCGATTTTTACCGTATGCTTCACCAATAAAAGCATAGAAAAAAGGGGCTGTCTCACTATTTCGTGAGACACCAAAAAGGGGCCGAAAACGGCTCCTTTTTTGCCCCTGTTCGTTTCACTTTTGACGAAAAGCGAAACGGAACGCACAAATTTTCTTCGAAAATTCCCTCATTTTGCGCCTTTCTTGACGCAAAATGAGACGGGCTGTCTCAAATGAGACAGCCCGTTTTTATTTTATTCCTCGATTTTGGGAAGGCTTCCCTTTTGGTGAAAGCCGTCAAGCTCGCCCCGACAGATAGCGCCGAAGATGCGGTGCCGCAGTCCCTTATTGTTTCGTTCCAAATCCGCTAAAAGCCGCTTTATATTCTCTCGCTCCGTTGCCTTATCCTCGGGACAGAGGCTCTTGGCGACGGGCAAATCGGCGTGACGGATGAAGTAGGCTATATCCTTTTCGGGAGTATAGAGGAGGGGGCGTATCAGATACAGGTCCGCACGGGAGAGGTACGAAACGGGAGAAAAGCAGCCAAGCCGCCCCTCAAAGAAGAGGTTGAGCATAAAGGTTTCCACCACGTCATCGTAGTGATGCCCTAAGGCAACACGGTTAGCGCCCATTTCCTTTGCCGCCTGGTGCAAAACCCCGCGGCGCATTTTGGCACACAGAGAGCAGGGATTGGGCTCCTTGCGGACGTTAAAGATGATTTCGGCAATATCCGTTTTTACCACCCGATAGGGCACCTCCAGCGACCGGCAATAAGCTTCAATGGCGGAATAATCGGCGCCCTCAAAGCCCATATCCACCGTAATGGCGACAAGCTTGAAGGGGACGGGATAAAAACGGCGCAGCGCGGCTAAGGAGGCAAGAAGCGTCAGCGAATCCTTCCCTCCCGATATGCCTACCGCCACCGTATCGTTCTCGGCAATCATACCGTAATCCTCCACGGCGCGGCGCACGTAGCTCAAAATGCGTTGCAATTCCTTCATAAAAATCAAAAACTCTACTTTCGCATAAGATGATATAAGATACCTACATTCCAAAGGAAAGGAAGCTCGGTATGGCAATCCGAATTTATATTGACCAGGGGCATAATCCCCAAAATCCCAACGCAGGGGCGGAGGGAAACGGATTACGGGAGCAGGACGTGGTTTTTCGCATCGGGGTGGAAACCAAGCGGCTTCTTGACCAAAACCCCGATTTTGAAGCCAGGCTGTCAAGACCCACGGCAGACACCCAGTTAGGCTTCAGCAACGCCGAGAGCCTGCAAATCCGTGTCCGTGAGGCAAATACCTGGGGCGCCAATCTCTTTTTGTCCTTACACACCAATGCCTCCGACAACCCCACCGCCTCGGGAAGCGAGGCCTTGGTTTTCAGACGGGACTCGGCGGCGTATGCCGTTGCCGAGGATTTGCTTGCGTCTATATCCGCTATTACGGGGCTACGGAACAGGGGCATTTTTTTGCGCCCGGGACTCTTCGTTTTGCGAAGAACGGCGATGCCCGCCGTTCTTTTGGAGCTTGGCTTTATCACCAACCCCGGTGACGCCGCCCTTCTATCCGAAAACCCTCGGCTTTTTGCACAGGGGATTTACCAAGGGCTTTTGCGTTATTATGGCTTATGAGGGGTCAGAGAGGGACTTTTTTCCGTTTGTCAGGGTGACGGAGTCACACTGCAAAAATTCCTGGGCACGGGAAACGGTGTTGGCAGGAAACAGGTGGTCTGCCCCACATTCACGGCAATAGACACGGACGCCGCCCGGAATCATCTCAAAATCGTAGTCCCCGCTATGGCAGGGGCAATCAATGGCGGCGTCTGCCTCTAACTCCTTAACCAGGAAGCGCACGATATCGTATACCTCGTCCTCGGGGAAGAAATCCTCCTCGGAGGCAGGGGCGCTTTCCTCTTCCGCTTTTTCTGCCTTCTCCTCCTCGATGGGCAGAACGGCGCCCATTTGCTCATAAAGGGCGTTCAGCTCCTTGGCGCTGCGGTCTAACTCCTTTTGCAGCTGCTCGGGCTTGCCGATAAAGCAGACGTCCATTCCCGCATAGGGACAGTTGAGAAGGAACACCTCTCTGCCAAAGAATATGGCTTGGGAAACCACGAAATGATGGGGGTTCTCGCAGAAAAGACAGGGGACGGTCAGCCGCACCTTGTTGTCCTTGGTGCAGGTGACGCTCAGCTCACTGTGACCGCAGGAGCATTTGATTTTCAGCATATCGCCCGACAGGGCAAATTCTCCGATAAAGCCCAAAACCGCATTGCCGCAATAGGGACAATGATAGGCGATATGCGCTTGTTTTTGTTCTAAAACCATAACAATCTCCATTCTGCCGAGAGGCAGGTATTAGTATAGCAAAAGGTAAAACAGGGTAGCAAGTCCTGCCGTTCCCCAAAGAACAGGGGAAAGCAGGAGAGAGGAAAGGGAGATATCCTTCCCTTTACCGCTCTTCAAAATCCGCTTCATTTGCGGAAAGATAAGGGCGAAGCCCGCAAAAAGCAAAAAGAGGAAAATGCCGCCTAACGCCAGAAGCAGCATATTCTGCCCCTCTAACTGCCAAAGAGAAAGGGGGGTAAGCGCCTGGTATACGAGAAGCACTCTTACCGTAGCCGCCAGGAAAAAGGTGGGATAAAAGGAGCCGACAGCGGCGCGCAGAAGGCTGAATAACAGCCCTAACAGCAAAAAGAACGGTAGGGCGAGGGGGGACGGGAAATAAAGGACGGCAGAAAGCACCGCCGTCAAAAGGGCAACGGGCAGGGCGCCGTATTGCCGCAAGCGCGAAAAGACAAGCCCCCGACAAAGCCATTCCTCCAAGAAGGCAGGCAAAAGCCCAAAGGCAAGATAGGTCAAGGGGGTGGGCGCTTCGGGCGATAGAGCTAAAATTCCATAGGAAAGCTCCTTGCCAAGGTAAAGCAAAAGCGCCTTATACCCAACGGAGAGCGCCAATGCCGAAAGCAAGGCGGAGAGCGTTCTGCCCAGCATTTGCCAGGAAAAGGGACTGTCGGTCAGGAGAAAGACCTCGCCATCCTCCATATACAGGCAAAAGGCGGCAGGCAAAAGCAGGGAAAAAATCAAGGAAAGCGAAAGAGAAAGGGCGGCATCCGCCCCTACTCGCTGGGGTAAAAAGAGCTTTGCCAAAAGAAAGAGGAGAAGAAGGGACACGGCGTAAAGCAAAAGCAGCAGTTGGGTGCGGCTTTTCCAAAATGCCAGGGAAAACGGGTTTTGCTTTTCCATATCAAAGCCCCTCACCTATTTATTCGCTCTTGTTCGAGCGCATTTTCTCATAATCCTCGGCGGAAATTAAGACTTCACGGGGGCCTTGCCCGTTGAGTGCGCCGACGATACCCATTTCATACATACGGTCAATCAGCCGCGCTGCCTTGCCAAAGCCGACAGGAAGCCGTCTTTGCAAAAGCGAGGTGGAAACCTTGCCGCGCTCGAGGGCAATCGCCACGGCACGGTCGAGCAGCGCCTCCTCGCTCTTGGCGGCGTCCAAGACCTCACTGTCGCTATCGAAGTGAGAGCGCAAGAACTCTGCTACACGTGCCATCTCGCTACCAAGGAACTCGCCCTCGACAAAGGTGGGGACGCGCGCTTGCATACCCGAGCAGCCGAAAAGCAAATCTCTTGCCGCCTTTTCGGATACCGTCAGACGGACTAACTCAGCACCGAAAAGGAGAGCAACGCCCATACCTGCGGCGGTGGTGATATTGCCGTCTGTCACAACAGGGGCGCCTGATACAATAGCACCTTCAAGCTCCGTTTCAAAGCCGGGGTAACAAACGGCAGTCTTCCCTTCCAAGAGCCCTCTGTGACCAAGCACCATAGGCGCGGCGCAGATGGCGGCAAGACGGCCGCCCCTTTCCAGGGTTCTTTCGATAAGGGCGGAAACGAAGGGCGACTCGTCAAGATTCTTGCTTCCGGGCATACCGCCGGGCAACACCAACAAGTCAATTTCCTCCAGCGCATCCTTTGCCGTCAAGTCGGCAAGCACGGGAATTCCGTGGGCGCCGAGCACCTCGCGGTGCGCGGTGATAGACACCGTTTTGACGGTGCAGCCTGCTCTTCTGAGCATATCCAAGGGCGTTAACGCCTCGATTTCCTCAAAGCCATCGGCAAGTAAAATATACAGCATAGTCATCACCACACCTCAAGCGCTGAGGCATCCTTTCATGTTTGATTTAGCGGCGGTTCCGCTATCTGCGATAGCGGAACCGTAGAGTTAAAGCTCCGCTTTGAGCAGAGTTAAAGCCCTTGCTTTAACTCTTCTATTCATCCTCACGCAGGCGCATACGCTTATAATCGTCATAGCTGATTAAGACGTCACGGGGCTTTTGCCCGTTGGGCTCGCTGACGATGCCCATTTCCTGCATACGGTCAATCATACGCGCCGCCTTACCAAAGCCGAGAGAAAGCTTTCTCTGCAAAAGCGAGGTGGAAATTTTGCCGTTATCCAAGGCAACCTCCACGGCACGGTAGAACAGCTCGTCCTCGCTGTCGGCGCCGTCACCCATCGGGATATTATCCACAGCACCGCGCTTTTCCTTGTTGCATTTTTCGCTTTCGCGCTCCATATCCGCCATAATTTCCTCGCTGTATTCCACGCTATCGGAATGGGTGCGCAGGAACTCTGCCACACGGTTTACCTCGTCATCGTCCAAGAATGCGCCCTGCACACGCTTGGGCTTCAGCATACGCATACCCGGGCAAAGGAAGAGCATATCACCGTCATTCAACAGCTTTTCCGCACCCACAGAGTCCAAAATGGTACGGGAGTCAACCTGGGCAGCAACGTGGAACGCGATACGGGAGGGGATGTTTGCCTTGATAACACCCGTAATAACGTTGACGGAGGGACGCTGGGTACCGATAATCAAGAGGATTCCTGCCGCGCGCGCCTTCTGGGCGATACGGCAAATGCTATCCTCTACGGCATCGGGAGCCTGCATCATCAAATCGTGCAGCTCGTCGATGATAATGACTATCTGGGGCAGCCTCTCCCCTTCGGGATGGGTTTCCAGATACTTATTGTATGCCTTCAGGTTACGGACGCCAGCCTCCTCGATGATATCGTAGCGGCGCTCCATTTCGTTGACCGCCCAGGAGAGGGCGCCTGCCGCCTTTTGGGCATCCGTTACGATGGGGACAAGCAGGTGGGGAATGTCCGAATAGGACTTGAACTCAACCTTTTTCGGGTCGATGAGAATGAGCTTGACCTCGTTGGGTCTTGCTTTGTACAGCAGGCTAATAAGAATGGAGTTGATACAAACGGATTTACCCATACCCGTTGCGCCCGCCACCAGAAGGTGGGGCATTTTATCCAAATCCGCAAAGACGGGCTCGCCTACCACGTCCACACCCAAGCACACGGTGGTTTTACCGGGGGCAGAACGGAACGCCTCGGTATCGAGAAGCCCACGCAGACGGACGGCGCTGTATTTGAGGTTAGGCACCTCCACGCCCACCGCCGCTTTACCCGGAATAGGCGCCTCGATACGCACGGAAAGGGCTTCTAAGTTCATCGCGATTTCGTTGACTAAGTTTTCAATGGACTTGATACGAACACCCTCATCGGGAACAAGCTCGTAACGGGTCAGACGGGGACCGCGGGACACCTGGCTGATTTTAGCGCCCACATTGAAGCTGGCAAGGGTTTTCAGCAGTATCTCGCCTCTTCTTTCAATTTCCTCTGCGCTATCCTGGCTGCTTGTCTTGTCCTCATCGTGTAACAGGGACAGGGGCGGGAAGGTATAGGCAGGGGCGGCTTTGTCGGCAACGGAGGGGGCGTCCGCAAAGGATTCGATGCCCGAATGCTCAATTTTGTGGGCATCCACAATCTGCACACGGGGCTTTTCGGGCTCGGTGGGCTTTTCCACCACGGGGGCAGAGGGCTTCACGGGGGACACGGGGGTGCTTACAAGGTCAATGCCCTCGCTCTCATCCCCGTCCTCGGCGTCTAATTCCGCAAAGGGCCGGTCGAAGGCAGGAATAGACACGTCGGCAACCTCCAAGGTATCCGCCTCGGATACAAGGTCTGCCTCGGGAATATCGGAGTCCTGCACAATCTGCACGGGAGGAAACTCGTTTTCCTCCTCTTCCACGAAGGAAAAGGCGTAGCTTCTTTCACGGGTGGGCTTCTTTTCGGTGGGGGGCACGGGAGAAGGAGCAGCCTCCTCTTCCCTTTCCTCTACATAGGGAGCGGTGGACTCATCATCCATAGAGAAGAAGGGGTCCTTGACCGCCTGGAAGGTGTGGGTGCTTGTACCTGTATAAGTCGGCGTCGGCTCCTCGGGGCGCTTCTCTTCCTCAAAGACGCTATTGTCCGCCTCGGCATCGTAAAAGGTTCTTCTGCCACCGCCTGCGGGAAACAGGAAGGGGTCGGGGGCTTTATCGGAGGTCGGAAGGGCGCCTCTTTCCGCTTTGGGAAGGGCGGGGGCATCGCCACCTGTCGGCAGGCTCTCTCCGTAGAAGGCGCTGGCGGCACGTCTTTCCGCCTCGTTCTTCTTTTCAAGCAGGAGTCTTTCCTTTTCCTCGGCGTAGCGCAGGCGCTTTTCCTTCCGCGCCTTGGCAAGGGCAGAAAGCTTGGCGCGCAGGCTGGCAAAGACCTTGGAGGGGGTAATGCCGAAGAATACCATACCGAACAAAATCAAGAACAGCACGCTCAGAATGACCGTACCCGTCATAGAAACGGTATAGTTCAAGGCAAAGCCGATATAGTTGCCAAAGATGCCGCCGCCGATTTTGTCAACGCCCATACGGAAGAAGGAGGCAAAAGCCGCCTTATCTGCCTCGGGAACGCCGAAGGTATAGAACATCACCGCCACCAGCAAGAGCCCGAAGAGAGAAAACAGGAGCTTGCGAAGAACGGTATGGGCGGCATAATCCTTCTTGAAGAAGATAGCGCCGTAAATCAGAAGGGGCGGAAGCCCAAAGGCGGCGTTGCCGAAAATACCGAACAGCGCATAGTGGAAAAACTCGCCCACTACGCCAACGGGGGTTGCGGTATAGACGCAGATGCCGAAAAAGGCACCAAGCGCCAAGAGAATGATAGGCATTGCCTGGACGAAGAAATCGTCCTCTCTTCTCGGTTTTCTTTCCTTTTCGGTTGGATTTTGGGCAGGCTTTTCGCCGACGCCCTCATGTATGGTATTCTGACCGTTGTTTTCACGGTCCTGATTCATTTCGTCCATCGTGTTTCCTTTCCGTTTTTTTGAAGGGTGTCCCTTCGGTATAATTTCCCGAAAACCAAGAAGACTAAAAGCAAGGTCTTATCCTGGCTCGAGGATATATTTGCACGATTATATTGTAGCAAATTTTCCCTTGAAATACAAGAGCCAAGGCGAAAAAAATCAGAATCTTTTCGCAATTTTCCGTTTTTCCCGACAAATTCCGTTTTCGGCTCAAAAGGAGGCGCCAATATGAAAGACAAGTCACGGAGGTTTTCCCTTCTCTCTCCCCTTTTCGCCTTGGGGGCAGGACTGCTCAATGGGCTTCTCGGCACGGGAGGCGGCGTTCCTCTTTGGTTCGCGGCAAGCGCAAGACAGGAGCGGAAGCGCGCCTTTGCCACCTCGGCAACGGGGGTTTTGCTTTTATCCGCCCTTTCCCTTCTGCTTTCTGCCAAGAGTATTACCCCTGTTATCACGGAGCTGACGCCCCTTTTTCTCGTTGCTTCCCTTCTTGGCGGCGCTATCGGAGGGCTGTTGCTTGGAAAAATCCCCACCAAATGGCTCAACGGCATTTTTGCCCTTCTTCTGATTGGCTCGGGGGCTTTCGTGCTTATCAAGGAACTGTTTTTATAGGGAGGGTCTGTTTTGGGTGTACTGAATATTGTCGCCTCGCTTTTACTTGCGGTGCTGGCAGGGCTGGGCGTGGGAAGCGGCGGCCTATATATCCTGTTTTTAACCGAGCTTATGGGCTTTCCGCAAAAGGAAGCCACCGTGGCCAATCTGCTCTTTTTTATCGCCGCCTTGCTTTCCGCCGTGTTTATCCACATCAGAGAGAAGCGCTTGGACTATCCCTTTCTCTTGCAAATTCTCCTGCTCGGCGCCCCGGGCGCCTATCTTGGCTTTTTGTTATCCGAAAGCCTGCCACGGCAGGCTTTACGCATCATTCTCGGTATTTTCCTGATTGCCTCAGGAATTCTCTCTCTTTTTCACAACCGCAAAAAAGAGAAATCCTCCCCAAAGGACGGCTAACGCCCCATTCACTACCGCATTCCATCCCAAGATAGCGTTTTTTATTCTCTTTTCTCATTCGCGTCAGTAAATAGCTCCCAGCGAAGCTATTTCACTTGCCCGAAGGGCAAATTCCGTTAAAAAAAGCACTTGCAATTGCAAGTGCTTTTTTCTGGCTGGGATGGCTGGGTTCGAACCAGCGGATGCAGGAGTCAAAGTCCTGTGCCTTACCACTTGGCGACATCCCAATATGAAATTGTCGGGAGAGCTTCCCGAACAAGCAACATTGTAGCATAGTTTTTCCTTTTTGTCAACAAGAAATTGAAAAAAAGAAAAGAAAATAAAGGCAAATTTTATTTCACATTTGCCGCAAGGCAAAGCATTTCACTCAAGTTTTTCAACTGTTGGCGGTTTTTCGCCAAGGCAAAGAACATTTTTCATTATAGGGCTTGAAAAGCAAATTGTTTTATGCTATACTGTCCGCAAGCGGCGAAGCCGCCAAATTTTTATGCACAAAGAGGTGCAAGGGAGGATTTGTTTATGGCATTGCAGCTTAAAATGAAAAGATTTTCCGCTCCCGTAAAGGAACGCACGCTTCCTACTGGCTTTTCCTTCAAGTTTTTTGACGGCTCGGAAAAGGAAGTGGACGAATGGGTGCGTCTGTGCTGCTTCGGTCTTGCCGAAAACGCAACACGGGAGATTTTTTATAAAATGATAGCCGATTTTCCTAACGTGGTTGCCAAGGAGGACTGCTTCTTTATTCTGGACGATAAGGGCAATTACGTTGCCTCCTCCACCGCCATTGCCACCCCTTCGGGTATTGGGCTCGTACATATGGTAGCCTCTGACCCTTCCGTGCGCGGCAAGGGGCTCGGTCACCTTATGCTGGCAAAGACGCTTTCTCTTTTAGAGGAAAGAGGGATGAAATCCGTCGAGCTTCGCACCGACGACTGGCGGCTTGCCGCTATCAAGACCTATCTTGACGCAGGCTTTCTTCCCGTTCTGCTATCCGACGCCGACAGCGACCACGCCACCCGTTGGGACAAGGTGTTGGAGGCGCTCTCCTACCCTGCTGTCGAGTATCTGCCTGAGTGCTAAGACCGCAATTTGTCAAAAAACGGGCTGTCTCATTTGAGACAGCCCGTCGCATTTTGCGTCAAGAAAGGCGCAAAATGAGGAAATTTTCGAAGAAAATTTGTGCGTTCGTTTCGCTTTTCGTCAAAAGTGAAACGAACAGGGGCAAAAAAGTAGCCGAAACGGCGCACCTGCTTTATCGCAGGTCGCCGTTTCGGCTACTTTTTGGTGTCTCACGAAATAGTGAGACAGCCCCTTTTTTTAATATTGTTTTACTGTACGGGAATAACGATATCGCACTTTTCTTGGATGGCGAAGGCCTGGCGATACGCCTCCTCCATAGGTATCCATTCCTCGAAAAAGCGCTTGGCATGCTGGGGGGTATTGCGTTTTTTTATGCGCTCCCTTTGCAGGCTTGGGGGGACGTCCAAAAAGACGGACAGGGTGTAATAGGGCTGCAAGAGGGGGTGCATCGAATAGGCGCCCTCTATGACGGTTAAGGGGGTGGGAGTGACGGTGACGGGGGGCAAGAGGGCGCCGCTCTGACAGGAATAGGGGGCGTAGGTAATAGCGGACGCTCCTTGGGAAAGGGGCAGGAGGATTTCCGACAGGACTCGCTCTCTATCCACGTTACCGCCAGGCTCCGAGAGGCGCGCCCTCGTGCGCTGGGTGGGGCGGAGAAAATAATCGTCCATATGAAGGACGGTGGCGCCGTAGAGGCGCTCCAAGAGGGCGGCGAGGGTGGTTTTTCCTGCAGCGCTTCCTCCTTCGATTGCCAGCACCACTCTGCCCTTGGCAAGCATACGGTCTAACCGCAGAAGAAGGGGAAGGTACAGCAAATACCGATTGGCTACAACACGGTAGGCAGGGTGATAGGCGGCTCTATATGCCTCGGAATGACGGCAAGAGGGGTACCCTTCCCTTTTCCGCATTTCCCATTCCGCAAGGAGCGCCTCTGCCGAGAAGGGGAGCTTTCCTTCCTTTGCCAAGGAAAGCGCAAGGGTAAGCCCCTTTTCCAAGGCGGCTACACCGTCCTCCTTTTTGGCAGAGGCAAGAAGGAGCCCTGCGATTGTTTTCGCTGTGAGTCCCTTTTTCATATAGCCCAGATACAGACGCCCGTATCCATCCCCGAGGGACTCAATTTTCTCCTCTAAATAGGGGGCAGCGGCGGCGTATTCCTCGGCGAGGCGCTCCTCGACGGCGCAGGGCGAAGCAATCAGATGCTCACACCCGAAGGCGGCTTGATAGAGGAGCTTATATACATCCTGTGGAGTAAAAAGCGGATAGACCTTCGCCTGCTCCAAAAGGAGGGCGGAAGCATCAAAAGAGGGCGTCATAGGCGTATTTCCTTACAGTCTTTTTTTCGGATTATCCAGCACCATTACCAAGACGGGAATGACCACGATTTGCAAAATGATGCCGGGGATAGCGTTGGTAAAGGTGCCTGCCAAGAAGGCAGCGAGGGTGAAGCTACCGCCCACCCCACCGAGGCAGAGGAACATCGCCCCGCCCCATATCAATCTGCCTACCAGCATTGCCGCAACGAGAGAGGCGTATATATAGGGCTTTTTGGGGGGCAGAAGGCGATGCAGAAGCCCCGATACTGCCCCATAGGCTGCAAGCTCCAATGTCATACAGAGGGCAGCTGGGAAGAGGGGGGGCATACCGAGGGTCAGCGAGCGAAGAAGGGGTGCCACTGCCCCCACCACCAGCCCCCAGGGCCAGCCACATAAGAAGCCACACAGAAGGACGGGCAGGTGCATCGGACAGAGCATTTGGCCAAGCTCCGCCATTTGCCCCGTTACAAAGGGCAACAGGTACGCCATTGCCATACAGAGCGCCGCCAAAATCAATTTGAAAAGTCTTGCTTGTTTCATTTTCATACGTACATTCTTCCTTTTTTCCAAGGGCGCAAAAATACGTTTTCAAGCCACAAGGATAGAAAAAGGCACCACTATCTCTTCTGAGATGGCGATGCCTTATGGTATCATTTTCTTATAACTCTAATTTAGAAGCTTCTGCTTTTATCCCGCCCTTCCGGGCGAGGGGCGCTTCTGCGCCGTTTACGGAAATATCATAGCACAAAAAGCGCGCTTTGTCAAGCCCTTTGCGCGATTCGCTTATCGGTCTACAAGGCTTTTCAGCTTGGCAACGGCGTCCGCAATCAAGGTGGAGAGCCCGTAATCGGCGACACCCGCCACATAATTACCGCATTTATTCATAGGAATGAGAATGCGCGTTGCTTCTGCCTGCCCGACTGCCTCTGCCATTTTGGGGGTAATTTCACCCAAGAGGGCATCCGCAATCACGATACCGATGGGGCCGACGATAACGTCTGCCCGACGGCAAGCCACAACCAGGGGATTTTCCCCCGTGGCGGCGTTCTTGACGCCTGCCTTCAGCATCGTTGCCGTTGCTACCGCATTGGTGCCGATGGCGGTCAGTTCCACGCTTGGCAGCTGCGCCGCAATTTCCTTGATGAGCTGGGCGCCTAAAAGTCCGCCCTGCCCGTCTACCACGATTACCTTCATAGAAGCCTCACTTGTTGTTTTTATTCGTTGGGCCGGGAGTCGGAGTCATCGCCGTCCGTTTCCTCGGTGGCGGTGGATTCTCCTTCTTCATCCTGAAGCGCTTCACGCATCGCGCGCTCTGCCTCTTCCCTTGCCTTTTCCTCGGCGGCGGCACGGTTTTCCGCCTCGCTCTGCTTGGCACGCTTTTCTACCATAGCAGTCAGCTCCTCCTCGGTGGGGGTTTCGTCCTCCATTACATACAGGAACTGCTCACCGTCCATTACCTCGTATTTCACAAGATACGCAGCGATAAAGTCCAGCTTGACTCTGTTTTCCGTCAAGACCTTCTTGGCAAGGGCATACGCCTCGTCCACAATTCTCTTGACCTCCAAGTCAATTTTATGGGCGGTTGCCTCGGAATAGTTCTTGGTGCTATTGAAATCTCTGCCCAAGAACACCTCGGCGTCACTATGCTCACCGCCAAGAAGAATGGTGCCGATTTCCTCGCTCATACCGTAACGGGTTACCATATCGTGGGCAACACGGGTGGCGCGCTGGATATCGTTGGAGGCACCTGCGGACACGTCGCCAAAGACCAGCTCCTCCGCGGCTCTACCTGCCAACAGCATAGCGATTTTTTCCTTCAACTGGGATTTATACACGCTGACACGGTCACGCTCGGGCACCGACAGGGTGTAGCCCAAGGCTCTGCCGCTGGGCACGATGGAGATGCGGCGGACGGGGTCCTGGGTGGGCAACAGATGGGACAGAATAGCATGCCCTGCCTCGTGGTACGCGGTATTCTTCTTTTCCTCCTCGGTCATACGGGAGCTCTTCTTTTCGGTTCCTACTAAGACCTTGAGGGTTGCCGCTTCAATTTCCGTCATACCGATAAGGCTCTTTCCCTTACGTGCCGCCAAGAGGGCTGCCTCGTTAAGGAGATTTGCCAAATCAGCGCCTGTGAAGCCTGCGGTGGTCTGGGCAATCTTTGCCAAGTCCACGTCACCCTCCAAGGGCTTGTTGCGGACGTGCACACGCAGAATGGCTTCTCTTCCCTTCAAGTCGGGATAGTTGACGGTGACCTGTCTGTCAAAGCGACCGGGGCGCAAAAGCGCGGGGTCTAAGATATCGGGGCGGTTGGTTGCCGCCATGACGATAACGCCCTCGTGGGTACCGAAGCCGTCCATTTCCACTAACAGCTGGTTCAGGGTTTGCTCACGCTCATCGTGACCGCCGCCAAGACCCGTTCCACGCTGTCTGCCGACAGCGTCAATCTCATCGATGAAGATAATGCTGGCAGGGCTTCTACGGGCGGTTTCGAACAAATCACGGACACGGGAAGCACCGACGCCCACGTACATTTCCACGAAATCGGAGCCCGAGATGGAATAGAAGGGCACGCCAGCCTCACCTGCCACAGCCTTGGCAAGCAGGGTTTTACCCGTTCCGGGAGGGCCCACGAGCAATACGCCCCTGGGAATTTTAGCGCCGAGCCGCACAAATCTTTCGGGATTCTTTAAGAATTCCACCACCTCTTGCAGCTCTTCCTTTTCCTCATCCGCACCTGCCACGTCAACAAACTTGACGGCGTTCTTGGTGTCGGCATTGGTTTTTACCTTGGCGTGGGAGAAGGAGCCCATTTTGCCGCCCTTTCCCGATGCCTGGCGCATCATAATAACCCAGAAAATCACCAGCACCACAGCGATGATGATATAGGGCAGATAGAGCTGATACCAGGGGGTATCCACGGGCTCCTCGTAGTTGTAAAAATGGAGGGTGCCGCCCGGATTATTTTCGGTAATCAGGCTCGCTTTGGCAATCTCATTGATTTCCTGATACTGCATCGAGTTGGAAAGACGGTAGGTGACGGTCTTGGTTTCCTCCTTGCCGTTCTTATCCAACTTGACAGCACCCGACTCATCGTACTGCCGAACTTGCATCTTCAGAACGTTAGAGGTATTCACCTCAAAGGAATACACCTCTCCCTTCTCGAAGTATTGCAATACATCGCTGTAAGTCAGGTCTACCGTTTCCTCGCCGTAGCCGGAAAAAAGGCTTGCCACCAGAACGAAGCCAACCACCAGCACCAGCAAAAAAATGATATTCTTAAAACTAAATTTCATGGGCAGAAAAAATCCTTCCTTCTATCTATGTCCGCGCTTATTTCTCGTACGCTTCGGGCTTTAAGACGCCAACAAAGGGCAACGCGCGATACTTTTCATCAAAATCTAAGCCGTAGCCAATGACGAACTCATCGGGAACCTTGCGACCCACGTAGTCCGCTTCAAAATCCACCACACGACGGGAGGGCTTATCCAAGAGGGTTGCGGTGCGCACGCTTTTTGCCCCCTTCAGCTTCAAGTATTCCACTAAGTGCGCCAGGGTTCTGCCGCTGTCTACGATATCCTCTACCAGGATAATTTCGCAGTTGGCAATATCGGCTCTTTGCAAATCCAGGTGAATATTGATATTGCCCGTGCTGGCGGTATTGCCGCCGTAGGAGGCAACCTTCATAAAATCGATTTCAATGGGGGTCTTGATTTTACGCATCAAATCGCCCATAAAGACGACGGAGCCCTTCAAAATCGCTACCAGAACCACACGGTGGGGGCTTTCCCCATAATCTCTATCAATCTCACTGGCGATACGGGTAGTGATTTCGTCTAACTCCTTTTCGGAAACAAGAATCTTTAATACGTCGTCCATTTCGTTCTTCATTTGAACTGTCCTTCCCTCATGCTTCAATGTAGTAAATATGGTACTGATTGTAGACTTTTGTTTTATCCTTTTCGTTATCCTCACGCACGCCGAAGCCTGCTACCCAGACGATGCCCTTTTCGTCACAGAGGACGGGGACACGGCTACGCAGGTGGGGCGGAACGGAGGCATCTGAGAAAAGCTTTTTGAGCTTGCGGGTCCTCCCACCGTACCGATAGGAATCCCCCTCCCGCTTGGAGCGCACGAACAATTCTCCCTGTATTGTAGCAGAAGAGAGTGTTCGGTGTATCACGGGTTTGTGAAGATTTGTGAAAAGATTGTCTTCCTTTCCGAGGGATACATACAGTATACCCCCGTTTGCAAGACAATTCTCACCAAGGCGGATTTTTTCCTCTCCGAAATCAAAGAGAGGCTCGCCTTCTATGCGAAAAAACACGCTTTCTCTTTCCACCACCAAGGAAAAGGCAGAGGGAAAGGAGAGCGAGCCGCAGGCGTCGCTTTGTATTTTTCCGACAGCACCCTCGATTTGCAAGGCGCTTGGCTTTTCGGCACCCTCGCATTGCGCCCCGTGCAAAAGCAGCAAAAGGCGGTATGCCAGGGAATAGGGCAAGGACGAAAGGGCGGCACGGCAAAGGGCTTTGCCGTCATAGAGCGCCTCAAATTTTTCCTTTGCCAGGCAATCTAAATAGGCGGCATCCCGTCCAACCTCGACGGTCATACGGGAAAAGGCGTCGCAAAGGGAGGGGTTTAAGCGCTCCATACGGGGAAAAAGCTCGTGCCTGATATAGTTGCGGGCATAGGCAACGTCTCCGTTGGTGCTGTCCTCCACGAAGGAAAGGGAGGCTTCCCTTGCCGCTTCGTAAATCATTTCCTTGGTAACGCGCAGAAGAGGCCGAAGCAGGCGCCCACGCACGGCAGGAATGCCGCAAAGCCCTCGCAGACCCGTTCCTCTGACAAGATGCAAAAGAACGGTTTCCGCATTATCGTTTGCGTTATGGGCGGTAACGATGGCGGAAAGCCCTCGCTCCTCCCTTTTTTTCTCTAAGTGCGCATAGCGGTGCTTCCGCGCCGTTTCCTCGATGCCCTTCCCTTCCTCCTCGGCAAGGGCAGGGACGGAGATGGCGGCGATATGGAGGGGGACGCCAAGGTCCTTACAGAGAGAGGCACAAAAGCGCTCATCCCGCAACGCCTCCTCACCACGGATACCGTGGTTAACGTGCATCGCCTCCAGGGGGAAGCCCTCCTTTTGACAAAGCGCCTGCAAAAGCACCAGCAGCAAAGAGGAATCCACCCCGCCCGACAGCGCTAAAAGGACGCCGCCGCGCATCAAGGGAAGCATATTTTCTTCCCTGACGGTTTTTTCAAATCGCTCCTGCACCAAGGCAAGGGCGGAGGATTTTTTTCCCTTTTCCATCACGCTTGCCCATAGGGGGGAGGCGGCTCGGGAAGTCCGTTATCCTCCAAGGAGCGGAATTTGGTATACTGGGCGTTCCAGCCCATCGTTACGCTTCCAACGGCACCGTGTCTGTTCTTGGCGATGATGACCTCGGCAGTGTTGGCGGCCGCCACCTGCGCCTTGGGGTCGACATCCTTATAATATTCGTCACGGTAGAGGAACAGAACAATATCCGCGTCCTGCTCGATGGAGCCGGAGTCACGCAGGTCGGACAGCATCGGCTTTTTCACCGTTCTGCCCTCGGGACCACGGGAAAGCTGGGCGCAGCAAAGAATGGGCACGCCAAAGTCCTTTGCCATAATTTTCAGGCTTCGGGAAATGTCACCCACCTCCTGCACACGGTTTTCAATAGACTTACCGCTCTGCATCAGCTGCAGGTAGTCGATAACCACCATACCGAGGTTTTTCACACGGCGAAGCTTCGCCTTCATATCGGTGGGGGTGATGTCGGCGGTATCGTCAATGAGGATATCACAGCCGGCTAAAGCAATGGTGGCGTCCGCAATATTTTCCCAATCGGTATCGCTGAACTGACCGCTACGCATAGCGCGGCTGTCTACCATTGCTTCACCCGACAGCATACGCATAGCCAGCTGCTCCGCAGGCATTTCCAAGGAGAAGCAGGCAACTGCCTTGCCCGTCTTTTTGGCAACGTCCACGGCAATATTCATTACAAAGCTGGTTTTACCCATACCGGGTCGGGCGCCTACCAGGACAAGGTCGCCCTTGCCAAGCTGCACCAAGGTATTATCCAGCTCGGAAAAGCCCGTTTTCACACCCGATACCTCGCCCGGATGCTCGGATTTATATTGCAAGTCCTTGTAAACGACCTGCATAACCTCGCTGATGTGACGGAAGTCCTTGGAGTCCTGCTTCTGCGCCACGTCAAAAATCTTTTGGGCAGAGGAGTCTAAAATGGCGTCAATTTCGCCACTTTCCGCATAGGCGGTGGCGCTGATTTCGTCACAGGCGGCAATCAAGCGGCGCAAAAGCGCCTTTTCCTTGACAATTTTGCCGTAGTCGGCGATATTGGCAGCCGAGGGGACGCTTTCCGCCAGGCTACGCAGATACGCAACGCCCGACTGCTCGTCATAGGCGCCGCCCTTGATTAAGGTATTCAACAGGGTCACGGTATCAATGCGGCGGCTTTGCAGAAACATCGTCTGCATAGCGGCAAAAATCTGCCGATGCTCCTCGATATAAAAATCGTCCGCCACGAGCTTGCCCGCGACGCTTTCAAAGGACTCGGGCTTAATCAGAATTGAGCCAAGCACCGCCTGCTCCGCTTCTAAGGATACGGGCAGCTTCTGGGCTCCCAGGTCAAGTGCCATAGAGGGTTCCCCTTTTCGTTTTTTTGGTTATTGATGGACAACCAGCGCAATCTTTCCGACTACGCCCTCGTAGAGCTTTACGTTCAGGGTATAGCTGCCGTATGCCTTGATATTGTCGGCAAGCTCAATCTTTCTTTTATCCACCGTGATGCCGAAATCCTTATCCAGCGCCTCGGCAATATCCTTGGCAGTAACGGCGCCGTACAGTCTGCCATCGGCACCCGATGCGGAACGGATTTTCACCGTGATGGATTCCAGGCGCTCGGCAACAGCCTTTGCTGCCTTGCGCTCCTCCTCGATTTTGAAGCGCTTGGACTCCTCCTTGCCCTTCAAATCGTTGATTGCCTTATTGTCTGCCCGAATGGCAAGCTTGCGAGGCAGAAGGAAGTTGACGGCATAGCCCTCCGCCACCTCTACCACGTCATCCTTTTTGCCCAGAGCCTTTACGTTTGCTAACAAGATAACCTTCATTGGTTTTTCCACACTTTCCTTTGTTAATTGATATATTTATCGATTGCTTTTTTAAGCCGTTCTACCGTTGCAAGACCCGTGCTTTCGTCTACCTGGGCGCCTGCCGAGTCAAAGTGACCGCCGCCGTGCAGCTCCTCCAGAATCTTTGCCACGTTGACCGTTCCGTCAGAGCGGGCAGAAACGTGCACTCTTCCGTTGATGGGAACTAAGGCGAAGGAGGCGTTGATGCCCTTACCTGCCAACAGTGCGTCTGCCGCCTTAGCGGCAATGACACGGTAGCTGGCGTCGGTATCGCCGTCACAAACGGCGATTGCCAGGTTGTCCTTATACACAAGCACGTGGGAAAGGAATCTTCCCTGCTTAATCATATCGTTGACGTCCGTTTTGAACAGCTCGTTGGTTTCGCTGGGGTTGGCGCCCTCGCCGCGCAAGAACTGCGCCGCACCGTAGGTTCTGGTGCCCGTGTTCTTGGTTAACTGCTTGGTATCTAAGAGAATACCCGAAAGAAGAAGCTCCGCTTCCTCCTTCAAGAGGCGCTTGGTGGTCATATGCTGCTCCAAAATCTCCGCTACCATTTCCGACGCCGAGGAGGCAGAGGGCTCAATATAGGAAATCTTGGGCTTGACGTCCGTATTACCCGACTTGGTGTGATGGTCCACAATAACCGTATCCTCCACCAGCCCGAAGAGCTTGGGACATACGGTATTGGATACGTTGTTCACGTCCACCACGATAAGGAGGGTACGGGGGCGCACCATTTCCAGCGCCTCACTTTCGGTGATAAAGACGTCGTCATACTCCTCGCAGGCGGCGATTTTATCAAAGCAGGAGCGCAGGTTTTCATCCGAGCGATTGACGATGATACGGGGCTCTGCCCCCGCGAACATTGCCAAGCGCGCTATACCGATGGAGGCGCCGAAGGAATCGTAGTCGCCATAGTTATGACCCATAATCAGCACGTTGTCCGCCCGTACCATCAGACCCACGATGGCGTTCCCCATCACTCTGGCACGCACGTTGGCACGCTTATGGACCGCCTTGGTTTTTCCACCGTAGAACTCGGTGCCCGTATCATTCTTATAAACCACCTGGTCACCGCCGCGCTGCAACGCCATATCCAGCGCCGCCTGCGCCATTTGCTCACGGTAGGAGAGGGTGCCCGACACGCAGGACACACCGATAGACACCGTGACGGGCATACCGTCACCCACGCGGATGCTTCGCACCTCGTCCAGAATATTGAAGCGGCTTTCCACGCACTCGCTTAAATGGGCGTAGTCAAAGAGCATAATGTACTTATCACGCTCGTAGGAACGGATAACGCCGTTCATAGACGCTGCCCAGTTACGCAGAATTTCCTCAACCTCCGAGGCGGCAGAACGGAATTTCTCCTGAATGTACTGCAAAAGCTCCTCGATGTTGTCAATAACGATATAGGCAACGGCAGTTCTGTCCTCCACGTAGCGGCGGAAGTATTCAAACAACCCCGTTACGTCCTCCAAAAAGAGCATATGCAGGTTTTGCTCCTCTAAGGAGGAGCGTCCGACACGGAACAGCTTATCGTTGATTAAAACGATTTCCTTGTTTTTGTTTTCCTCGTTTTCGGGAAGGGCAAGGTATTCGGCAGGAACGGTGCGACAGTAGGCAGAAAAGGGACGGCCAGCCGCTACCTTCTCGACGCCCAGCGCCTCCAAAAAGGCGGCGTTTGCCAAGACAAGGTTGTCCTCTCCGTCGCACAAAGCGGCAGGGGCTTGCAGGTTGGAAATCCATATTTCCGTATTGTCGGTCCGCAAAAAGACCTCGGCTTCTTCCGTATTCTGACGCGGCTTCATCCGCAGGGACCAGTAAATGGCGAGGAACGCAAGATAAACGAAAACAGCAATCATACCCAGAAAAAGCGGGGTGAGGGCGACGCGCTCCAAGAGAATGGCAAACGCCACGAGAATAAAGCAGGCGACCGCTATAAGAACGGCAACGTCGTTTTTCGTTGCTATTTTTTTCATTCGTCTTACTCCTTTCTTGATAGCAATAAGGGTATCCATAGGGCGTCTTTTTTCCTTTATTCGATACGACGCCATAATATCATTCCTATTGTAGCATAAAATTTTTGCTTTGTAAAGAAAAAGAACGCACTTTTTGTCTTTTTTCGCAAAAAGTTTTCTTTTTTTCCACAAAAACCGCCGCCCTTCAAAAAAACTCTTGCAAAAAGAGGGGATATAGTATAAAATAGTAGAAGATTAAGAAGGAGGTGCGCCGTATGACGAAGGGTGCCGAGAAGATTTCCTTATCCTCTCCCGTTTCCTGCCTTTCTGGCATTGGAGACGCCAAGGCAAAGGCGTTTGCCCGCTTGGGGATTTTTACCCTGCGGGACTTGATTTTTCATATTCCCCGCGCATACGAGGACCGCTCCTCTGTTTCTCTTTTACAGAACGTGGCAGACGGGGAAAAGGCGACGTTTCTTCTGACGGTTGCCACTGTCCCCACCTCCGTGCGCCTGAAGCGCAATCTGACGGTGACCAAGCTACGCGCCTTTGACGACTCGGCAAGCGTGGAGCTGACCTATTTTAACCAGGATTTTTTGAAGAAGGTATTTGCGGTTGGGGACACTTATCGCTTTACGGGGAAGGTGGAGCGCAAGGGAAAGCGTATTCTTATGACCAATCCCCAATACGAGCCTTATATGCCCGACCTGCCCTTACCCGACTATATTCCCGTTTACCGACTGACCGAGGGGCTTTCCGCCGCCGCCCTACAAAAGGCGTGCGCCCAGGCGCTTGCCGCCTGCCTGCCCCAATTAGAGGACTTTTTGCCCGAGGAAATTCGCCGCAGAAATACACTGCCGACCCTGCAAAGCGCGCTTACCGCCTTACATTCTCCAAGCGGTCTTGCGGACATCCGCGCCTCGGCGCGGCGCCTCGCCTTTGACGAGTTTTTCCTGTTTGCTTTGCGTATGCAGATGTCGAAGAAGCGGGTTGTGACCGAGAAGGCCTTACCTATTCTTTCAGCAGACAGGGGGGCATTTCTCTCCCGACTGCCCTACGAGCTGACGGGGGCGCAGAGTCGCTCCATTGATGAAATTGAGGCAGATATGAGAAGCGGCACGCCGATGGGGCGTATTCTTATCGGGGACGTAGGAAGCGGCAAGACGGTTTGCGCTATGTACGCCGTTTATCTGGCGCTTGCCTCCCGTCACCAAGCCGCCGTGATGGCGCCGACGGAAATTTTAGCCTCTCAGCACTATGCGGAGATGAAGCCCTTTTTTGAAGCGATGGGCTTTCGGGTTGCCCTGCTTTTGGGGGCGACCTCCCAAAGAGAAAAGCGAGAGATTTACGAGGGTCTGCAAAAAACGGGGGAGGGGCGCATCGATTTGGTGATTGGCACCCACGCCCTTTTATCTGAAAAGACCGTTTTTTCCGACCTTGCTCTGACGGTGACGGACGAGCAGCACCGCTTTGGCGTTTTACAGCGCGCCGCTTTGCGGCAAAAGGCGCCTCGCTCCCATCTTCTGGTGATGAGCGCCACCCCCATTCCCCGTACCCTTGCCCTTGCCTTATACGGGGACTTATCCATGTCCACCATTGACGAGCTTCCCAAGGGCAGACAGCGGGTGGACACCTTTGTGGTAGACAGTTCCTTTGACGCAAGGCTTGTCGCCTTTATGGACAAGCTGACCGCCGAGGGGGGACAGGTATACGTGGTTTGTCCCGCGATTGCCGAGGAGCCCGAGGAGGCGGAAATTCCGCTTTCCGACTTAGTAACCGAAAAGGAGGGTGCCCCTCTTCTTCCCCTGGTTGCCGCCGAAAAGAAGGCAGAGGAGCTATCGCTTGCCCTTCCCCACTTGCAGGTAGGACTCTTACACGGCAAGATGAAATCTGCCGAAAAGGAAGCGGTTATGGGCGCCTTTGCCAGAGGCGAGGTGCAGATTTTAGTATCCACCACCGTTGTGGAGGTTGGCATCAACGTGCCAAACGCCTGTCTGATGCTGATTGAAAACGCCGAGCGCTTCGGCCTTTCTCAGCTTCATCAGCTCCGCGGACGGGTAGGACGGGGCAGCCGAAAATCCTACTGTGTTTTGCGCTCCGACGCCAAGGGCGTCACCGCCAAGGGGCGGCTTGAGACCATGCGGACGGTATATGACGGCTTCCGTGTGGCAGAGGAGGACCTTAAAATGCGGGGCCCCGGTGATTTCTTCACCCAGGCAGGCAGCGATGACTTCCGTCAAAGCGGCGGTCTTGCCTTCCGCTTTGCTTCTCTTTGCCAGGACGAGACGCTGATTTTTGCCGCCGCCGAGGAGGCGAAGCGGCTCCTATCGGGGGACACCGCCCTCTTTACCGACAAGCACGCCGCCCTTTCCGCTGAGCTTGCCCGATACGCCGCCGACTCTGCCGCTGTGATTTCCTGATAGCGGCTTCCTTCCTTGCTTTATTCAACATTTCAGACAGAAAGGCAGAACACCATGCAACAACCCCTTGCCGACAGAATGCGCCCCCAAAGCTTTGACGAGATGGTGGGACAGACTCACCTTTTCGGAGAAAAGGGTGTCATTCGTGCTATGCTTGCCAAGGGCAGGCTCACCAATATGATATTCAGCGGCCCTCCCGGTACGGGAAAGACCACCGCCGCCAACATTATCGCAAAGAATGCGGACAGACAGATTTACCGCTTGAACGCCACCACCGCCTCCTTGGCGGACGTGAAGCGCATTGCTGAGGAAACCAAGACGGTTTTCGGGGCAGAGGGCGTGCTTCTGTATTTAGACGAAATTCAGTACTTTAACAAGAAGCAGCAGCAATCTCTTTTGGAATATTTGGAGGACGGACGCATCATTCTCATTGCCTCCACCACCGATAACCCTTATTTCTGCATTTACAATGCTCTGCTTTCCCGTTCCTCCGTGTTTGAATTCAAGCCTGTGCCTGCCGAGGAGTGCGTGAAGGCACTGCGGCGTGCCTGGGAGACTCTCAACCGCGAGGAGGGGACGGAAAAGACGGCCAGCGACGAGGCTTTGCTGTATATGGCAGGACGGGGCGGCGGCGACGTCAGACGCTGTCTTGGCATTCTGGAGAATGCCTTTGCCCTGTGTGAGGACGCCCTGGACCGAGAGCTTATCGCCTCGCTTTTGCCCTCCTTTACGGGGAATTTTGACGTATCGGGGGACGTGCATTACGACCTGCTCTCCTGCTTACAGAAATCTATTCGCGGCTCGGATGCGGACGCTTCCCTATTCTACCTTGCCAAGCTTCTGGCAGGTGGGGATTTGCTTTCCGTTTGCCGCCGCTTACAGGTGATTGCCTCGGAGGACGTGGGACAGGCATACCCCTTAGCGCCTGCCATTGTCTACGCCTGCACCCAGAGCGCCAAGGAGCTGGGTCTGCCTGAGGCCGCTATTCCCCTCTCTCACGCCGTGGCGCTTCTTGCCACCTATCCCAAGTCCAACGCCGCCCATATTGCCTATGAAAAGGCGCTGGCGGACGTGGAGGCAGGGCTTGGCGTGGAGATACCGCCCCACCTGCAAAGTCCTCTCTTCCGCGGCTACAAGTATCCCCACGATTATCCCAACCACTACGTGAAGCAGGACTATCTGCCCACGGATTTGAAGGGCAAGAAATACTACGCCTTTGGCACCAGCAAAACCGAGCAGCTTGCCAAGGCATATTACGATATGATTCACGGGGCGAAGGACTGATATGAAGAGCTCCGCTTCGCTACTTTCCCTTGCGCGAAAGCATAGGCATCTTTTGCTTGCTTTATGCTGGATTGCCGCCGTTGCGGTCGCTTATTCCCTTTCCCTGTCGGTATTATGCGGGATAGCTATCGGGCTTTTACTTCTCGGGGCTATCCTTTTGGCGGTGGGGCGCCTTTGGCGGCTCCACTCTACGGTGCTTTTGCTTCCTTTTCTTCTTTGCGCCGCCCTTCTTCTTGGCTACGCCCACCGAAGCCCCACCGCCACCCTTGCCACATACGAGGGCAAGCAGGGCTATGGGACCCTGTCTATTTTGGACGTGGAATCCAGGGAAAACGGGACGCTGGTTGCCAAGGCCGCCCTTTCCTCCTTGGGAAGCGATGCCCTTTCCGCTACGGTAAAGCTGACCCTGCGTAACGGCGAGGCGTATTCCGAGGGGGACGTGCTTCGGGTATACGTCAGCTCTATTGACTCTCCAAGCAGCCAAGAGGTAACAAACGGCATACACGCCGTCATTACGGCGACAGGCGGCGAGAAAACAGGCGAGAAGCACACCCTCTTTTCTCTTGCCGCCCATTATAACGCATCTCTTTCCGCCCTTTTACAGACACGCATAGACGGGGACGAGGGCGCCTTTCTTTCTGCCCTGCTTTTAGGGGACAAGAGCGGGGTTTCACCTTCTGTTTCCCGTGATATGGCGCGCATTGGCACCTCACACATTCTTGCCCTGAGCGGCTTACATGTAAGCCTTTTTATCTCGGGGCTTGCTTTTTTACTGCGTTGGGTTCATAAAAAATGGCGCATCCTGCTTCTGCTTTTACTGATGATGGGATACGTGGTGCTGACGGGCGCCTCCCCATCGGTTTTGCGCGCGGGCTTTATGTGCCTTTGCACACAGCTTGCCTTTTTATCGGGGCGCTCGCAAAACAGCATTTTTTCGCTTTTTGCCTCTCTTTCTATCATTCTCGCATTAGAGCCCTACTGCGTTTTCAGCCTGTCGCTCTGGCTTTCGGCATTGGCGACTCTCGGCATTTTGCTCTACTATGCCAAGGGAGAGGAAGAGGAGCAAGCGCGGGAGCCAAAGAAAAAGCCGAAAAAGCTTCTCCTGCGTATTCTTTTATTTTTACTGAATTATACCCTGCTTTCCGCTGTTATCACAGCCGCGGCAACCGTTATCACCCTGCCGCTTCTGGCAAGGACCTTCGGCTCCTTTTCCTTGCTGTCCGTCCCTGCCAACCTGCTGTTAGCGCCCTTATCCAATCTGCTTTTATACGGCGGTATTGCGGTGCTTCTTTTCGGCTTTATTTCGCCGCTTGCCCTTTTGGTGGAGAGGCTGACCGCCCTCTTTTTATGGGCGTCCTCCCTGCTTGCCTCTATTCCACACACGCAGATATCCTTTTCTCGTCCTATTTCCCTGGTTCTTGCTTGTATATTTCCGACCCTTATTTTTCTGTATTACCTATTCGTCCCCAAGCGGCGCTTCAAAAGAAAACGGGTTTTCACCCTTCTGCTGGCGCTTTTTATTTCTCTTTCCGCCGTTCATATTGGGGACAGCTATTTACACAGAAACGGCGTGCGGCTGGATTTTGCCTCCGATGCCTCGTCGGAGCTGGATGCCGTTTGTCTGCGAGAGGCTACCAAAACCTTTTTGGTGGACGGCGCTCTCTTTTCTGCCGACTCTGCCGCTTTTTCCCTTTCTCTTGCCAAGAGCGCGGCGCGGCAGGAGATTGACGGCTACGTTATCACCGAATACGGCACGGGGACAGCGGCGGTGCTTTCCTCTCTTTCGGAGCAAGCCGTCATTCGGCAATTTTACCTGCCCGAGCCCAAAACACCCACCGAGGCGCTTGCCGCCAGGGAGGTACTGGAGGAAATAAGAGATAGCGCACTTTCCGTTATTTTTTACGGGGAGGGCGAGGCGTTATCCTTAGGAAGGGCCTCCTTTTCCCTTCTTTTCCGCATCAAGGAGGAGGGCGCCCATACTGCCCTTTGCTATTCCTTGCAAATGGGGCTTGACTCTGCCCTTTACGCCTCTGCCTCCTGCTTTGCCTCGGGCGGCGCCTACCGCGCCCTTTCCGCGCGGCTCGAGGGACATTCGGCGCTACTTGTGGGCAGCTACGGACAAAAGGCGGCTCTCTTTTCACTTTCCTCTCTGCCTTTGGGGAAGGCGCAGGTGGCTTGCGCGGCGGAGCGCTTGCTTTCGGAGGGAGAGAGCGCAAGCACACGGGTGAGGTTTTCCTTTTTTGCTCCTACACTTCCCCTTTTGGATAAAAGAAATTAAAACGAAACAAAAACGGGCTGTCTCATTTGAGACAGCCCGTCTCATTTTGCGTCAAGAAAGGCGCAAAATGAGAAAATTTTCGAAGAAAATTTGTGCGTTCGTTTCGCTTTTCGTCAAAAGTGAAACGAACAGGGGCAAAAAAGGAGCCGTTTTCGGCTCCTTTTTGGTGCCTCACGAAATAGTGAGACAGCCCCTTTTTATTCAAATAAGAGAGGAGAAATTTTCCTTACCGAAAACGGCCTTGGCATTCTCGGAAAAGAGCATTTTGTATTCCTCATCCGTGAAGCCTAAGCGAAGCAGATACTCAATTTCCCCCTTGGGGTGCCACATAGGATAGTCCGTGGCAAAGAGGACGTGGGAAACGCCGAAAGCCTCGATAATCTCCCTTGCCTCCCCTTCCATTAAAAAGGGGAAGGAGGAGGAGGTATCCACGTAGAGGTTGGAGAAGCCCGAGAGCTTTTCCTTGGCGTCCTCCCAGACAGACCAGCCGCCCAGATGCGCCGCCACCATACATAGCGCGGGATGCGACGCAAGGACGGGGGCAAGGCGGTTGGGGTTGGAATAATCGTAGCGGTGGTCCCCTGCGTGCATCAGAATGGGGAGTCCCTTCTTTTCACAGAGGGCGTAAATCTCGGCACAGGCATCGTCATCCGCGCGGAAGCGCTGGATGTCGGGGTGCAGCTTAACGCCGTGAAGCCCTAACGCCTCAATTTCCTCCACGTCACCCAGAATATCGGCAGAGTCGGGATGCAGGGTGCCAAGCCCTACCATTTTACCCCGATAGAGATTGACCTCTTCGGCGATAAAGCGGTTGATGCTGGAAACCTGGTGCGGTGTGGTGGCGACAGACTGGACAAGATACCCGTCAATTCCCGATTCCTCACCTACCCCTAACAGATGCCTGACCGTTCCCTCTCCAAAGGAGGAAAGCCCGTAAAAGGTATCCGTTCCGTTGACGGCACGGGAGGCGATTTTCTCGGGATAGATATGACAATGGGCGTCTATCACCGTATATTTTCCTTGTATCATTATGCCGTTACCACTTTTGCCGCTTTCTGCAAGCCAAGCTTTTCAATGGCTTCCTCGCGCATCTTGTATTTGAGAATCTTTCCCGCGGCGTTCATGGGGAACTCGGTAACGAACTCGATATACCGCGGCACCTTGTGGCGCGCCATATGGGCGTTGATATATTCCTTCATTTCCGCTACGGTCATTTCCTCGCCATCCTTGATGATGATGCAAGCCATAATTTCCTCGCCGTACTGCTCGTCGGGCACGCCGATAACCTGCACGTCCTTGACCTTGGGATGGGTATAGATAAATTCCTCAATTTCCTTGGGGTAGATATTCTCACCGCCACGGATAATCATATCCTTCAAGCGGCCCGTGATACGGTAGTTGCCCTCGGGGGTACGGCAGGCAAGGTCGCCCGTATGGAGCCAGCCATCCTTATCAATGGCAGACAGGGTTGCCTTGGGCATTTTGTAATAGCCCTTCATAATGTTGTAGCCACGGGCAACAAACTCGCCCGTTACCTCGTCGGGGCATTCCTCGCCCGTTTCGGGGTCTACAATCTTACACTCGATTTCGGGCAGGGCTCTGCCTACCGTGCTGACGCGCACCTCGATGGGGTCGTCGGTGGAGCTCATGGTACAGCCGGGAGATGCCTCGGTTTGTCCGTACACGATGGTGATTTCGGACATATGCATCTTCTCCACCACGTCCTTCATAACCGAGATGGGACAGGGGCTTCCCGCCATAATACCCGTTCTCATATAGGAGAAGTCGGTCTTGGGGAAATCCTCGTGCTCCAGTATAGCGATAAACATCGTGGGAACGCCGTGGAAGGCGGTAATTCTCTCGTTATGCACGCAGGAAAGGGCGGGCTTGGGAGAGTAATAGGGCAAGGGCAGAAGGGTGGCGCCGTGGGTCATACTGGCGGTCATTGCCAGCACCATTCCGAAGCAATGGAACATAGGCACCTGAATCATCATACGGTCTGCCGTGGACAAATCCATACGGTCACCGATGCACTTACCGTTGTTGACTACGTTATAATGCGTGAGCATAACGCCCTTGGGGAAGCCCGTGGTACCCGAGGTGTACTGCATATTGCAGACGTCGTCCTTATCTACCAGGGCGGCGCGGCGCAAAACCTCCTCCTGGGGAACGGATGCCGCCTTTTCCAGCGCCTCCTCCCAGGTGATACAGCCCTTCTGCTTGAAGCCTACGGTAATGACGTTACGCAGGAAGGGGAGCCGCTTGCTGTGGAGCTTTCCGTCAGCGCTCTTTTCCGCAAGCTCGGGGCAAAGCTCGGCGATAATGGCGGAATAGTTGGAATCACGGTAGCCGTCTACCATAATCAGGGTATGGGTATCGGACTGCTTCAAGAGGTACTCTGCCTCGTGAATCTTATAGGCGGTATTCATCGTAACCAGAACGGCGCCAATCTTGGTGGTTGCCCAGAAGGCAATATACCACTGAGGCACGTTGGTTGCCCAGACTGCTACGTGATGCCCAGCCTTAACGCCCATCGCAATCAGAGAACGGGCAAACTCGTCTACGTCCTTGCGGAATTCATAGTAGGTACGGGTATAGTTAAGGGTGGTATACTTGAACGCCAGCTGGTCGGGAAATTCCTCCACCATTCTGTCCAGCACACGGGGGAAGGTTTCTTCAATCAGAAGCTCCTTCTTCCAGACGTAGCGACCCGTATGCGCCTTGTTGTAATAGAGAGAGTTATCGCCCTTGGAGGTATCGTTCCACTGGCTCATATAGCTCTCGAACTGGGAGAGAATGATTTCCAGGTCATCAATCTCCTCGCACCAGGCAGGGGACCACTCCAAGGAAACGAAGCCGTTGTAGTTAACCGAGCGCAGGGCGTAAATGAGGTTGGCAACGGGGTACTCGCCCTCACCCATCAAGGAATAGACGATGCTATCCCCTTCCCTCTTGGCGTCCTTCACGTGGATATGCTTGACGTAGGCGCCCAGGTTCTCAATAGTTTTTTCGGGCTCCTCGCCGCCGTCAAAGTAGGTGGCGCAGGTATCCCAAAGAGCCGCCAGGTCATCGCAGGCAAAGCTATCGAGCAAAGCACGCATAGCCGCCGTATCCGAGAAAAGTCCGCTGGTTTCAAGCAGAAGGGCAACGGAGGCTTCCTCCGCTACGGGAAGCATGGCCTCCAAGAAGGCAGAAACGGCAGCAGGGTCTGCTCCCTCGCTCTTCAAGGCGTGCAAACGCACGTAGGGGATATGCAGACGCGCGGCGATACGGATGCACTTTTCTACCTCTGCCTTAGCCGCCTCGGCATCCTCGGCGGAGGCGATATCGCAAATGCTGTCAATACAGGGAATCTGCAGCTTTAATTCATACAGGCGGCGCAGGGTTGCGGCGCTGGCGTTTTCCTGCAGGGCGCTATCAGAGGCAGTGAACAGAAGGTTGGATACGTTATGCAGCTCTACGCCCGAAAAGCGCAGGCTTTTGGCTATATCGCAAAGCTCTTCAAAGCTTTTTCCGTGCCATCCCTTTGTGGAGAAAGAGAGTTTCATTTGTTTGCCTCCTCATAAACGATTTTGTTGACGGCGCTGATGTACGCGCGAATAGATGCGCCGATGATGTCGGTGGAAATACCCTTACCCGAATAGAGCCGTCCGCCCTCGCGGAGCTTGACGAGCGCCGCGCCAACGGCTTCTCTGCCCTCGGTAACGGACTGAATCTGGAAATCGTCCAACTCATAGTGGTAGCCGATAATCTGCTCCAAGGTACGGAAGGCGGCATCAATGGGACCGTCGCCCATAGCGATGCCCGCAATCTCCTTACCCTCCTTCTCCAACTTAATCTGAGCAGAGGAGGCAATGATATTGCCGTTATTGACCACGTAGCTGATAAGGCGATAGGTTTCGGGCACCTGCATTGCCACGCTGGCAATCACCGCCTCCAAATCCTTGCCCGTTACCGCTTTCTTTTCGGCAACACGCCCGAATTCCTCATAGACACGCTTCATATCCTCCTCGGAGAGGTCATAGCCCAGCTTGACAACGGCGTCGGAAATCGCCTCGAAGCTATCGTTCTTATCGTAAACGGCAGGGGCTTCCTCGGCAACGGAACCCTTGACGGCGCCTGCCCCCTCCTCGCCGCAAATCCACTTGATTTGCTTGGTGATGCGCTGCAGCTCGTGATAGCTGATGGCAGAGGAGAAGCCGCATCTGTCGCCACAGGCGGCAAGAACGCCCGCAAAGGTGGTGATATCGGGAAGGTCAGCCTCGCCTACACAGCACTTGATTTCCTCAGCGCCTGCCTGCATTGCCGTCACAACCGAGGCGGTAGCAAGACCGACGGTATTGCGGCAAAGCACGCCTACACGCACAGCGGCGTCCTTGGGAACGAGGGCGCAAGCCTCGGACACGAAGGCACCAAACTCGTTAGGCAGACGGGCTCCCTCATCGTCACACAGGGTGATAACGGAAACGCCCTTTTCTACGGCAAGCAGAATCATCTGCTGCAAGAAATCCTTATCGGCACGGGTAGCATCCTCCGCTACCAGCTCTACCTCCACCCCATACCCAACGGCTTGGGCAAAGAGGGCGGCGGCAAGCTCCTTCATTTTTGCCGCCTTCTTGTGCAAGGAATACTCCATCTGCACGGCAGAAACGGGCATAAAGAAGGAAAGGCGGGGCTTATGCGCCGCGGAAACGGCGGCATACGCTGCCCTCACGCTCTCCTCGGTAAAGCCCGCGGGAACGGAAAGGGCGCTGTTTTTAACAAAGGCAGAAACGGTACGGATAAGCAAAGCGTCCGCCGTGGCGTTGACGATGGCAGGCATATGGATAACGTCCACGTTTAGCTTGTCCAGGTGTCTGACAATTTCAATCTTTTCCTTGAAGGACAGGCTCTTGCCGCTCTGCAAGGTCATATCGGACACAAAAATTCTTTTCATAGTTTCTCTTCCTTTCGTGATGGGTAAAATAAAACAAAACGCCCCTGAAGCAATCGCTTCAGGGACGAAAAATACTTTTCGCGGTACCACCCTGATTACCGTTAAAAAACGGTCACTCTCAGGCTCTAACAAGCCATTAGCCGATAACGAGGCATACGGAATTTCTTACTTTCGGTTCGGAAATTCTGCTCCGGAATGAGACTTTCTTAACCCTTTACATCGGCTTGCACCAACCGCCGACTCTCTGCAGTAAAATGAGGAAAAGAAATAATTCCTTCATCGCATTTGAAATTTGATACGAGCATTATACCACAGCCATTCGGTTTTGTCAAGTGCTTTTTTCAGGTTTTTTTAGGTTTTTTCGCGTTTTTTTAGTCCTCAATGGGAAGAGTCCAGCCATAGGTATCGGGAAGGGTTCCCCACTGGATGCCCGTCAAGGAATTGTAGAGGTGAGCAGTCACCTCGCCGATTTCGCCGTTATTGATGGTGTACTTCTTGCCCATATAGCAAAGCTCACCGATAGGAGAGATAACGGCGGCGGTGCCGCAGCCCCAAGCCTCCTCGAGCTTGCCCTCCTCCAATGCCTTTGCCAACTCATCGATGCTCAAGCGGCGCTCGCTGACACGGTAGCCCTCGGCGCGCAGAAGCTCAAGGCAGGACTTTCTGGTGATGCCAGGCAGAATGGAGCCGAGAAGCGCGGGGGTAACAACCTCGCCGTCAATCTTGAACATAACGTTCATAGCGCCGACCTCCTCGATGTACTTGCGCTCAACACCGTCGAGCCACAGCACCTGAGAATAGCCGGCCTTTTCAGCCTTTTCACCCGCGCGGTTGGAGGCGGCGTAGTTACCGCCGCACTTGGCTTCACCCGTACCGCCGCGAACAGCGCGGACATCGTCTGCTTCAATCATAATCTTAACGGGGTTGATGCCCTCCTTATAGTAGCTGCCTACGGGAGAGGTGATGATAACGAAGGTGGCGTGCTTCACCGCGTGAACACCCAAGGTTTCGTCATTACCGAACATAAAGGGACGGATATAGAGCGAGGTGCCGGGGGCAGAGGGCGTCCAATCCTGTTCAAAGGAGATGAACTTGGTCAGAACCTCCATTGCCAGCTCCTCGGGAACGGTGGGCAGGCAAAGACGCTCGGCAGAGCGATTCATACGGCGGATATTCTCGATGGGGCGGAAGAGCTGTACCTTGCCGTCAGCACGGCGGTATGCCTTCAAGCCCTCGAAGATTTCGCTTCCGTAATGCAGGGCTGTGCAGGCAGGATGGAGCATCAGAGGACCGAAGGGGACGATTCTGGCATCGTGCCAGCCCTCCTCTGCGGAATAGTCCATCATAAACATATGGTCGGTGAAATATTTACCGAAGCCCAGAACGGAGGGCTCGGGCTTTACACCGGGGTTAGGATTTCTGGTGATTTTGATTTCCATCTTTTCTTCTCCTTATTAACCTTGATAATCCTTGTTAACCTTGATAATCCTTGCCGAGGCGAAGAGCGCCAAGGTTGACGTCTAACATATCGGCACGCTTTGCGGAGATAACCTTCTGCAGGGCGGCAAGCACCTTTTCCTCATCCTCGAAGGTGCCGCTTTCTGCCAGAACCTTACCCATAATAATCATATTGGCAAGGGTGGGGGTTTTGTTGTCGGATGCCATCTGAGTGGCAGGAATGTAATGCACGGTCACGTCGGTACGGGTAACCTTACGGGAAATCAGCGTGGAATCCACGAAGATGGTGCCGCCGGGGGCAACGGTGGACTCGTACTTATCCAGGGAGGGCAGGTTCATCGCAATCAATACGTCGGGATTCGACACGATGGGAGAGCCAACGGGAATATCGCTGATGATGACGCTGCAGCTTGCCGTACCGCCACGCATTTCGGGACCGTAGGAGGGGAGCCAGCTGACGTTCTTGCCATCGTTGAGTCCCTGGTATGCCAAAAACTTACCTGCGAACAGAATGCCCTGTCCGCCAAAGCCTGCAAACAAATACTGGGTTGTTTTCATCGTCCTTCCTCCTTACTTTCCTGCGCTTCTGTCCTTATATACCCCGAGAGGATAATAAGGAATCATTTTCTCGTCAATCCAAGCCAAAGCCTTAGCAGGCGTCATACCCCAGTTGGTGGGGCAGGAGGAAATGACCTCTACCAAGGAGAAGCCCTTTCCGTTGACCTGGTTTTCAAAAGCCTTCTTGATAGCCTTCTTGGCGTTCTTGACGTTCTTGACGTTGTTGACCGCTACACGCTCCAGATACTCGGGGCCGTCCAGCTGGGAAAGCATTTCGCAAACCTTGATGGGGAAGCCGCAATGAGAAACGTCACGTCCGTAGGGAGAGGTCTGGGTGACCTGTCCGGGCAAGGAGGTGGGCGCCATTTGTCCGCCCGTCATACCGTAGATGGCGTTGTTGATAAAGATAACGGTGATATTTTCGTTTCTGGCGGCGCTATGTACCGTTTCTGCCATACCGATGGAGGCAAGGTCGCCGTCACCCTGGTAGGTGAAAACGATGTTATTGGGGTCGGAGCGCTTTACGCCCGTCGCAACGGCGGGAGCTCTGCCGTGGGCAGCCTCAATCATATCGCAGTTAAAATAGTCATATGCCATAACCGAGCAGCCAACGGGGGCAATACCAATGGTTCTTCCCTCAATGCCAAGCTCGTCCATTACCTCGGCAACCAGGCGATGCACGATGCCGTGGGTACAGCCGGGGCAATAATGCAGGGGCGCATCGGAAAGCGCATGGGGTTTATCAAATACTACCATTTCAGTTACCTCCTTTATTGGCGGCCTCAATCGCTGCCAGCACCTGTTCGGGCGCAGGAATCATACCGCCTGCTCTGTTGCAAAGAGTAACGGGCGCCTTGCCGTTAACTGCCAGGCGAACGTCCTCAATCATCTGTCCCATAGAAAGCTCCACGGACACGAAGGCCTTGACCTTCTCTGCTGCCGCGGCAAACTGCTTGGTGGGGAAGGGCCAGAGGGTGATGGGACGAATCATACCCACCTTGATGCCCTTGGCTCTTGCCTCGTTGATGGCGTTCTTGGAAACACGGGCGGCAATGCCGAAGGCTGCCACGCAGATTTCCGCATCCTCCATCATATATTCCTCGTACATCACTTCGTTTTCCTCGATGTACTTATAACGCTCGTAACGCTCGAAGTTGGTTCTTTCCAGCTCTTCGGGCTTTAAGAACAGAGAGTTTACGATGTTGTGGGGTCTTTCAAGCTTGGTCCCCGTTACAGCCCAGGGCTTTGCGGGAGCCTCCTCGATATCGAAGGAGAGAGAAACGGGCTCCATCATCTGACCCATCGTACCGTCTGCCAGAATCATAGAGGTCATACGGTACTTGTCCGCCAGGGCAAAGCCCTTGACCGTCAACTCTGCCATTTCCTGGACGGAGGCAGGCGCCAGAACCAGCATATGGAAGTCACCGTGAGCGCCGCCCTTGGTTGCCTGGAAATAGTCGCTCTGGGAGGGCTGAATACCGCCAAGACCGGGGCCGCCGCGCTGCACGTTGACCACCAAGGCAGGCAGGTCAGCACCTGCTAAGTAGGAAAGTCCCTCGCCCTTCAGAGAAATTCCGGGGCTGGAGGAGGAGGTCATCACGCGCTTGCCCGTTGCGGAAACGCCGTATACCATATTGATGGCGGCAATTTCGCTCTCGGCCTGCAGGAAGGTGCCGCCGATTTTGGGCATTCTCTTTGCCATATAAGCGGCAATTTCGGTTTGGGGGGTAATGGGGTAGCCAAAATAATGACGGCAGCCTGCGATGATGGCGGCCTCGGCAATGGCTTCGTTGCCTTTCATTAATACCTTATCAGACATTGCTTTTCTCACCTTTCTACCTTAATGATGCAATCGGGACACATGGTGGCGCAGAAGGCACAGCCAATGCACGCCTCCTCGTTGACCGCCTTGACGGGATGGTGTCCCTTCTGGTTGATGGTATCGGCGTCAAGCGCCAGAACCTGCTTGGGACAAGCGTCAACACAAAGGCCACAGCCCTTGCATTTTTCTGCTTTGAAGGTTAATTTTGCCATGGTATTCTCCTTTACATACGTTTTTGTAATAATATGGGGCGGTAGTCCTCGCTCTCTTGGGAAAACAGATGCCAGAGCGATTCGTGTACCGTTGTATACCAAAATGGAATATTGGCGGCGGCGGCAACCTCCTTGGCGAAGGCAACGGAGCCGCGCACGTCCTCCTCGGTGGTTTCCGCACCAAGGTTGGAGTTGTTAATCAGGGCGGTAAAGCGGAGTCCGCACGCCGCCTCGATTTCACGCATAACGGTGAAAACACCGTCCAAATCCCGTGTCAGCGGACGGAAGCGATTCAAGACGAACACCATCTCGTAATCGTTCTCCTCTCTGATAGCGGGAACCAATCTGCCAAGGGCGAGGGCGCCTCGCTCATCGCCGCCCACGTCCAGCACCGCATAGAGGGACTTATCGTCCGTCACGGCGTAGATTTCGGGGGGCAGGGCGGGAATATCCACGTTACTGTTGGCGTACGCCGAGCAGATAAGGCGGATATCGCGCTCCGCTAAAAGCGCCTCGCTATCCTTGGTTCTGAAATAGGGGTTGACGATGTCGATGTCGGCAATGACAACCCGTGAATGCTTTTCCCTCAGGGCAAGAGCGTGATTGACGGCGATATTGGTTTTGCCGCTGCCGTAGTGCCCTGAAAAAATAGTAATTCTTTTTTCCTGCATACTGCCCTTCCCTTTCCTTAGATTGATTTTTACAGCAGATTTCTTTGGATTTTTCCGCTGGCGGTTTTGGGAAGCGCGTCACGGAAAACGATAATTCTGGGATACTTGTAGGGTGCGGTATGGGTCTTGACGTAGTCCTGGATTTCCTTGACGAGGGCGTCCGAGGCAACGGTGCCCGGCACCAGCACGATGCTCGCCTTTACCACCTGACCTCTGACGGGGTCGGGTGCGGCGGAAACGCCGCATTCCAAGACGTACGGCAGCTCCATAATAACGCTTTCGATTTCAAAGGGCCCGATGCGGTAGCCCGAGGACTTGATAACGTCATCCACACGACCGACGTACCAATAGAAGCCGTCCTCGTCACGCCAGGCGACGTCGCCCGTATGGTAGTAGCCATCGTGCTTGACCTCGCGGGTCTTTTCCTCGTCCTGGTAATAGCCGTCGAAGAGTCCGCAGGGAGAGCCGTTTGCAATCTTGACAACGATTTCACCCGATTCACCCACGGGAACCTGCTTGCCGTCAGCGGAGAGCAGCTCCACGTCGTAAATGGGGGCAGGCTTGCCCATAGAGCCAATCTTATGAGGCGCGCCCCGCAGGTTTCCGATAATCATAGTGCTTTCGGACTGACCGAAGCCCTCCAGAATCTGCAAGCCCGTGGCTTCCTCGAATTGGCGGTAAACCTCGGGGTTCAGCGCTTCGCCTGCCGTGGTCATATGCTTGACGGAGGAGAGGTCGTACTTGGAGATGTCCTCCTTGACCATCATACGGAGCATCGTGGGCGGTGCGCAGAAGGTGGTAATCTGGTACTTGGCGAACATAGGAAGGATATCGTCCGCGTGGAAGCGCTCGAAATCGTACACAAAGGTTGCCGCCTCGCAGAGCCATTGACCGTAGAGCTTGCCCCAGAGCGCCTTTGCCCAGCCCGTATCCGAGATGGTGAAGTGCAAGCCGTCCGAGTCCACGTTGTGCCAATACTTGGCGGTGTGGAAGTGACCCAGGGGGTACTTATGGTTATGTACGGCGATTTTGGGATAGCCCGTGGTGCCGGAGGTGAAGAACATCAGAAGCGTATCGTTGCCACAGGGGGTATCGGCGGTACGGTCAAAGTGGGTGCTGTATAAGGCGCATTCCTCGTCAAAGCTGCGCCAGCCCTCCTTTTTGCCGCCTACCATAATCTTGATAAGGCTTCTGCCAAGCTGCGCCTCTGCCTTATCCACCTCGGTGGAAACGCCGCCCTTCCCCGTACAGAGGATAGCGGACACGCCTGCCGCCTTGAAGCGGTATTCTAAGTCGTGGTCCAGCAGCTGGTTCATGGCAGGAATGGCGATAGCGCCCAGGCGGTGAAGCCCAAGAATGGCGTACCAGAACTGGTAGTGTCTGCCCAGCACCAGCATCACGCGGTCCCCCTTCTTGATGCCGAGGGACTTAAAGTAGTTGGCGGCGCGGCAGGAATTTTTCTTGATATCGGAGAAGGAAAGCCTGGTTTCCGTCTTATCGCTTGCCACGTGCAAGAGGGCAAGCTTTCTCGGCTCCTTCTCGGCAATTTTGTCTACTACATCGTAGGCAAAGTTAAAGGTGTCGGTGTTTTTGAAGGTAATAGAGGTGGGGGTACCGTTTTCGTCCTCCTCGGTGTCTACGAAGGCAGAATAGACTCTTTCCTTATCGTCACGCTTGGCAGGACGGCTCTGGACCGCCTTGGAGGGCTGCAGCTCGGGAATGGGCTCGCCCGTGGGATTCAGCACAATGGCGTAGAAGCGACAGTCCTCACCCTCCACGGCAATCATACCGTGAGGTGTGGAGCTATCGTAATAAATGCTGTCACCGGGGCCGAGAACCTCAATATGAGAGCCAATCTGAATTTTCAGGTGACCGCTGAGAACGATATCGCACTCCTGCCCATCGTGGGTAGTCAGCTCAATGTCCCCCGTTTGCGCCTTTTCGCTATAACGGCTGCAAACGTACAGGGGCTCGGCGATACGGTTACGGAAGGCGGATGCTAGGTTGAAATAGGTCATTCCGTGCGCCTCTTCGATGCGCTGACCCTGTCCGCTTCTCGTTAAGGTATAGGACTTCAGCGTGGGGCTTTTACCCTCGATAATATCTGTTACGTCCACGTTGAAGGCGGAGGCACAGCGATAGATAAAGGCAAAGTTCAAATCGGACTCGCCGTTTTCACAGGCAAGATATTCTGCCTCGGACACACCCGTTTTGGCAGCCATCTCCACCACCGTCAAGCCCTCGATTTCACGAAGCTCACGGATACGGTTTGCCATTTCCTTTATTTTCAAATCCAGTCCCGTAATTCCTTGCATATTTCCTCCAAGATTGTTATGGCGACAAAAAAAGCCCGCCACAAAGATAAATACTTTGAGACGAGCTTGTTACATCAAAACCCGCGGTACCACTCAAATTGCGGCAAAAGCCGCCCCTCAGGGTCAATCAACCCGTATGCACTTACGCAGCAAACGCGGAGAGGTTCTACTCGATACTCTTTCTTCCTCTCGGCTCGGAAGCTACAAACAGGGGATAGCATTTTAACGGCTCGCACCAACCGCCGCTTCTCTGAAAAAGCCACATACCTGCACTCTTCGTCAACGCCTTTATAGCTTTATAAAGAGATATTACCACACTTTCAAGTATTTGTCAACTGTTTTTTTCAATTTTTCGGATACAAATTTATCCATTATATTAAAAATATAACAGATGGGGGAGTCGGGTGCGGTCCAAATAGAGGCAGACCGCACCCATCTATGCATTAAAGCTTGTTTCTCTGAATCTTGCCGCTGATGGTTTTGGGAAGAGAGTCGCGGAACACCACGATACGGGGATACTTGTAGGGGGCGGTATGCTCCTTGACGTAATTCTGGATTTCCTTTTTCAGCGCATCGGTGGGCTCGGTTCCCTTCACGAGAACAACGCTTGCCTTGACCACCTGCCCTCTGACGGGGTCGGGAGCAGCGGAAACGCCGCATTCCAACACGTACGGCAGCTCCATAATGACGCTTTCGATTTCAAAGGGCCCGATGCGGTAGCCCGAGGACTTGATAACGTCATCCACACGCCCAACGTACCAGAAGTAGCCGTCCTCATCCCGCCAAGCGGTGTCGCCCGTGTGATACAGGCCGTCGTGCCAGGCGTCCACCGTTTTTTCACTGTCGCGGTAGTATTCCTTGAACAGACCGCAAGGAACCTCCTTGTCCGTGTGAATGACGATTTCGCCGATTTCACCCGCGGGAAGAGATTTGCCGTCGGCGTCTACCACGTCCACGTCATACTGGGGATTTGCCTTACCCATCGCGCCGATTTTGGGCGTCATACCGTAAAGGTTCGCAATAGCAAGGGTGGTTTCCGTCTGCCCGAAGCCCTCCATAATTTCAAGACCCGTTGCCGTTTTGAACTGGTTGAACACCTCGGGGTTCAACGCCTCGCCTGCGGTGGTCATATGGTGGATAGAGGACAAATCGAACTTGGAAAGGTCGCCGCGGATGAGCATTCTGAGCATCGTGGGCGGCGCGCAGAAGGTGGTGATATTGTACTCGGCAAACATAGGAAGCAAATCGTTCTCGTCAAACTTATCGAAGTCATAGACGAACACCGCTCCCTCGCAGAGCCATTGGCCGTAGAGCTTGCCCCAGAGGGATTTGCCCCAGCCCGTATCGGAAATGGTCAGATGCAAGCCATCACGCTCACAGCAGTGCCAATATTTTGCCGTCACGTAGTGACCCAGGGCGTAGGTATGCTTATGGGCTGCCATTTTGGGGTTACCCGTGGTACCCGAGGTGAAGAACATCAGAGCAAGGTCATCTCCCGCGGAGCAGTCGGCGGGACGCTCGAACTTGCTGGAGAAGAGCTTATATTCCTTATCAAAATCAAGCCAGCCCTCTCTGACACCGCCGACCATCAGAAGCTTTTCCACCTGGGGACACTTTTTGGCGGCGCTTTGGGCATAGGTATAGGTATCACCGTCAGCGGTGCAGACGATTGCCTTAACCCCTGCGGAATTGTAGCGATACTCAAAATCGTGCTCCTTCAGCTGGTTGGTTGCGGGGATGGCGATAGCGCCCAGCTTATGCAGCGCAACCATACAGAACCAGAACTGGTAATGGCGCTTTAACACCAGCATAACCTTATCGCCCCGCTTGATGCCAAGGGAGGTGAAATAGTTTGCCACCTGGTTGGACGCCTTCTTGATATCCTTGAAGGTGAAGCGGCGCTCGTTCTTGTTTCTGTCAAGATGAAGCATAGCCAGCTTTTCGGGATAGCTGTCTGCAATGCCGTCCACGATGTCGAAGCCAAAGTTGAAGCTTTCGGTATTCTTGAAGCGGATGCTCTCCAATTCCCCGTTTGCGTTTTCCTTTACGTCAAGGAATTTTTCGCAAACCAGCGCCTCGCTCTTCTTGGCGGCGATAACGCTCTTTCTGACAACCGTTTCATTGGAGTTGTCGCCCGACATAACCACCGCAACGAAGGTGCAGTCCTTGCCGTCTACGGCAATCATACCGTGCGGAATGGAGGAATTGTAATAGATGCTGTCCCCCTCCTCCAGAAATTCGGTATGCTCACCGACCTGGATTTTCAGCTTACCGCTCAGCACCAAGTCAAATTCCTGGCCGCTGTGGGTGGTCAGATGAATGGGCTTGTTCTGCTGCGCCTGGGAATACTCGTAGGTAACGTAGTAGGGCTCTGCCAGCTTATCCTTGAACTTGGGCGCCAGGTTGGCAATATCGATGCCGTCCTCCTTGGCGGTTCCCTGTCCTCTGCCCTTTCTTGTGACCGTATAGGTGGAGAGCTTTGCCGTGCTGCCCTCCAAAAGCTCGGTCATTTCAACGCCGAATGCCAGCGCGCACTTATGAATAAAGGAGAAGGGAATGTCCACCGTACCGCTTTCATAAGAAAGATAGGTAGCCTCGTCCACATCGGTTTTCCCGGTCATTTCCGCAACGGAAAAGCCCATAATCTCGCGCAGCTCCTTAATACGGGTTGCAATCTCCGATAACCGACTTTGCGTGTTGTTTGTATTCATAACGAACATCCTCCTTAAAAATTTTTTATAAAATAAAAACCGCCCCAAAGAAAATTCTTTGAGGCGGGTGAAAACACTCGCGGTACCACTCAAATTGCGCCATAAGACGCCACTTTACGAGGTCAAGCAACCTCTGCACACTCACGCTGTGCCTCTCGTGAAGCCCTACTGCGTTCAGGCTCCCGGCTCGGAAGTGATAGGGTCTTTCTCTCTGCGCTACGGCTCGCACCAACCGCCGTTTCTCTTTGCCGCTATCCAAGAAGCCCGTCTTCGTCATTGCCTTTTCAAATTTGGTACGATTTTAGCACACTCGCGGCGGTTTGTCAAGAGGTTTTTTGAATTTTTTTGTATTTTTTTGCGTCCCTGCGAAAAAAAATGTAAAAACAGGCTGTTTTTCAGCAAATAATTGCCAAATAGCCCTTGACAAACCCTCTTTCAGGGTGTATAATAATTCAAAAAATCAAGGAGGAATGAAAAATGATGCGTTGTGCAGCCGCGCCCACGTCTTGTCATACCTCCCTTATGTCCTCTGCCGAGGGCTCTTTTTGCTATTTTGCAGTACGATTTTTTGCGTACTGCTTTTTTTATTATTTTACCTGCAAGCATTTTTTCCGTGAAGGATGTAAGGCTTTTATGCGGTAATGTATGACCGCAAGCGGAGCTCTTCCCGAACGGAAGGGCTCCTTCTTTTTTGGTTTATTATTTGTTTTGCCACAGGCAAGAAACGGAGCATATAAAAATGAACGATTTAGAGCAAGCAAGAAAAGAAATCAACGAAATTGATAAGGAAATGGCGCTTCTGTTTGAAAGACGGATGGCGGCGGCTGAAAGGATTGCCGCTCACAAGAAGGCAAACGGGCTTTCCGTCAAGGACGAGGCAAGAGAAAGGGCGCTGATTGAAAAGAATTGCAGCTATATTTCCTCTACCGCCATTGAGCCCTACTACGCCCGCTTTTTGCGGAACGTGATTGATATTTCCTGCGACTACCAGGACAAGCTGATGACGGGTATGCGCGTGACCTATTCGGGAACCCTGGGTGCCTACGCCCACATTGCCGCCAAGCGTCTCTTCCCTGCCGCTGAGCTTTCCGCCTTTGCCGATTTCGCGGACGCCTACGCGGCAGTAGAAAAGGGCTCCTATGACTGCGCCGTTCTTCCCTTGGAGAACAGCTACGCAGGCGAGGTTGGCACGGTAATGGATTTGATTTTCTCGGGAGATTTGCATATCAACCAGGTCATTGACGTGCCCATTGTGCATCATCTGATTGCCTGCCCCGGTGCCACCAAGGACACCGTCAAGACGGTATTGAGCCATCCCCAGGCGCTTGACCAATGCGCCGACTACATTCGCGCCCACGGCTTAGAAACCAAAGTTTTCTCCAACACCGCGCTGGCTGCCGAATACGTGAAGAACGCCGGCGACCCCACCATTGCCGCCATTGCCTCGGAGGAAACCGCCTCTATTTTCGGCTTGCAGATTTTGGAGAGCGCCATCAACGACAGCAAAATCAACGTGACGCGCTTTGCCTCCTTCTCCAAGGAGAGAAACATCCCCGCCCCCACCGACAGAAAGGAAAGCGAGAACTTCATTCTGGTATTCACCGTACAGAACAAGGCAGGCTCCCTTGCTAACGCCTTGAACATCGTGGGTGCCCACGGCTTCAATATGCGTAACCTGCGCAGCCGTCCTATGAAGGATTTGGAATGGAGCTACTACTTCTACATTGAGGCCGAGGGCAACATCCACACCGAAAACGGCGAGGATATGCTTTGCGAGCTGTCGGCAATTTGCGCTAAGCTGAAGCTGGTTGGCAGCTATTACGTAGAAACCATTAAATAAAGAAGGTAGGAACAGGATATGATTTTATCCGTTTCGGGTGAATACGATATCATTCTGGAAAAAGGCGCTCTTGCCAAGGTGGGTGAATACCTGGATTTGGACAGGCGCGTGCTTGTGGTAACGGACAGCGGCGTTCCTGCCGCTTATGCCGAAGCAGTTGCCGCCGCCTGTCGGGAGGCGCACACCGTGGTGCTGCCTCAAGGAGAGGCAAGCAAGAATTTAGACAGCTTTGCCCTTTTACTCCGCGAGATGGTGGCTTCTGCCTTTACGCGCCGCGACTGTGTGGTGGCGGTGGGTGGCGGCGTTGTAGGCGATTTAAGCGGCTTTGCCGCCGCCTGCTATATGCGCGGTATTGATTTTTACAACATTCCCACCACCCTGCTTTCCCAGGTGGATTCCTCTATCGGGGGCAAGACCGCCATTGATTTTGAGGGGGTCAAGAACATTGTAGGCGCCTTTTACAAGCCCCGTCGGGTTCTGATTGACCCCGACACCCTGAAAACCTTGGACAAGCGCCAGCTTCACGCAGGGCTTGCCGAGGCTATTAAGATGGCGACAACCTTCGACGAGAGCCTTTTCTCCCTCATCGAAAAAAGCGAGAGCTTAGAGGATGACCTGCCCGTCATTATCGAGCAATCCCTTCGCATCAAGAAGGCGGTTGTGGAGGAGGACTTCAAGGAGGCGGGACTGCGCCGCGCCCTGAACTTCGGGCACACCGTGGGACACGCCATTGAGGCCTACGCAAACGGCGCGCTGCTTCACGGCGAATGCGTGGCGCTCGGTATGACCTACGCCGCATCCCCTGCGGTTCTCAGACGGCTTATCCCTCTTCTCGAAAAGTATGCGCTTCCCGTCAAGACGGACGCCTCACCCGAGGCGCTGTTGCCATACCTGGTACGGGACAAGAAAATGGACAAGGCGGGTGTGATTGCCGTTTTTGCGGAGGAGCTTGGCTCCTTCGTCTTTAAGACGGTGAGCCCCGAGGCGCTGCTTTCTATAAAATAACGCCCAAAGCACTTGCGGGCGCAGAACGGAGAACACGATGAAAAACACGATTGGCACCTCCCTTTCCCTGACCCTGTTCGGGGAAAGCCACGGCTCCCATATTGGCGCCGTTTTGGACGGGATTGCCCCCGGCATTCCCGTAGACGAGGCGGAAATAGAAAGACTTTTAAGCAAAAGGCGTCCCAGATCCGCCCTTGACACCCCCAGAAGAGAAAAGGACAATTTCCAGATTGTCAGCGGTGTCTTTAACGGAAAAACCACGGGCTCACCCCTTTGTATTCTCATTCCCAACGAAAACACCAAAAGCGGCGACTACCGCTACGGCAATGCCCGTCCCTCCCACGCGGATTACGCCGCCTACGCCAAGTACCACGGCTTCGAGGACTATCGGGGCGGCGGTCACTTTTCGGGAAGAATTACGGCTGCCCTGGTTGCCGTTGGCGGTATTCTGATACCCGCCCTTGGGCGCTTGGGCATCACCCTTGGCACCCATATTGCCGCCTGCGGCGATGCCCTTGACCGTCCCTTCGGGGATATACGGGCAGACATTGACGCCTTAGAGGAAAGCACCTTCCCCACCCTTGACCCCCACGCCGCCGAGGCGATTTCCAAGGAGATTTTAGCGGCAAGAGCCGACTGCGACAGCATTGGCGGCAGGACGGAAAGCGCCGTTTGCGGTCTTCCCGCAGGTCTTGGGGAGCCCTGGTTTGACAGCGTGGAGAGTCTGCTTTCTCACGCCTTATTCAGCATTGGCGGCATCAAGGGCATTGCCTTTGGCGAGGGCTTCGGCTTTGCCTCCCTTCGCGGCAGCGAGGCCAACGACCCCTTCCGCATCAAGGACGGATGCGTTGTCACCGAAACCAACAAAAACGGCGGCGTCAACGGCGGCATTACAAACGGTATGCCTCTTCTCTTCTCCTGTGCGGTGAAGCCCACCCCCTCTATTGCCAAGACCCAGAGAACGGTAGACTTTATAGAAATGCAGGAGGTGGAGCTTTCCATAGAGGGGCGCCACGACCCTGCCATTATCCGCCGCATTTGCCCTGTGATTGACAGCGTGACGGCTTTCGTGCTTTGCGATATGCTCACCGCGCGCTACGGCACGGACGTGCTTTTGAAAGGAATTCCCAAGTCATGAAATACGGCTTAATCGGAGAGCATCTCTCCCATAGCTATTCCTGCGAAATTCACCGCAAAATCGGGGACTACCCTTACGAGCTTCGGGAAATCCCCAGGGACGGTCTTGACGCATTTATGACCGAGCGGGATTTTTGCGCCATCAACGTGACCATTCCCTACAAGAAGGACGTTATTCCCTATTTAGACGAGATTGACGAGGCGGCGCGCGCCATCGGCGCTGTGAACACCGTTGTCAACCGAGAAGGGCGCCTTTACGGCTACAACACCGATTTTTACGGGCTGTCCCGTTTGCTTGCGGTGGGGGGCATTTCCCTTTCGGGGAAGAAGGTTTTGATTCTCGGCACGGGCGGCACCTCCGCAACCGCCCTTGCTGTGGCAAAGGCAGAGGGGGCGAAGGCGGTCTTTCGTGTTTCCAGAAGGAAGCAGGAGGGGATTTTGACCTACGAGGAGGCGCTTTCCCTTCATACGGACGCCCAGGTGATAGTCAACACCACCCCTGTCGGTATGTTCCCCTCTCCCGAGGCGCTTCCCATTGATATTTCCCGCTTCCCACAGCTTTCGGGGGTGGCGGACGCCATTTACCATCCTCTGCGTACTGCTCTGGTGCAACAGGCAGAGGCAGGCGGTATTCCCGCGGTTGGCGGTCTTTATATGCTGGTTGCCCAGGCGGTATACGCCGCATCCCATTTCTTTTCCACCCCACCGCGGCTTGACCAAATCGACGAGATTTACGCCGCTATGTTGGCGGAGAAGGAAAACGCCGTTTTAATCGGTATGCCCTCCTCGGGCAAAAGCACGGTGGGAAAAGCAACGGCACAGCTTTTGGGACGGCGCTTTTTAGACTCTGACGCCGTTTTGACCGAGCGGCTGGGTATGCCTATTCCCGAATACCTCAACACCTACGGCGAGCCTGCCTTCCGCATCGAGGAGGCAAGGGTCATTGCCGACCTTTCCGCCGAGTCGGGGGTTGTGATTGCCACGGGGGGCGGCGCGGTTCTGAACCACGAAAATATGCGCCGCTTGAAGCAGAACGGCAAGCTTTTCTTCCTAAATCGCTCCCTGGATAAGCTCTTGCCCACCGCCGACAGACCCCTTTCCTCGGACAAGGAACGGCTGACTGCCCTTTATGCGTACAGGCTTCCGCTCTACAAAAGAGAGGCGGACGTGACGCTTGACGGCGACGGGGAGATTGCGGCGCTTGCCGAACAAATCAAACAGGAGATTTGATATGAAGCTTTTGATACTGAACGGACCCAACTTGAATTTTTTGGGCATCCGCGAGCCTGCTATATACGGAAAGGAAACCTACGAGGACCTTTTGGCGCTTATACGCCTGCACGCCGAGAAGCGGGGCGTTGCGGTTTCCTTTTACCAATCCAACCACGAGGGGGATTTGGTAGACGCCATTCAAAAGGCGTATTTTGACAAGATAGACGGTATCGTTTTCAATCCCGGTGCCTACACCCACACCAGCATCGCCATTGCGGATGCGGTCAAGGCGGTGGGCATTCCCACGGTGGAGGTGCATATCTCCAACGTTAAGGAGCGGGAGCCCTTCCGCCAGGTCAGCTATATCGGCTTGGTGGCCACTGCCTCGGTCATTGGCGAGGGCTTACAGGGCTATTTACACGCAATGGATATTCTGATAGACAACGCCTGATTGCAGGAATAGAGTACGAGCTCGCTCGGGAGTTCTGCGAATTTTAACGAGAGAAAATTTTTCGGAGAAAGAGGTTGGAGTTCGACGCAATCTAAGGAAAGGAACAGCCATTACTATGACGGTAACCATACAGCCAAGCAGGGCGCGCGGCGCCGTAGCGGCGCCCCCCTCCAAGAGCTTTGCCCACCGCTACCTGCTTGCCACCGCCTTGGCGGAGGGAGGAGGACGGGTAAAGGGTATTTCCCAAAGCGAGGATATGAGCGCCACCCTTGCCTGCGCCGAGAGCCTTGGCGCGGTATACGAAAGGGAGGGTGACGCCGTCCGCTTTCTGGGCAGAGGCGGCAAGAGGGACAGTATTTTCCCCTGCCACGAAAGCGGCAGCACCCTGCGCTTCTTTATTCCCATTGCCTTGTCCCAGACGGAATGCGCCACCTTTCTCGGCACCCCCCGTCTGATTGCGCGCGGCATCTCGGTTTACGAGGAGCTGTTTGCCACCAAGGGCATTACGGTGGAGCGCGGGGAGGACAGGCTCACCGTTAAGGGCAAGCTCACGGCAGGAGAATTCCACCTTCGGGGGGACGTTTCCAGCCAATTTATTACGGGGCTTTTATACGCTCTACCGCTACTGGAGGGCGACAGCCTGCTTTGTGTATCCTCTCCCGTGGAGAGCCGCTCTTATATTGATATTACGCTTGCCGTACTGAAGGATTTCGGTATCGTGATTGAGGAAAGAGAGCCAAACGTCTTTTTCATTGCCGGTGGACAGCGCTACGCTGTCCGTGAAAGCGTTGTGGAGGGTGACTGGTCCAACGGCGCCTTTCTTCTTGCCTTGAACGCCTTGGGCGGCGAGGTTGCGCTATCGGGGCTTTTGCCCGACAGCAAGCAGGGCGATAGGGTCTTCCCCACCCTTCTTGCCCGCTTAGAGGAGCCCTCCCCCGAAATTGACCTGACCGACTGCCCCGATTTGGCGCCCCTGCTTTTCGCTATGGCGGCAAGGGGACACGGCGCCCACTTTACGGGGACGGCAAGGCTGAAAATTAAGGAGAGCGACCGTGTGGAGGCAATGCGGACGGAGCTTGAAAAGGTAGGTGCCCGTACCGAGGGAATGGAAAATACCTTTACCGTTCTGCCCTCTTCTCTACACCCACCCAAGGAGGTCATTGAGGGGCATAACGACCACCGTATCGTAATGGCGATGGCGGTGCTTTTAACCGAGCTTGGCGGTAGCATCTTTGGTGCCGAGGCGGTAAAAAAGAGCTTTCCCGATTTCTTTGCGGTATTGCGGAAATTACAAATTGAGGTATCCTATGATGCTTGACCGAAATACGAAAATTCTGATTATCGGACTGGGTCTTTTGGGCGGAAGCTACGCCAAGGGACTGTCCGAGCAAGGCTTTACGGTTGGCGGTCTTGACCTTCGCCGTGAGGCGGTGGACCTTGCTCTTGCCAAGGGCTATATACAAGACGGACGCACCGAGATTGACGGCGATTTTATCGGCAGGTATGACCTACTGATATTCGCTCTCTATCCCACCGTCTTTCTGCGCTGGATAGAGGAAAACCAGTCATATATTAAAAAGGGTGCCCTTTTAACCGACGTTCTCGGTGTGAAGGGAGCTGTGGTCCAAAGGGCGCAGGCGATGCTCCGCGAGGATTTGGAATATATCGGCGCCCATCCTATGGCAGGGCGCGAGGTTTCGGGGATTGAAAACGCCGACACCGCTATGTTTCAAAACGCCAACTACATCGTAACCCCTACGGAGAAGAACACCGACGCCGCCATTGCCACCTGCAAGGCGCTGGGCGAGATTTTGGGCTTTTCCACCATCTCTACCCTCTCTCCCGAGGCGCACGATGAGATGATTGGCTTTCTTTCCCAGCTGACCCACTGCATTGCCGTGTCGCTGATGGACTGCAAGGATGCCGAGCATCTGGCACGATATACGGGGGACTCCTTCCGTGATTTGACCCGTATCGCCAAAATCAACGATGAGATGTGGAGCGAGCTTTTCCTTTTGAACCAAAAGGAGCTTCTGACACAGATGGATTTATTCGCCGCGCAGTTCACGAAAATGCGGAACGCCGTTGCCGAAGGGGACAGAGAGTCCCTACGGGAAATGATGCGGCTTTCGACGCAGCGCCGCATTTTCTTTGACAAAAAATAAAACGATAAAAAGCAACCGAAAGGATGATAAAGATATGTTAAACATGAGCTTCAAGCGCCAGCTTCCCTCCGTGGAGGAGATTATGGCGATGTACCCCATCACCGAGGAGATGAAAAAGCAGAAGGCGGCAAGGGACAAGGAGATTGAGGATGTTTTCACGGGAAAAAGCGACAAGCTGATTCTGGTTATCGGCCCCTGCTCCGCTGACAGAGAGGACTCTGTTCTGGAATACATTTACCGTCTGCGCGAGGTACAGGACAAGGTGGAGGATAAGATTCTCATTATCCCCCGCATTTACACCAACAAGCCCCGTACCACGGGCGACGGCTACAAGGGTATGTTCCACCAGCCCGACCCCAACAGCTCTCCCAATATGCTGAAGGGCGTAATTTCCATCCGTAAGCTTCACGTAAAGGCGATGACGAGAACGGGCTTCTCCTGCGCTGACGAAATGCTCTACCCTGAAAACCACAAGTATCTGGGTGACGTGCTTTCCTACGTTGCCGTAGGCGCCCGCTCGGTAGAAAACCAGCTGCACCGTCTGACTGCCAGCGGTCTGCAGATGCCTGTCGGTATGAAGAACCCCACCAGCGGCGACCTGTCGGTTATGATGAACTCCATCACCGCCGCCCAGCACGCCCACACCTTCGTATACTCCGGCTGGGAGGTGGAGAGCAAGGGCAATCCCCTAGCACACGCCATTCTGCGCGGCTACGTGGACAGATTGGGCAATACCTACGCCAACTACCACTACGAGGATATGCAACGCCTTTCTGAGCTGTATGCCAAGAGTGGGCTTGCCAACCCTGCGGTTATCGTGGACACCAATCACTCCAACTCGGGAAAGAAATGGGCAGAGCAGCCGAGAATTGCCAAGGAAATTCTCCACTCGACCCGTCATTCGGACGATATCAAGCGCTTGGTAAAGGGCTTGATGATTGAGTCCTACTTAGAGGACGGCGCCCAGAAGGCCGACGAATGCATCTACGGAAAATCCATCACCGACCCCTGTCTTGGCTGGGAAAAAACCGAACGGTTGATTTTAGACCTTGCCGATTTGCGCTAAACGGTCAAAAACGGAGAAATTCACATTTCTCCGTTTTTTTCATCCCCGAAAATTCATACGTTGTTCACGATAAAGTGCTATACTACCGCTATCATATGCGTATAAAGCGGAGGTCCTTATGCTGAAAACCGTTCTGTTTGACCTTGACGGCTCCCTGCTTCCTATGAACCAAGCGGCGTTTACCAAGGAATATACCACCCGTCTTGCCCGCCGCTTAGCCTCTCGCGGCTACTCTCCCGAGGGCGTCGTAAAAAGCCTTTGGCACGGTGTTGGCGCTATGGTGAAAAACACAGGCGAGCTGACCAACGAGGAAATTTTCTGGGCTGTGTTCGAGAAGGAATTAGGTCCCGCGATACGAAACGAAAGCGCCCTTTTTGACGATTTTTACAAGAATGAATTTCAAGAGGTGATAGCCGTCACCTCACCCTCTCCCCAGGTGCCACCCTTGGTTGCCGCCTTGAAGGAACGGGGGCTTCGCCTCGTTCTGGCAACCAACCCCTTCTTCCCCAGGGTTGCCACCGAATCCCGTATTCGCTGGGCAGGGCTGTCGCCCTCGGATTTTTCCCACGTGACCTACTATGAAAACAGCCATTTCTGCAAGCCGAACCCTCTCTATTACCGCGAGATTGAAGGGGTATGCGGTATTTCTCCCGACACGGCTATTATGGTGGGCAACGACGTGGAGGAGGATATGATGGCAAGGGAGCTTGGCTACCGTGTTTTTCTGCTGACGGACTGCCTGCTCAACCCCAAGGAACGGGATATTGCCACCTATCCCCACGGCGACTTTGCTTCTCTTCTTGCGTATATCGACACGCTTTTATAAAAAGTTTTTTGGAAAGGACGGCTTTCTCAAAGCCGCAACGAGTATGAGATTTTTTCAAAGAATGGCCCTTGGTGTACAGCGGTTTATGGCAGGCAGATACGGGCAGGATACCCTCTCCCGTCACACCGTTTGGCTGGCACTTATCGTTTGCATTTTATCGATGTTTTTCTGGCGCTTGCCCCTCTTCATCGTATATATGCTCCTGCTTTTCTGGGCGTTTTTCCGCACCTTTTCCCGCAACATTCCCAAGCGGCGGCGAGAGCTTGCCGTCTATCAGAAATTCACGGGCAGAATCAGCCGCTTCTTTCGCTTGCAGAAAAACAAGCGGCGCGACAGAAAAACCCATCGCTACTTCAAGTGCCGCTGCGGCGCCTCCCTGCGTGTACCCAAGGGGAAGGGGGAAATTGTCCTTCACTGCCCCGTTTGTCACGCCACTCTGCATAAAAAAACCTGACGCGCCCGGCTGCGGAACGGATGATTGCCGTTCCGCTTTTTATTTTCTTGAAAAATTTTGTAAAAAACTGTCAAAATTGAGGTTTTGTTGCGGTTAGGGAGGTAGAATGTCGCCATAAAAGACAAAGGAGTATTTTTTATGCGGCCTATCAAGGTATTAACCGATTCCTGCGGCGATTTGAACCAAGGACTGTTAGAGAAATACAATATTGACTATCTGAAGATGCGTACCGTTCTGGACGGCAAGGAGAGCCCCGCGCTTCTGACGATGTCCGATGAAGAATTCCATACCCTTTATAACGTGATGCGCGATAAAAGGCGCGTGACCACCACCCAGGTACCCACGGCGGAATTTCTGTCCGTTTTCACAAAGTATCTGGAGGAGGGATATGATATTCTTTATATTGGCTGCTCCTCCAAGCAGTCGGGCTCGGTGAATGCGGGCTCGGTGGTTGCCAAGCAGCTCTCTGCCAGCTATCCCGATGCCAAAATCTATTGCGTGGATTCCCTGAACGCCAGCATTGGCGAGGGAATGCTTGCCATTGAGGCAGCCAAGCTGGTTAGTGCGGGCAAGGATATCGACACGGTTCTTCACACCGTTTTGGATATGCGGAACAGAGTCAACGAATACGTGACCGTTCATTCCCTTGACGCGCTGTACAAGGCAGGGCGCGTGAAGGGCTCCGCCGCCTTTTTCGGCAATCTGATGGGGGTCAAGCCCATTATCATTTCCGACGCCAACGGCACCCAAGCCGCCTTTAAGAAGGTGCGGGGCAGAATGACCTCCTTGAAGGAGTTAGCGGCACTTTTGAAGGAAAGTATTATCGAGCCCGAAAAGCAAACCGTTTATATTGCCCACGCAGACTGCGGCGAGAACGAGATTAACGCCTTAAAGGGCTTTCTTGCCGAGGCAATTCCCACTGCCGCCGCCATTGAATCGGTTTACATAGGCCCCATCGTCGGCTCCTCTATCGGACCCGATGCCATTGGCGTTTTTGCCTTTGGCAAGGAAATCACCTTTACCATTGACTGACAAGAGGGGGTAATACCCCCTTTTGGTTTTCCCGCAACAACGAAAGGAGCCCCTCCGTATGAAACTCTGGCTTTTTATTCTCGCTGCCCTTTTTGGGTATCTCATCGGCGCCTGGAATCCCGCCATTTTCCTTTCCAAGCTGCTCTATCGGCAGGATATTCGGACGGTAGGCAGCGGCAACCCCGGCTTTACCAACTTCAAAAGAAGCTTCGGCGGCAGATTCGCCTGGCTGGTGATGGTATTGGATTTGGGCAAGGCGGCGCTGGCGATTGCGTTATTTGCCTCCCTCTTCCTTCGCCATACAGGCTCCTATCAGTTAGGTGCCGCCTACACGGGCGCCTTTTGTATGATAGGGCACGCCTTTCCCGTTTTTTACGGCTTTAAGGGTGGCAAGGGCTTTTTGGTTCTGATGTCCACGGTCTGGTTCGTGGACGTACGGGCAGGGCTTGTGGCGACTGCCGTTCTCGCTCTTTTGCTGTTTACCACCCATTATATGTCCCTCTCCACCATGGTGGCGATGGCGCTTGGCGTGGCTTCCCTGTGGCTCTGGGGCATGGATTCGCTCTGGGTTTTCGGTATTTGCGCTATAGAGGTGCTTTTTATGGTTTGGCGTCATCGGGAGAACATCCGACGCCTTTGCAAGGGAGAAGAGCATAAATTTTACTTTTCCAAAGGAAAAAGGTCATAAAAAATTCTTGTTTTTCCTATACAATATGTATTATTACTTGGAAAATTTATCCAACAGGAGATGAAGATGATATACAGAGCGGGCATAGATATTGGCTCTACCACCGTTAAGCTGTTGCTTTTGAACGAAAAGAATGAAACCGTATACAGCGCCTATCGGCGCCATATGGCAAAGACCCAGGAAACCCTCCGCGCGCTTCTTTTGGAGGCTAAGGCGCAAACGGGTGCCGAGGCGCTTCGCGTCAAAATCACGGGCTCCGGAGCTATGGGGCTTTCCAAGGCGCTCGCCATTCCCTTTTTACAGGAGGTAGTGGCGGTGGCAGGCGCTATCGCGCAGGTTGCGCCCCAAACCGACGTTGCCATTGAGCTTGGCGGCGAGGACGCCAAGATTATTTATTTCAAGGGCGGGCTTGACGAGCGTATGAACGGCGTTTGCGCCGGTGGCACGGGCTCCTTTATCGACCAGATGGCGGCACTTTTACAGACAGACGCCCAGGGACTCAACGAGTTTGCCAAGGATTACAAGCAGATTTATCCCATTGCCGCCCGTTGCGGTGTGTTTGCCAAGACGGATATTCAGCCCCTCATCAACGAGGGTGCCACCAAGGCAGACCTTGCCGCCTCTATTTTCCAATCGGTGGTCAACCAGACCATTTCGGGTCTTGCCTGCGGCAAGCCCATTCGGGGCTGTGTTGCCTTTTTAGGCGGCCCCTTGCACTTTATGCCCGAGCTGAAGAAGGCGTTTATCCGCACCCTGCGTTTAACCGAGGAGGAGGTTGTCGACCCCGAAAGCTCCCACCTTTTTGCCGCCTTAGGTGCCGCCTTGGATGCGGCGGAGGTGGAGCCTCTTGCGCTTGACGGGCTTGTGGAGCGCTTAGGCGAGGGCGTGCGCCTGGATTATGAAATCAAGCGTCTGGCGCCTCTGTTTGAAAACGGGGCGGAGTATGACGCCTTTTGCCGCCGTCACGGAGAGGCAGAGGTACCCAAGGGGGCGCTTGCCTTGTATGAGGGTCCCTGCTTTTTGGGCATTGACGCCGGCTCTACCACCACGAAAATTGCCCTGACGGACAAGGACGGGGCTTTGCTCTATTCCTACTACGCCGGCAACGAGGGCAGTCCCATTGAAACCGCCCGCGCGGCGCTTGCCGACCTGCAAAAGAAGCTGCCCGAGGGGGCGTATATTGCCAGAGCCTGCTCCACGGGCTACGGCGAGGGGCTGTTAAAGACCGCCTTCCGTCTGGACGAGGGCGAGGTGGAAACCATTGCCCACGCCACCGCCGCCGCCTTTTTCAATCCTGCGGTAGACTGCGTTCTGGATATTGGCGGACAGGATATGAAATGCATCTGCCTGAAGGACGGTTGCGTGGAGAGCGTGGTGCTGAACGAGGCCTGCTCCTCGGGCTGCGGCTCCTTTATTGAAAGCTTTGCCGCCTCTATGGGCTATTCTGCCGAGGACTTTGCCAAAGAGGCGCTGTTCGCCGAAAATCCCGTGGATTTGGGCACCCGCTGTACCGTTTTTATGAACTCCAACGTGAAGCAGGCGCAAAAGGAGGGCGCTCCCATTTCGGACATTTCCGCGGGGCTTGCCTACTCGGTTATTAAAAACGCCCTTTTTAAGGTTATCAAGCTTTCCTCCGCCAAGGATTTGGGCGAGCATATTGTGGTACAGGGAGGCACCTTCTACAACAAGGCGGTGCTTCGCGCCTTTGAGAAGATTGCAGGCTGCCAGGTGATTTGCCCCGACATTGCGGGACTGATGGGCGCCTTTGGCGCCGCCCTGCTTGCCAAGGCGCACTATACGGGGCAAAAAAGCACCCTTCTTTCCTTAGAGGAGATAGCCGCCCTGCGCTATACCTCCGTTTCCCGTCGCTGTGGCGGCTGTCAGAACAACTGTATGCTGACCTTCAACCGCTTCTCTGCCGAGGGACATCGGGACGTGGTACATATTACGGGCAACCGCTGCGAAAAGGGCAGCGGCGGTGCTTCGCGCAACGAGGCGGCGCCCAATATGGTTGCCTACAAGAAAAAACGCATATTTGACTACGAGCCCCTTCCTAAGGAGGAGGCACCCCGTGGGGTTATCGGTATTCCACGGGTACTGAATCTATACGAAAATTACCCCTTCTGGGCTACCTTCTTCCGTGCGCTTGGCTTCTCGGTGGTGACCTCACCCTTCTCTACCAGGTCCCTATACGAGCTTGGTATGGAGTCAATCCCTTCCGAATCGGAATGCTATCCTGCCAAGCTTGCCCACGGTCACGCCGAATGGCTGATACAGCAGGGGGTTAAGACGATTTTCCATCCCTGCGTTTACTACGAGCGCAAGGAAACGGAGAATGCCGCCAACCGCTATAACTGCCCTATCGTCATTTCCTATGCGGAAAATTTGAAAAACAATATGGAGTCTATTGAAAGCGAGGGGGTACGGTATTTGCGTCCCTTTATCGCCTTCACAAGCGAGAAGGTGGCAACGAAGCGCTTAATAGACTTCTGCCGCGAGGCGTTTTCCATTCCCAAGGGCGAGGTAAAGCGCGCCGCCGCGCTTGCCTGGCGCGAGCAGCTTGCCGCCAAGGAGGATATTCGCCGCGAGGGCGCGCGCCTGCTTGCGGAAATGGAGAAAAAGGGCGCCCGTGGCATCGTGTTGGCGGGGCGTCCCTATCACGTTGACCCCGAAATCAACCACGGTATTCCCGAGATGATTGCGGGCTTTGGGCTTTACGTCTTTACCGAGGACAGCCTCCCTGTCAATCCGAAAACCGACAGGACACTGCGCGTTGTAGACCAATGGGTATTCCATTCCAGACTCTATTCCGCGGCAGAGTTTGTTTGCACACGGCGAGATTTGGAGCTTGTGCAGTTAAACTCCTTTGGCTGCGGACTGGATGCCGTTACCACCGACCAGGTGAATGAAATCTTAGAAAAAAGCAATAAACTCTATACCGTACTGAAAATTGACGAGGTGAACAACCTGGGAGCCGTCCGTATTCGTATACGAAGCCTCTTGGCGGCTATGCGTCTGCGCGAGGAGAGAGGCATTTACCCCCTTCCCTCTCCCTATCAGTACCGCCGCGCTATTTTCACCAAGGAGATGAAAAAGGAGGGCTACACCATTTTAGCCCCCCAGATGTCCCCTATTCATTTTGATATTTTAGAGCCCGTTTTCCGTCTTGGCGGCTACAACCTGGAGATTTTGGACAACGATAACCGCGAGGCGATTGACACGGGTCTGCAATTTGTCAACAACGATGCCTGCTACCCCTCCGTCACGGTAGTGGGACAGTTTATGCAAGCCGTTTTGTCTGGCAAATACGACACCGACCGCCTGGCGATTATAATGTCGCAAACGGGGGGCTGCTGCCGCGCCAGCAACTACGTTTCCTTTATTCGCCGCGCCTTGGATAAGGCAGGGCTTTCTCACATTCCCGTTATATCCTTGAACGCCAACGGTATGGAGAAAAACCCCGGCTTCTCCTTCTCTCCCTCTATGCTTCTGGCGGCGGCAAAGGCGCTGGTGCTGGGGGACTTATTGATGCGCTGCTTATACCGCACCCGTCCCTACGAGCAGATTCCCGACTCTGCCAACGCCCTGCACCGCAAGTGGCGCGATGCCTCTGTTGACTGTCTGACCAACCCCAAGAGCAGGTACCGCTACGCTGACGTTTGCCGCGGCATCGTAGAGGACTTTGATATGCTTCCTCTGCAAGAGGGCTTGCGAAAGCCACGGGTCGGCATCGTGGGCGAGATTTTGGTCAAGTATATGCCCTTGGCGAACAACCACCTGGTAGAGGTAATTGAGGCAGAGGGTGGCGAGGCGGTGGTCCCCGACCTTATCGACTTCTTTAATTACAGCCTGTACGGCGCCACCTACAAGTGGAAGCATTTAGGCGGCAAATATACCTCACATCTCTTTTCCCATCTGGGGCTTTGGGCGGTTGCCCGTGTGCGCCAGCCTGCCGTGAAGGCATTGGAGAGAAGCCGCCGCTTTGACGCCCCCTGCGCCATTGAAGAGATTGCCGAGGCTACCAAGCCCTTCCTTTCCTTAGGCAACAAATACGGCGAGGGCTGGTTCTTAGCGGGTGAAATGTTGGAGCTTGTAACCCACGGCACCCCCAACGTTGTTTGTATTCAGCCCTTTGCGTGCTTACCCAATCATGTGGTAGGCAAGGGCGTTATCAAGGCAATTAAGTCCACCTATCCCGAAGCCAATATCGTGGCGGTGGACTATGACCCCGGCGCCAGCGAGGTTAATCAGCTGAACCGCATCAAGCTGATGATGACAACCGCCAAGGAGCGGTTAAAGCTAAAAGGAGAAAACTGATGAAAAACGGAAAGAAAACGCTTTTATTGGGTGTAGGACTGGGCTTGGCAACGGCCGCTGTCGTTGCTGTACAGAACACCTTAACCGACATTATGACCAATCTGGCGTTGGAGCGCAAGCTTTCCTCCAAGCTGAAGATGGGAAGACGGCGTGTCAGCGGCTCCACCAAGGAGGAGGAAAAAAAGTTAGAGGCTGTCAAGGCACTTTCCGAGCGCTTGGAGGAAACCGCCAAGGAGACCGTCACCATTACGGCAGAGGACGGAATTTCTCTGGTTGGGCACTATTTTGAGGCAGAAAAACCCAAGCGTGTTATTATTGCTATGCACGGCTGGCGCTCTGCCTGGAGCCGCGACTTCGGCGGTATTGCGGATTTCTGGCACAAAAACGGCAGCTCGGTGCTGTATGCGGAACAGAGAGGACAGAACGCCAGCGGCGGTGATTATATGGGCTTCGGTCCCATTGAGCGCTTCGACTGCTTTGCCTGGGTGAAGTACATTCACGAGCGCACAGGCGGCAAGCTGCCCATTTATCTGGCAGGTATCTCAATGGGTGCCTCCACCGTTCTGATGACCGCGGACTTTCCCTTCCCCTCTACCGTCAAGGGCATTATGGCGGACTGCGGTTACACCTCGCCAAAGGCCATCTGGCGGCATGTTGCCAAGGATAATCTGCATATGCCCTACGGCTTTATTTCCGCACGGATTGACAAGGCGTACCGCCGCATCACCAACGCCGAGTCCTGCTATTCCTGCGAGGACGCCCTGCGTGAGGCGACTGTTCCCGTTTTATTTGTCCACGGCACGGCGGACAAGTTCGTGCCCGTAGAAATGACCTATCAGAACTATATGGCGTGCGCCTCGCCCAAGGAGCTTTTGATTGTTCCCGGCGCTGAGCACGGGCTCAGCTATTGGGTAGAGCAGGACAAGTACGAGAGCACCGTCAAGGCGTTTTGGAAAAAATACGACGGAAAGCCTGCCAAAAAAGCAGAAGAAGCCTGATTTCCTTGCCCCAACGGCAAAAGCCTTGGGGCTTGTTTTTCGCTTATTGCTTCAACATACAAAGGGAGGACGCTATGCAATACCGCAACGTCAAAAGGGGAATTTTTCTTTCACGCCCCAACCGCTTTATTGCCGAGGTGGAGATAGACGGCAAACGGGAGATATGCCACGTAAAAAACACGGGGCGCTGCCGAGAACTATTGGTGCCCGGGGCAACGGTGATACTGGAAAGGAGCGAGGTCGGGACGAGAAAAACCGCCTACGATTTAGTGGCGGTTTACAAGGGCTCGCTTTTAATCAATATGGACAGCCAGGCGCCTAACCGTGTTTTTGGCGAATGGGCAGGGGAAACCGATTTTTTTGGCAGGGTGTCCCTCTTAAAGCCCGAGTATACATATCTGCATTCTCGCTTTGATTTTTATTTGGAGGCAGAAGGAAGGCAAATTCTGGTGGAGGTCAAGGGCGTTACCCTGGAAAGGGACGGGGTTCTTCTCTTCCCCGATGCGCCAACGGAGCGAGGCGTCAGGCATCTGCGAGAGCTGACCCAGGCGGTAGCGGCAGGGCTTGAAGCCCACGTTTTCTTTATTTTACAGGTAGAGGACTGCCGCTATTTCACCCCCAACGCCGAAACCCATCCTGCCTTTGCTCAGGCGCTTCGGGAGGCGAAGGCGGGGGGCGTTGGGATACACGCCTTCACCTGTACCGTGAAAGAGGACGCTCTTTTTATCAAGGACGAGGTGCCTGTTGTTTTATGAATGCCCTTGCGCCATTTTTTAGTTAATTTTACTAACAAACAGTTGACAAGCCGCCGATTTCGTGCTACAATGAGTTGATATATTCAGATATATTTTCATCAGAAGGAAGATGCTTACTATGGAACAGCGTATAGACAGAAAAAGACTGACTGCCCTTTTAGACGGTATTCAAGGGGTAAAGGCGGTTTTGATTGGCGATATGTGCCTTGACGTGTATTGGTTCGCCGATATGACCCAGAGCGTGCTTTCCCGTGAAACGCCTCATTTTCCTCTGCCTGTGGTGGAGGAGAAAATGTCGGCGGGTGCGGGCGGCAATGCGGCGGTGAATATGTCGGTGCTTTGTGACAGCTTCCTGCCTGTCGGTATTGTGGGACGGGACTGGCGCGGTGCGTGCCTTTTGGAGGTGCTGAAGAAGCAGGGGATTTCCACCGAGTACCTGGTGGAGGTGGATGACCGTGTCACCAACGCCTACTGCAAGCCTATGCGCCGTGGCTTCTCTGCTGAGGTTATGGAGGACCCAAGGCTTGATTTTGAAAGCTTTACGCCTCTTTCCAAGGAGGCAGAGGATGCCCTTTTGGAAAAGCTGAACGAGGCTACTAAGGGAGCGGACCTTTTGTGCGTCAGCGACCAATTTGCTTCGGGCTGCATCACCCCGAAAATTCGAGAGCGCATCAACGAGCTTGCCAAGGGCGGACTTTTGACGGTGGTAGACAGCCGCTCGAAAATCGGGCTGTACCGCAACTGTATTCTTAAGCCCAACGAAATCGAATGCGCCAGAGCCTTAGGCATGGCAGACGATGCGCTGAGCCGTGAAAGGGCAGACGAGGCGGCTATTAAGGCTGCCGCCGTTGCGCTTAGCGAAAAGACCGATTCCTCCGTTTGCTTAACCTTGGGGGACCGCGGCAGTATGGTATACCGCGGCGGTGACTTTACGCCCATTTCCGCTATCAAGCTTTCCCCGCCCTTTGACATTGTGGGCGCCGGGGACTGCTTCCTTTCCGCCTTCTCTCTTGCCTTGGCGGCAGGGGCTGAAACGGCAGAGGCAGGCGCTATCGGCTCTTTGGCGTCGGGCGTTTGCGTGAAAAAGCTACACACGACGGGCTCCGCATCCCGTGAGGAAATTCTGGCTCTGTATGACAGCGCCAACTGATAACGAGGACAAAAGAAAGGACACGCTATGAAAGAAAGAGGAACCTTTATTGGCGAGGGAAGAAGCCAATATCTTGACATTGCAGAGGTTAAGACCTATGACGCATCCATCCGTCGCAATCTGGTGACGATTGAGAATCTGATGATTCCCTCCGTGACTCCCCACGAGAATTTTGAGCATCCCGATTTCGATATTCTGGTATCTAAGATTTATGAGGCGAGAAAGAACGGCAAGCCCGTTATCTGGTCTATGGGCGCTCACGTTATCAAGAACCGCCTTTCCAACTATCTGATTGCCTTGATTAAGGAGGGCGTTATCACCCACATTGCCTCCAACGGCGCAGGCAGTATTCACGATTTTGAGCTGGCATACCTGGGCGGCACCAGCGAGGACGTTCCCACCGCCATTGAGGACGGCTCCTTCGGTATGTGGGAGCAGACGGGCGCCTGGATGAACGAGGCGCTGCAGGCGGGCGCCAAGGAAAACCTTGGCTACGGCGAGGCGCTTGGCAAGTACATTGCCGAGCATCCCGAGCGCTTCCCCAACCGCGAGAACTGCGTTCTCTACCAGGCATACGTACACAACGTGCCTGCTACCTACCATATTGCGCTGGGCACGGACATCATTCACCAGCATCCCACCTGCGATATGGCGGCTATCGGGCGTTGCTCGGGCATTGATTTCAAGAAGATGTGCGCTTCCGTGGCAAAGCTTGAGGGCGGCGTGTTCTTAAACTTCGGCTCTGCCGTTATTGGCGCTGAGGTGTTCTTGAAGGCGCTTTCCGTGGCAAGAAACCTGGGCTACGAAACCTTCCACATCACCACCGCAAACTTTGACCTGATTGACCTTGGGGACTACCGCAGCAAGATTGGCTACAGCGACCCCAACTACTACTACCGTCCCAGAAAGAACATCGTCAACCGTCCCACCAGCCGTGGCGGCTTTGGCTGGCACTTCTGCGGCGACCATCAGATTACCATTCCTACCCTGTACGACAAGCTGATGGCTTTGAAAGCAAACGACAACTAAGACAACTAAACAAAAAGAGAGAGCAAAGCAGTTATAGGGTGATGTCCTTAGCGGAGAATTTTACACTCCCCGCAAAGTGCGAGCATCGCATTTGACCAGTCAAACGCAAATGGGCTAAGCCCAAACCCATATAACGACAGAAAGAGATAACAAATCGGTTCACAACCGAAATGTTATCACTTTTTCTGTTAGTGAAGTTTTCGCTATCGCGAAAGTGAAGTTGCTACGCAGTGAAGTTTGTGCAAAGTTGCTTTGCAACTTTTATGCACAAGTGAAGTTAAGTTTGCCCACACTTCGCCGTTAGGCGAAACTTCACTCACGAAGTGAACTTCACTATCGAAGATAACTTCACTTGCCCAAAGGGCAAACTTAGTTAGCGTGATACTCCGTTAAGAGTATCACACTATGCTGCTGTTCTCTCTTTTTTATAAAATTCGCGGCGCTTACACCATTTCCTCGGGCTTGAAGGCGGCATCAAAGGCTTCCTCGGTCATATAGCCAAGAGAGAGGCAAGCCTCCTTTAAGGAAATATTCTCGGCGTACGCCTTTTTGGCAACGGCGGCGGCGCGCTCGTAGCCGATATGGGGGTTCAGGCAGGTAACCAGCATCAAAGAGCGATGGAGGTTTTCCTTCATTTTCTCCTTATTGGCTTTTATGCCCGACACACAGCGCAGACGGAAGGAGCGGATGCCGTCCGCAAGCAGGCGAACGGATTGCAGGAAATTATATGCCAAGACGGGCATAAAGACGTTTAGTTCAAAGTTACCCTGGGAGGCGGCAATGCCAATGGCGGCATCGTTGCCCATTACCTCTACGGCAATCATCGTGATAGCCTCGCATTGGGTGGGGTTGACCTTGCCGGGCATAATGGAGGAGCCCGGCTCGTTCTCGGGGATATAGATTTCTCCCAAGCCCAGACGGGGACCCGATGCTAAGAAACGGATATCGTTGGCAATCTTCATCAAATCGCAAGCCAGCGCCTTCATGGCGCCGTGGGCGGCGGCAAGCTCGCCCTTGCTCGTCAGGGAATGGAACTTGTTTTCGGCGGTATGGAACGCCGTTCCTGTCAAGGCGGTAATTTCCTCGGCTACGCCCTCGGCAAAGCCACGGGGGGCGTTCAAGCCCGTTCCCACCGCCGTACCGCCCAGTGCCAGGGCGCGAAGGGGAGAAAGGGCGGCTTTTATCATTTGGGCGTCAATTTCCAAGGAATTGCGCCAGCCGCTGATTTCTTGGGAAAAGGCAATGGGGGTTGCGTCCTGCAGATGGGTTCTGCCGCTTTTAACAATGCCCTCGTTTTCCTTTTCTAATCGGCAAAGCACCTCTATCAGCGCATCGATTTCGGGCAAAAGCCCTTTCTCTACTGCCAGCACCGCCGCCACGTGCAGGGCGGTGGGGAAGGTATCGTTGGAGCTTTGGGACATATTGACGTCATCGTTGGGGTGTAAAAGCGCACTCTTCTCTGCTATGGCGTTGCCACGGTTGGCAATCACCTCGTTGACATTCATATTAGACTGGGTGCCGCTTCCCGTTTGCCAGACCACCAGGGGAAAATGGGCGTCCAGCTTTCCTTCTGCCAGCTCATCGCAGGCGGCAAGAATGGCATTCCGCTTTTCCTCGGACATTTTTTCGGGGCGCAGCATATGATTGACAGAGGCAGCCGCCCTTTTGATAATGCCAAAGGCACGAATGATATCCTTCGGCATTTTTTCCTCTCCAATAGGGAAATTTTCAAGGCTTCGCTGGGTTTGGGCGCCCCAGAGGCTTTCTGCCGGAACTGCCACCTCGCCCATAGAATCGTGCTCTATGCGAAAGGCTTCCTTCTTTTCGGTTTCCATCTCTTCTCTCCTTATAGGACTCTTTGATACGTATCATAGGGGCGCCACCTTGCGCCGTTCTTTTCTGCAAGTAGTATAGCACAAAGCCAAAGGAATGGCAAGAGGCAGAGGAGGTCTTTTCTTATTTTTTCTTTTTTTCTCAAGCCTTTTCTTCTTTTTTTCGTTGCTCTCTTTTTGCCCGTTTTGCAAGTTTCTGTTTTTTTCCTGCATTTCTTCCAAAAGTATTAAAAGCTCTTGTAGAAATTGAAAAAGCAAAAAACGCATTGTTTTTTCTATTTTTTCCCCACTTTCCTGCCGTTATTTGTTATAAATTTAACAATTTGTGCAACTTGTACGGTTTTTCAGCCTCAATTTGTGAAAAGTGTAGAAATTCCATTTTTTGCAAGTTTTCTATTGACAAATTGCAAAATTGCCCGTATAATGGTACCAAGAAACAAACCAAGGAGGAACCACCATGTACGAACAACACGAGCTGCCCTTATTGCTGTTAGACAACAGCAGTATGATGAGTGTCCTGAACGAAGGACTGTTCAAATGCCACAACCTGACCTTCGATGAGGCAAAGGTATTGCTTGACGCATATCACGAGGACGAAATTCTCCGCTGCTTCAGCGATAGCGGCATCGAGACCATTATTTTTGACTATCTGGGTGTTGAGCGGAAGCAGCTGAATTACAAGCGCATCCGCAATATGCGCCCCGGGCAGGACGCCATCGTTTTCAAGCTTTACGTCACCCCCTCTGAAACCCAGCCGATTATTCAGGCGGATGATGGGGTTGAGGCCAAAAAGGTGCAAAACGTATACGTTTACTGCCAATACATCACGCGCTTGGAATAACACTTCCCTCTCGCGTCAAAAAAAGCGAAGCGGTTTTTGCCGCTTCGCTTTGCTTTTTCTGTACAAACAATCAATCGAAATAGTAGGGCTTGCCCGTCTTGGCAGATTCGTAAATACCCTCAAGAATACGCGTGACGCAATAGGCCTCCTCAGGCTTGGTGATTGGAGCAGCACCGCCGCGCACGGCCTCAATAAAGAGTCTTTCCTCGCAATCGGCAGGGCTTTCATCTCCGCGGCCTGCATTGAATGCTACACCGCCCGCCTCAAAGGAGGGCTTCATCACGTACTGTCTGCCGTTGCGAATGCCGTTGATGCGAAGCCCGTCCAGCATATCGGCGCCTGCCTTGGTACCGGAAACCGTGGTGATGGCTTCACGGGGGTCAAGAATATTGAGCGCCCAAGAGGATTCCAGAATAACGGTGGCACCGTTCTTCATCACAATAAAGCCGAAGGCACTATCCTCAACCGAGAACTTTTCAGGGTCCCAGTTGCCCCAGGCATTGCCCTGGTCGGTATCGTTGTTGAGCTTATGATAGGCCGTGCCGACGCAGTAAAGAGGCTCATAGTTGTTCATCATCCAAAGGGTCAGGTCAAGCGCGTGCGTTCCGATATCGATAAGGGGGCCGCCGCCCTGCTCGTATTCGTTGAGGAATACGCCCCAGGTAGGAACGGCGCGGCGGCGAAGCGCGGTTGCCTTGGCGTAATAAATCTCGCCGAAGGTACCTGCCTCTGCCTCCGCCTTCATATACTGCGAATCGGGACGGAAGCGGCTTTGGTAGCCGATGGTGAGAATTTTGCCCATTCTTTTTGCCGCGTCAAGCATCTTCTTAGCCTCGGCGGAATTGATGGCCATAGGCTTTTCGCACATAACGTGCTTGCCTGCCTCCAGCGCGTCCACCGTGATAAAGCTATGCGAGCGGTTAGGCGTGCAAACGTGCACCGCGTCCAAATCTTCCTTGAGCAATTCCTTATAATCGGTGTAAACGCGTGCGTCGGGCGTGCCGAATTCCTTGGCCGCCTTTTCGGCTCTTTCGGGAATAATGTCGCAGAAGGCAACCATTTCACAGCCCTCCACCTTTTTGAGCGAGGGCATATGCTTGCCGGTTCCGATACCGCCGCAGCCGATAATACCAACCTTAACTGTCTTTTTCATTTTTTCGTTCCTTTCCTGTTTAGCGTACGATATACTGTTTAACAAAATCACGGGTGAAGAGGACGCCTGCCGCGCCAAGCTCGCCGCACCAAACGCTTGAATGCGGTTCAATGCTCAAATCGCCGTCATAGCCGCGCGCATAGAGAATGGAGAAGAGCGAGGACCACTTGATATCGTCCATTCCTGCCGGCGGGTCGGCTACGGCGCGCTTGCCTGCGTGCGTTGTGCCCTTAATATGTACGTGCGCCACGCGCTCGCACCAATCGGAAAGCTCGCCAAGATAATCGTCGCCTCGGTTGTAGGAATGAGAGGCATCGTATTTCAGCCAAAGATCAGGCACTTCTCCAAGCACGACATCCCAATCAAACGGGCTGACCACAAAATTGTTCCAATTACAGTTTTGCACAGCCACCTTGATGCCCTTGCCCTTGGCGTGCTCGCAAAGACCGCCGAAGAACTCGATTGCATTGGTATAGTTTCGATACAGGCTAACGCTCTCGTCGCGGTTGATACCGCAAACGAAGGTTTTGGCGCCAAGATAGATGGCGGCATCCAAAAGCTCGTAATAGCTCTTGGCCTTTTCTGCATTGATAACACCGTTTTCCGCAACGTCGTGATTCCATCTGCCGACAGAGGAAACGTCAATCCCCGTCGCCTTGGCGGCGGCAAGGATGCTTTCGCGACTCGAAACCAAGGCCTCGCTCTCCGCTTGGCTGTTCATGCAAAGCTCGGCAAAGGAAAGGCCTTGCTCCTTCACGAGTCCGAAGCCCTTTTCGGTATAATCATTTTGGATTCTTCCTATTCTCATAGTCCTCTTCCTTTCAAAGAAAAAATTTGTTTTTTCCAAAAAAAGTATAGCATATTTGATTTTGATATGCTATAATTATTTTGTATTAAAGTATCGTTTTTTTGTCATAAGGAGTTTTTATGCAACGACAGGTTGTTGAAGAAAAGCTGAAATACGTCGACGGTTGGGAGCAGCCTATCGACTGTCTTTTGCGACACATTCTGCCAACAGGCGATGATGTGCGCGTTCACTATCACAGTTATATTGAGCTTTTATACGGTATAGAGGGCGAGGCGCAGGTTATCATTGGAGAGCGCACCTATTCGATGGCAAAGGGAGACCTTCTTGTCATTCATGCGGGCGAGCCGCACGAGGTATACGCAACCGAGGGAACGGCAGACTATTACGTTATCAAATTTTTGCCCGACCTTCTTTATGCACAGGGCAAAAGCCTTTTGGGCATTCGCTATCTTCTCTCACTTTGGCAAAACGAAGTCTCCTTTGCGCCTGCTATTCGCGCTTCGGAGCTAACGGGAAGCGAGGTTGACCGTTGGATAACGGAAATTCGTGAAGAATACGAGAGGATGCAAACCGGCTACGAGCTTTTAATTTACGCCAACGTGATGCGCATTTTTGTGTGGATTTTCCGTCATCGCTGTGCCTTTTCGCCCATGACGACCGACCTGCCGCCCGAAACGCTGTCTGTTTTGGAATCGGTGCTTGCCGAGGCAAACGCGCGCGTATATGAGGATTTCAGTGCGGAGGACGCAGCCGCCTTCGCGCACCTTTCTTACAGTTATTTTTCCCGCATCTTCAAGCGCGTGTTCGGCATTTCCTTCACGGCGTACACCGAAGCCTTGCGCTTGCGCGAGGCCGAGCGCCTGCTTCTGACCACGCACCGCACCATCAGCGACATTGCCGCAGCGCTCGGCTTTAATTCCACAAGCTATTTCACAGAACGCTTTCGCCTGCGCTACGGCGTTCCGCCTTACAAATTCCGCCAAAGCCTCGCGTGCGTAGCAAAGCGCTGATGAAAAAGCAAAAGAGCAAGGAGGTCGTGTTCTTCGTAGCAGAAGCGCGCGGCTTTCCTTACTCTCTAAAAATCTTGCGTCTGATTATCTCTTTGCCCTTCTTTTTCCCCTTGACAAAGCGCGCTTTCCTGTGCTATAATACAACAGTCCTCAAGCTTCTTCTGCGAGGCCGTAGTGCGCTTGCTTTGGAGCATGCAGTCAGATTTCGGTCGAAGGTTTTCCAAAGGCTCGAAAACCCGATTTTCGCTTGCGAAAATGTGTAAACGATTGACTTTTTCGCACATCCTCTTTTGAAAAATCGCAACAAAAAAGCGGTCTGACCACAGATTTGACCACTTACGGAAATTGACCTAAAATCGAATATTTTTCACACTTCGGGGTGTGTGCGCAGACACTTCGCAGACGCGAAGTCAGTAGCGCGCTTTGGGTAAGCGAGTGAAAACAGTTGATAACTGTTTTCGCGAAGCGCTTAACTAAAACAAGGAGTCTGCCGAGCCGAGCAGGCGCAGGCGACGACAGACGACTATGTTTTAGGAAGGGCCAACGAGTGAAAACAGTTGATAACTGTTTTCACGAAGCGCTTAACTAAAATAAGGAGAAATGAAGCAAAGCTATGATTTGCGCACATTTCGACTATATTTTAGGAAGGGCGAGCAAAGCACACAAATTCAAGGGCAGGATACATCTTCAATTTAATAGTTTTCGGGGTGTGGCGCAGTTGGTAGCGCGCGTGCTTTGGGAGCAGGACACCGCCCCAAAGATATCCCGAAATAAAAAACGCCGAAAAGCCTTGTAAACACTGACTTTTTCGGTACTATTCTCTCTCGCAAAAATCCCATTTTAAGTGGCTTGACCACAGATTTGACCACTTACGGAAAAACCTCAAAAAATCAATATTTTTCACACTTCGGGGTGTGGCGCAGTTGGTAGCGCGCGACGTTTGGTACGTCGATGCCGCAGGTTCGAACCCTGTCACTCCGACCACAACCGACACATCCGAACTTTTTTATAATCAAGAAGTCTGTCGGAATTGTCATAGAAATACCGGGTAGAGGGTAACTCCCTCCACCCGGCTTTTCTTTTATTCGGATGTATCAGGGCTGTCCTCGTCCTCGACAAGTACCTCGCCTACTGCACCAACCTGTTCAATCATATTCACAGTAGCCTTGTCAGCACCCAACTGTTCGGCGGCATCTGCCGTTGCTTCCGTGATGACCTTGACACTCTTGGCATCAATGACACCCTCCATCAAGCAGTAGACCACAGTAGGAACGATGGTCATTGCCGCACCTGCGATGACTTTCACCGCTTCATTGTCACCAACGATGAGCGTGATGATACCAACGATCGCAGTGATTGCCGCAAGGATGAACTTACGGCTCGTGAGTTTCTTGAGAATGTTCTTGTTCATAGCATTTACCTCCTTATGCTTTGGTGAATGAGCCATCATCGACCCATCCATAGACTGTTGCACCGCCGCCACTGACTCTGATGAGGTGGTAGGGATGCTTAGACTGACCGAGTTTGTAAATCCGGGTGATCTTAGCCTTACCTCCTCTACAGGACTTGGGCGAGGTGGAATTAGCACTCGTGTAGTGCGTAGTTCCGTTGTACTGAACGATGTCACCGACCTTAGGAGTCCACTCCTCTACAGGAGCAATCTCCTCGATGTCGGCGGCATCCACCCATCCGTACACGGTAGCGTTATCGCTACCCACTCTCACGAGGTGGTAGGGATGCTTGCCGTTGTAGATTTGGGTGATCTTAGCCTTACCTCCTCGGCAGGACACCGCTCTCGTGCTGTTGGAACTCGCATAATGCGTGTTGCCCTTGAAAGTAACGATGTCACCAACCTTGAGGGTCTTGGGAGCGGTAGGCTTCACCTCAGGTTTTACCTCAGGCTTAATCTCCGGCTTGACCTCCTCAACCACATAGGTCACATAAGGCAGTTTGCCGTGTTTTGTCCAATTACGGCGATTGTAACCGCTCTTGGTGCAATTACACGCAGTGATCTGAACATCGTTCTCCCACTTGGGGGTACATTCAACGGCAAGACCGTCACCGATGTAGACACCGATATGTCCTTTCATCCACACCGCTTCACCGACCTCGATCTTAGAGAAATCGGTGGAAAGA
>JAFTSW010000074.1 GCA_017467085.1 Clostridia bacterium | reverse complement strand
TTGTGAGATATGCGGATATCAGCACACTGTCAGCCGAGAGCCAAAGATGCAATTTTGGCACATCAACGTTGATATGGAGCATTTCTATTTTAAAGCGTTAATTCCATTCAAATTTGATCTTAACACGGCAATCATATTTTTAGAGGAATACAAAACACTTCCACGCCCCAACCACTCTGTTTCGGATTACGAGCATTTCAAAAAAATTATGGAGGTCATAGAAAATTCACCTCAAAACACAACATCAGGAAAACTACGCCGAGAATTGAAGCAATCCGGGCTATTAGCAATGACAATGGAGCAGATCGAGGCGTTCATTGATATGTTTGGATACATCAATATTTTACATCCAAGAGATTCCTTCGGTGTTACCGCAGGACACATTTGTGAAAAAGATATGCTGTTGCCGTTAAGCGACAGGGGATATGCGGCTTATCCCGTAAACCGTTGGACGAGAAAATGTGGCATTGACTATGATAGCATTTCAATGCTTTTTGATGGAATTTATGACTCAAAATGAGACCTTTTACTTTAATCACTCTTTCTGGAAAAAACAACATTCTATTCACCAAGAACGAATCCGATACCGAAAAGGATGACGTACTATGAAAACCATCTTCAAAAAATCCCATCTTCCCTTTTTGAAGCAGGTGCTGCATCGGGGGGAGGGGAGAGAATACTGGAACCTTGTGCGGACGATGCAGGATGAGAACGGCTTGCAGCATCAGCTGCCTGCCGAGCTGGCGCTTTTGCGCCGTGGCGCCGCTGACGGCGACGCCTGGAGTATGTGCGAGCTTGCGCGCAACTATTTCCACCATTGTGGCGACCTGCTTTTGCCCGAGGCGTTGCGGCTTTGGAAGCTGGCAATCCTGCAGGATGACGGCGGCGCCAGGTATGATGTGGAAAATCTCCCGATTATGAGCCGCATTCTTGCCTATCGCTCCTTTGACGGCAACGGCTATACCGCTCTTGAAATGCAGTGCGCCCTTTTGGCAGAATGGTACCTGACGGGGCTTGGACGCCATCCCTGGGATACCCAGAGTGACGGGGAGCGTCAGGCAAACTGCGAAGCCTTGGCGACTGCCGTCTGTCAGCTGTTGGGGGTGGCACCCGTAGGGTTGGAGTACGTTCCCTGTCTCACCTTCAACGGTGCAACGGTGGACGCCCTTGCCCATTGGGAGGGCAAAATTTCCATTCGCTCGGAGCTTATGTCCGATTTGGAGCGCATCGTGGAGCTTGTATTCCACGAGCTTGGGCATATCGCCGCCTTTGATATTTTGAGAGGCACGGAAAACGGCAACAGACTCAAAGCCCTTTTTGGACTCTCGGACGAGCGTATTGCCTCCTGGGGACGCAACGAAATGGGCTACGAGGTGCCTACCTCCGAGGAGGACCCCGACACCCTCTCCTACGGCGTCTATACCCTTTGGGCAACCTTCTTTCTGCCGCCTGCCCACGGCAGTATATAACGATACCGCCAAGAAAGCGAGGAATATCCGTGAAATTCTACGCCAAGCACTTTGACGAGTTAACTACCCGAGAGCTATACGAAATCGCCCGTTCCAGAGCCGAAATCTTTTTACTTGAGCAGGGAATAGTCTGCCAGGATTTTGACGGAAAGGACTATGAAAGCCTGCATTGCTTCTACTGGGAGGAGGATAGAGTCGTTGCCTACCTTCGCGCCTACCTCACCGAGGAAAATACGGTGAAAATCGGGCGTGTTTTGTCGCTTCGGCATAAGAAGGGGATGGGAAGCGCCCTTTGGCGTAAAGCCCTCGCCACCATCAGACAACGCTGGCAGGATAAGGAAATCACCGTTCACGCTCAGGTACAAGCCCAAGGCTTTTACGAAAAGCAGGGCTTCGTCCCTACCTCCCCCGTCTTTGACGAGGAGGGCATTCCCCATATCGCTATGCGCTTGAAGGACTAAAGCTTCAACAGTCAAAGCAGAAGGAGATAGCAGTATGAACCCCCAAACTCTTTTATACCAAATCACCGAAACTAGTCAGTTTATGATGTCCTTTGTCCTCGTTACCAAGGCGGATAACGTCATCGTTATTGACGGAGGCAGAGCGGAGGATATGCCCCTCTTAAAGGAGTATATCGGCGGACGGCATATTTCCGCTTGGATTCTGACCCACGCCCATAATGACCATATCAGCGGCTTTTTAGCCGAGTATCATCGCAACGGGCTTGCCGATTTCGATATTGAAAAAATTTACTATCATTTTCCCCCGTATCACGCGCTGAAGGGAAGAACGGACGTACCCTCTCCCTCTTATTTCGATACGGAGCTTGAGGAATGTCTTGCCGATTTCGCGGCTATCGAGCTTGCTCTTGCGCCGCTTGCCCATAAGGTCATCCAGGGCGAAAGCGTGACGCTTGATGAATGCCGTATTGATTTTATCTATACCTACCACGATGGGCTCTTTTCCAACCTGATGAACGATGCCTCCCTGGTATTCAAAATTACCGCCCCCAACAAAACGGTGCTGTTCTTAGGCGATTTGGGACCCGAGGGCGGCGACGTCCTCTACGAGGAGTCAAGACACCTTTTGAAGGCTGACATCGTTCAGATGGCGCATCACGGTCATATGAACGTGGGATTAGAGGTGTACGCCGCCATACAGCCCGAGGCGTGCCTTTGGTGCTGTCCCGATTGGCTGTATAACGAGCCCGAAATTCCCTCTTATTTACAAAACCGAAAGGCCCTGCGCGATATTGGGCGCACAGGTATGTACGGTACCGCCGTCACACGCCGCTGGATGGACGTCCTCGGCGTCAAGACGCACTATGTCACCAAGGACGGAACGAATACGCTTATACTGTAACTGACACTAAAAGACTGGAGATAAAATTATGCCAAACGTAATGATATCCTATTCTCATAAGGACCAGCAGTATGCCAATATGGTGGTTGCCGTTTTGGAGCAAAGCAACATCAAATGCTGGATAGACTACCGTGACGCAACCCCGGGCATCAACTATGCGGGCTCCATCGTGCGCGCTATCAAAAACGCCGATTTTGTCGTTGTTATCCTCTCCAATAACAGCATCGAGTCCGCCCAGGTGTTAAATGAGGTTAACTCTGCGGTGAACAACGGTATCACCATCATTCCCTTTAAGATTGATGCCGCCGAATTAAATGACAATATGGAATATTACTTAGGAAAAACCCATTGGTTAGACGCCATCACCCCTCCCTTGGAGGCGCATATCTATCGCCTGGTGGAAACCATCAACGGCTGCGCCGCCTCCCGCCGCGAGGGCGGTGGCGTAAAGGCACCGATAGCCCCCACTGCCGCTCCCGTTGCGGACAAGCGGGAATGCCGTATGGTGAAGTTTGGCGAGCTGATAGACCTTGGCTATACCGCCGCCAAAATCGCTATCCAGCTGGTGGAAAACGATTATATCACCTGTAACGGCATCGGTGACGAGAATGAGGGCTCTGCCGAGCAATGGGAGGCATTTTTGCAGGATAACAGCGATACCTTCCAATACCTCATCAACGGCGAAAACAAAATTGTTGGCGACTGGTCTATCGTGGCGCTGACGGAGGATGCGTTTGCCGAGGCGATGGAGGGCAAGCTCATAGAGGCGGATATCGGACCCGACAACACGGAAATGATTTGCTTCCCCGATATGTATCACGGGTATATTCTCACCTTTTCGATTTTGCCCGAATACCGCACCACCAAAAACTATAATCTGATTATCGATAGCTTCCTGCGCCAGATGGAGGAGTATTCGGAGGACGGCATCTTCTTCAAGCATTGGTGCATCAACGTGTTCAGCAAGGAGGTGGAGGCGCTGGTGAAAAAGATGGGCTTCACTTATCGCTGTGACAACAGAGTCTTTGGGAAAATTTATGCCTGTGATTTTATCCCCCTGCCCCAAATTCCCCTGTTCCGTAAATACGAAAAGCTGGTGAAAAACTATGGCGAGCTGTAATTTTACCTACCGCAAGGCAAAAGAAAGCGACGATTTTGCCGCTGTTGCCGGGCTTGTGCATTTGACGGACCCCTATATCTATCCCACCGTCTGCCAAGCGCCCGATGACCCCTTCTTTTACGGACTGCTTTTGCGTTGTCTTGCCGACAAAACCAATATTTTTGCCTTGAATAACCTCTTTTTGGCGTTGGACGGGGAAAGACCGATTGGCATCCTCTGTGCCATCAAGTGCGGAAAAAAAGCCACCTTCTTGGATAATCTCCTTCTCACAGACGGGGAAAAGGTGCGTCTTGCCAAGGCAAACGAGGGCTATTTTTTGCCGCTTATCGAGGAGTCAGCCGCCTTTGAAGGGCATAACGTCACCAATCTTTGCGTCGACCCTGCCTTCCGCGGCAAGGGCGTGGGAGAGGGCTTGCTTCGCTTCTATTTGGAAAGCGTCAAGGGGGATACCGTCCACTTGGACGTGATAGCCGCCAACGGCGGCGCCGTCAGGCTCTATGAGCGCTGCGGCTTTGTGTTGGATAAGGAATATAACGGCTTTTCGGGTACGGAGGAGCCGTTGCTATGCTACCATATGATAAGAAAAGGACAGTAAAGGAGCGTCATATGCGACACTTTATTTTAGGAACCGACTGGTGGACGGATTGCGACGACGCCGTTGCCATTCGTATGCTGGCAAGAGCGCACAAAAGCGGCGCCATCTGCCTTGACGGCGTTGTCATCAACGCCTGCATGGAGGACTCTGTCGCCTCCTTAGACGGGTTTCTCACCCTCGAGGGGTGCGAGAATATTCCCCTGGGGCTCGATGCCGAAGCCACCGATTTTGGCGGTAAGCCTCCCTACCAGAAGCGGCTTGCCCCCTTTGCCAGGCGCTATAAGAGCAACGCCGACGCCGAGGACGCCGTCAAGCTTTACCGCAGGCTTCTGGCAGAGGCAAAGGCGCCCGTTGAAATGGTGGAAATCGGCTATTTACAGGCTTTTGCGGCGCTCTTGGACAGCGAGGCGGACGAGATTTCTCCCAAAACGGGGCTTGCCCTCGTTAAGGAAAAGGTGTCCAAATGCTGGGTAATGGCAGGGAAGTGGGACGCTGACGGCGAGAAGGAAAACAACTTCTGCCGCAACGGGCGCTCCCGTCTGGCCGGTGCCGCCTTTTGTGAGAAATGTCCCGTCCCCGTCACCTTCCTTGGCTGGGAGGTGGGCTTTGACGTTATCAGCGGCGGCGCCCTTTCCCGCGAAGATTACCTATGGCAGGCGCTCGCCGACCACGGCTCCCCCGAGGGCAGAAGCTCTTGGGACCCTATGCTGGTGCTGTTGGCATTGACAGGGGACGAGGAAAGGGCGGGGTATACCGCCGTTTATGGAGATGCCCGTGTGGATGCCCAAACGGGGCAAAACTATTTTACCCCCCAAGACGGCGGCAGGCACGCCTATGTGGTCAAGGCAAAGGAAAACGCCTACTACGAGGACTTGATAAACCAAAGAATAGCCAATTAAAGAAGAAACGGGCTGTCTCATTTGAGACAGCCCGTCTCATTTTGCGTCAAGAAAGGCGCAAAATGAGGAAATTTTCGAAGAAAATTTGTGCGTTCGTTTCGCTTTTCGTCAAAAGTGAAACGAACAGGGGCAAAAAAAGTAGCCGA
>JAFTSW010000073.1 GCA_017467085.1 Clostridia bacterium | reverse complement strand
TTTGTATATCACCAAGGCGAAAGCCTTGTATATCATCATTGCGAAAGAGGATACAGCCTGCTGCTGATGATATCCACCTTCGGTGATGAGATACACGCCAAAGCGTGATGATATACCATTGCTTTCGCAATGGATAAAAAAATTCGACAAGTCAAAACTTGTCGAATTTTTTGGTGGGGGAAGGTGGATTCGGACCACCGAAGTCAGTGACAACAGATTTACAGTCTGCCCCCTTTGGCCGCTCGGGAATTCCCCCATATGAAATTGCAGTTGGAGCTGGTGGACGGATTCGAACCCCCGACCTGCTGATTACAAATCAGCTGCTCTACCAGCTGAGCTACACCAGCACAACACTCCCACAACGCAAGAGATTATACCACATAATTTTCGGCTTGTCAAGGGCTTTTTGAAAAGTTTTTCAAAGTTTTTTTATTCCTGGGGCGAAAAGGGGGAAAAGAGGCGGCAGCGGCCAAGAAGCCGTCCCTTTAAGCGGAGAATATCCTCTTTTTCGAGGGTATCGGAGGGAAGTCTTGAAAAGGAAAAGGGCAAAAGACGGACAGGGGAGGGAAGCGCCATCTCTCTTGCCACACGGCTCACGTCCTCTGAAAAGGCGCTGATTTTTTCGCTTTGCGGAAATAAAAACGAGGGAACCCCTGCGGCAAGGGCAGCAACGCCTGCGTGTAGCCGATTGGATAGAACGAGCTTGGCGCAGGGTAAAAGCGAGGGCAGTGCCGCCTCGCCGTCGGCGGTGATAACCGCCTCCTCCGAAAGCCCCAGGCGCCGCCCTGCCTGCTTGCAAAAGGCGGCGTCGGCAGGATGAAGGGAAATGAGCCGAGGCGAAAGCGTACCCTCTCCTTGTAGCAAGGAAGCAATAGAGGAAAGAAGCGCATATTCTGATGAGTGGGGCGGTCTTTGCAGCACCAAAAGAAGAAGCGACCCCTCCCTTTCTGCCTCCGCAAAGGGATAGGCAAGGGCGGCGTCATACGCAAGAAAAATAGGGCATTCGGGCGCCAAAGCCGCAAAGACGGCAGCGTCCCGCTCCGTGCGCGCCTCTATTCGTCTGCAGCCCTGCAAGGCGGCTGCGGCGCGGCGCTTGCCCCTCTCGGAAAGGGGGCCTACCCCTGCCGAAAGCAAGAAAACGGAAGCCCCTCTTTTCTTGGCAAGCGCAACGCAGGCGGTATAAAACCAAAGGGAGCGACCGCTGGTTTCGTCCTGTAAAAGATTGCCGCCGCCTAAAAAGAAATCAGCCCCCCGCCTCACGCCGCCCCAAGCGCGTCTTGTGGCGTAGCGACGGGATAAAAGATGAATGGGAAAGTACCCCTCTCGCTCTAAGCGCTTGTAAAGGGCGTAGCGCATCCATTCGTCCCCACCGTTTCCAAATCCGTAGTAACCGCAAAGCACCGCCTCCTTCTTGTCCCCCGATACTGTAAGGTAGACCGCCTCCGCATCCTCTGCCATACGGGCAAGGGAATAGCCCTCGCATACATAACGGCGGTTTTCAAGTCCTGCCTCTTGCCGCTTTTCCTCTGTCAGCGTGGCAACCTGCTTCAAGGCCTCTAAAAGCAGGTGGGGCGTTAAGACTGCCGCCCCCCGACAGCAAAGGTTGCTTTTCTCCGCCTCGGCGGCAAGCCCCCGATGAAAAACGGATAAAAAGCCCTCGTTTCCTGCCAGAATAACGGGAAGAGCGCAGCTCATCGCCTCCAGTGCCGCCCTGGATACCCCCACGAAGCAGTCTGCTCCCTGCAAATAGGGAACCAAATCCCGTTGCCGGCCGTATAGCAAAACCCGTGGCTTCCCGGCGTTGGCGTTGAAAAGCGTTGCCTCTGCCTCCAAGGCGCCGTAGTCCTCGCCGTCCCCGATAATATGCAAAAAGACGTCCTCTCTCTCCCAAAGCCGCAACGCCTCCAATAGGCAAAAGGCGGCAAGCGAGCGGTCCTTGTCTAAGCGGCTGGCGTGTACGATGTGAAAGCCCTGCCGCTTGGCGGCGTTGGCGGTGGGAGCGAAAAGCGAGGTATCAATGCCGTTGCGTGTCACGGTGATTTTTTCGGGCAAAAGGCGGTATTCCCGTTGCAGATAATCGGCAATATCGGGGCTGACCGCCAGGGTCTTGTCCCCCCAGACCGAAAGCGTCCGTAAGGGAAAGGCAACCGAAAAGGGAAAATGCGCCGTGGTCACCAAGGGAAAGGCGCCTGCTCGCTTCGCTAAAAAGGCGGGAAAACGGGCGTGGGCGTGAATAACGTCAAAGCCCTCTCTGCGGAATAGCCGCCGCAGCGCCCGTATGCACGAAAGCATATGGCGCTTCTTGTTCAAAGGAAGTGTAACAAAGGTGGCTTGGCTGTCCTTGGGCACGAGAAGCCCCCCTGCCGATACCACCGTCACCCGATGTCCCCGAGAAAGCAGCGCCTCCGTCAAGGATATAATATGGGTTTCCGCTCCTCCAATTTCCAAGGAAGAGGTTATCATACAAATCTTCATCACGCCACCGCCCTTTTCTTGATAAGGAAAGCATTCCCATTTTTGCCGCCCTTATGCAAAAAAGCGGCGGAACCTTCGTTCCGCCGCATAGAGGATTTTATACCAAGGATTCTGCAGGGGCAGGCTCCTCTGCCGCCTCGTTTTGCATCGCAATCAGCTGTACGTGATAGGCGTCAATCACCGCGTTTTCCAGCTCGGCGCGGAAATTGGCGTTAATGGGATGGACAATATCGCGATAGGTGCCGTCGGGGTTTTTGCGGCTGGGCATCACGATGAAATATCTGTCCCGTGCGTAAATCACCTTAATGTCGTGTACTGCCAGCGCATCTCCAAAGGTGACCGAAACGATAGCCTTCATAGGGCCCTCGTCAAAAAACTTTCTGATTTTAATATCCGTAATTTGCATTTTTGTTCTCCTTCAAAGAATAAATTTTTAGCGTGCTTTCTACGATACTGATTATACCAACGAATTGTGAAGGTTGTGCGATAAATATGAGATATTTTCTGAAAAAAATCACAAACGCATTATGTCCCCTATTTTCCGACAAAAAAGCCCAAAAACGGGAGCGCTCTTTCCCTCCTTCGGCAAGAAAGCCCTCCTTTTCCCCCGATTTTTTTGACGAAAAAGGGAAGAAAATCTATTTTCTCGGTATCGGTGGGGTCAGTATGTCCGCCCTGGCGGAGCTTTGCTTTGATAAGGGCTATCGGGTCTTGGGAAGCGATAAAGAGGAAAGCGGCACGGTAAAGCGCCTGTGTCGCCTGGGCATTTCGGTGGAAATAGGCGAGAAGGGAGAGGGGCTGGATACAGCCGCCCTTGTGGTCTATACCCTTGCCGTTCCTCCCTCCCATCCCCTTTTAGCGCGCGCAAGACTCCTTGGCATTCCCACCGTCCCCCGTCCCGATTTTCTCGGCGCCCTCGCCGCCCGCTATGCCCGTTGCGCCTGTATTGCGGGGATGCACGGCAAAAGCAGTACGGTAGGAATGTGCGCCTCCATTTTCTCCGCCGCCGCCTTGGACGCCACCGTCCTTTCGGGCGCCCCTCTCTCAAGGGAGGAGGGCTGTTACCGCAAGGGAGGCGAGGGGCTTTTGCTTTTGGAGGCGTGTGAGTACAAAGGGGCATTTCTTTCCTTTCCCGCTACCCACGCCGCTATATTAAATATGGAATGGGAGCATACCGATTATTATAAAAGCGAAAGGGAGGTGGAGGCGGCGTTTTCCCGCTTCGCGCAAAAGCCAACCCTTGCCTGCCTCGTGTTGCCTGCCGTGTCCCCCTTGCGGCCAAAGGGTGCCGCCCTCCTTACCTTCGGCGAGGGCGGCGACGTCTACGCCGCCGAAAAGGAGGAAAGGGAAGGGCGCTTTTCCTTCACCCTGTGCTATAAGGAGGAAGAGCTTGGCAGAGTCGCCTTGCAGGTCCTGGGAGAATACCAGGTGGAAAACGCCCTGGCGGCTGCCGCTCTCGCCCTTGCCCTCGGCGTTCCCAAGGAGCGCCTGGCAGAGGGGCTCTCCGCCTATAAGGGCACGCCGCGGCGTATGGAAAAAATCGGAACGGTAGGCGGCAGTCCCCTGTACCTTGACTACGCCCATCACCCCACCGAGCTTGCCGCCACCCTTGCCGCCGCCAGGAGCCTCGGCGAGGTAAGCCTGGTCTTTCAGCCCCATACCTATTCAAGAGCCGCCGCCTTCAGAGAGGACTTTCGCCGCCTCTTTTCCGCCATTCCCCGTTGCGGCGTCCTGCCCGTCTACGCCGCAAGAGAGTCGCCCGAAAGAGGAATAGACACCAAGCACCTTATTTCGGGTAGCGGCGCCACCCTCCTGCCCGATTTTGAAAGTGCCGCAGACTTCCTTGCGGCAGGGGCAGGGGAGGGCAAAATCCTGCTTTTGGTGGGGGCAGGTGATGTGGAAAAGCTCCTTTCCTTTTTAACTTTTGCGGAAAACGGAAAAAAATAGGAAAAAAGTGAAAAAACACCTTGACAAACGGAAAAGTTTGTGCTATGATATCTTCGTGCTTCACCAAGATAAAGTGTTAAAGCGATAAAGCACGAAGAAAGAAGGATTTGAATATGAAAAAGGTATTATCTCTCGTATTGGTAGCAGCTATGCTGCTTGCTTGCTGCTTCTCCTTTGCCTCCTGCGGCAAGGTTGAGGACGTAAAGAAGGTAACGGAGCAGGGATATTTCTACTGCGGTATTACCGTATACGACCCTATGAACTACTATGATGAGGACGGAAACCTCATCGGCT
>JAFTSW010000007.1 GCA_017467085.1 Clostridia bacterium | reverse complement strand
TTTATATATCACCGAATTGATTTCGGGGACGCAGACGATGTTCTTGGTGAACTCCTTGGCAAGCATATCAATGGAGGCGGCGGTGGCGGCATCCAAGGACTTCATGCAAACGAAGGGGGTAAGAATAGGGGCAATGTCCTCCCCGTCCTTGTCCGTCATCTGAAAATGGATGACAACGGTGTCCTCCTTGCTTTTGCCCGTGTCCTGAAAGAGAATTTTATATTCAATGCCCTTGGCGGTGTAGATAAGCTGATTTTGCGCCGCGTGAAGGACGTTTCCCACCGAATCCGTGATGACGACGCTGCAATTTTTGAACCAGAGAAGGGTGTGCGAAATTTTGGGCTTTCCCAAGGCGTTGTATACGTTTCCGCGCCCTTGCCAGTATTGCGGCTTGACCAGGGATTCGCTGATAAAAAAATCGGTGGTGTAAAGCTTTTCAAAGGAAATCAGCTTCATCGTCGGACTCCTTTTTTATCGTTTTATCCCATCATACCACAAAAAAATGGATTTTTCAGCCCAAAAACGCAAAAATGAGTATCGATTTTTACAAATAATTTCTTTGTTTACATTTACAACCCAAAAAGGGAAGTGCTATAATCGTTTATAGATATAAAAAATTCATACAGGAGAATGAATATGCAGTACCAAATGAACAAATTTTTGTTTTCCATGATTCTCACCGAGCTTGAGGACGCGGTAGGAAAGGAAAATTGCTCCACCAGAGCCATCGACAAGGTCTCCCATAGCGTGGACTATTTCTGGCTGTCCAGAATGTGGGCTGACAGAGGCGAGCGTATGCCCGAGGCTGATATCGTGGTTTGTCCCGAAAACGCCACCGAGGTGTCCAAGGTTCTGAAAATCGCCAACTACTATAAAATCCCCGTTACCACCTGGGGTGCCGGCGGCGGTACCCAGGGCGGCGCCATTCCCGTGGCAGGCGGCATTCTGCTTGACACCAAGAGAATGAACAAGATTTACGAGGTCAATACCGACGCTATGTACATAGAGTGCGGCACGGGCGCCATCTATAAGCACATCGAGTGGGCGGCAAACGAGGTAGGCAAGGCAACCATGCACTATCCCTCCTCCCTCACCTGCTCCACGGTTGGCGGCTTCCTTGCCCACAGAGGCATCGGCGTTGTGTCCACCAAGTACGGCAAGATTGACGATATGGTGCTGCAGATGGAGGTCGTTCTTCCCAACGGCGACATCATCAACACCGCCTCCGCGCCCAAGCACGCGGCAGGCCCCGACCTGAACCAGATTTTCATCGGCTCCGAGGGAACGCTGGGCGTTATCACCAAGGCGCAGATTCGTATCTTCGACCAGCCCGAGGCGCGCCGCTTCAGAGGCTTCCTGTTCCAGGATATGCACGGTGCGTTCTTAGCAAGCCGCGAGCTTTTGCAAAAGTTTAAGCCCTCGGTTATGCGTCTGTACGATGAGGCGGAAACCTCCTCTCTCATTAAGAAAATCGTAGGCGTGGAGCGCAAGGGCGCCTTTATGAACATTGCCTACGAGGGCGTCAAGGAGTTGGTGGACGTGGAGGAGAAAATCCTGCTTGACACCTTCAAGAAATACGGTGCCGAGGACCTTGGCAGCGAGTACGGCGAGAAATGGTGGAAGGAAAAAATCACCTTCTTCTATCCCGGTCATATGATGGACATTCCCCAGATGTTCGGTACGATGGATACCATTGCGCCCTACGGCAAGATTGAGGAAATCTACTGGGCAATGAAGAATGCGATTGAAAGCAACTTCCCCCAGGCTAAGTTTATCGCCCACTTCTCTCATTGGTATGAATGGGGCTCGATGATTTACGATAGATTTATCGTGGAGGGCAAGGACGTTCCCACCGACCCTGTGGAGGCTCTGCGGCTCCATCAGCAGATTTGGACCTGCGGCGTCAGAACGGCATTAGAGCACGGCGGCGTTGTTAACGACCACCACGGTGTGGGCATTAAGCTTGGCAGACTGATGAAGGAACAGTACGGCCCCGCTATGCAGGTGTTCGAGGGCTTGAAAAAGACCTTGGACCCCAACGGTATTATGAACCCCTTTAAGCTTGGAATATAAGGAGAGAACAGCTATGATAATGTCTGAAAAAAGCAAACAGCATATAGATTCCTGCCGCTTCTGCTGGATGTGTCATCACATCTGTCCCATCGGCAACGCCACGGGACAGGAGAGAAGCACCCCCAGAGCCAGAGCCCTGGGTCTGTCCTTGGTCAACCGTGAGGCTATCGACCTTTCTGAGGTAATGGACAACGTGTACGAATGTGCCACCTGCGGCGCCTGCGTTCACGAGTGTGTCACGGGCTGGGACCCCGTTATGTTCGCCAAGGAGGCAAGATTGCAGGCAGCCTTGGAGGATAAGCTCCCTCCCTACATCAATACTATGGTAGAGAATTGCCTCACCTTTGGTAACGCCTACGGCAAGAATGCTCTCTGCCAGAGCCTTAGTGCCGCTATCAACGCCCATTCCGCTCAAACCGACACCCTGCTTTTCCTGGGTGTAGATGCCAGATATATGATGTGCGCCGAGGCGTGCAAGGCTGTGGCGGTTTTGGATAAGGCGGGGGTTGCCTTTACGCTTTTGGAAAACGAGGCTCCCTCGGGAGCGCAGTTGGAGTTCCTTATCGGCAAGGCGGATGAAACCGCCGAGATGATGGCTGCCTGCGCCAAGGTGCTGAACGGCTATAAAACCGTGGTTGTCTATGACCCCGAGGACGCCAAGACTATCAAGCAGCTGTACAAGGAGTACGGCATCGAGGTGAAGGCAACGGTTGTCACCTATACCGCCTTCCTTGCCTCTTTGCTGAAGGAAAACAAGCTGAAGGCGCAAAAGAGCGATACGCGCGTGGTGTACCAGGACCCCTATCAGCTGGCACGTGATTTAGAGGAAACCGAGGAGGCAAGAGAGGTTATTGGCGCCTTTGCCGAGCTTTCCGAAATGCATCTTAACCGCAAGGAAACTGTCTTTGCGGGCAACATTCTGATGGCGCAGTATATGCCGAAGGTTATCGAAGAGGTTGCCAAGAGAAGAATTTTCAATGCCAAGAGCATTGGCGCTACCGCCATCGTTACCGCCTCCGTGTCCGAATACGCCGCCCTGAAGGCAGCAGCGGAGGAGGGCTTTGCCATCTATTCCTTAGAAGACCTCATACTGCAATAAAGGAGAAAAGCGATGCTGGTCAATCTTCAAACGATTATCGGAATGGCGGAAAAGGGCGGCTTTTGCGTCCCCGCCTTCAACGTCTATAATATGGAAAGCGTGATTGGCGTGCTGCACGCCGCCGAGGAGGCGCGCGCCCCCGTCATTATGCAGGTGTACCCCCGCTTGATGAAGGAGGAAACGGGTTATTTCCTTTCCCCCGTTATTCTGGCGGCGGCAGCCCGCGCCACCGTTCCCGTCTGCTTCCACCTGGACCACGGCCCCTCGGAGCTGGAAACCACCCGTTCTCTCCGCTACGGCGCCACGGGTATTATGCTGGACGGCTCCACCCTCCCCTTTGAGGAGAATATTGCCTTAACCAAAAGAGTAGCGGATACCTGCCGCTATCTTGACGTGCAGGTGGAGGGCGAGCTTGGGCACGTGGGCACCACCAAGGACGATACGATGGACGAGTTTACCACCCCCGAGGACGCCAAGCGCTTCGTGGAGGAAACGGGCGTCTGCTGTCTGGCGGTTGCCGTTGGCACGGCGCACGGCAGATATAAAAAGCCGCCCAAGCTGGACATTGAGCGCATCAAGGCGATTCGCGCGGCAACGGGCGGTGCGGCATTGGTTCTGCACGGCGGCTCGGGTGTTCCCGACGAGGAAATTAAAAAGGCTGTGGCGGCGGGCATTCGTAAAATGAATTTCTCCACCGACCTTTGCTATTCCTTCCTGGATACCTGCAAGGAGGTCGCAAACGACCCTCAACGTCCCGTTGCTATCGATACCTTTATGAAAAAGCCCATTGAGGCTGTCAAGAGCTTCTGCATTTCCAGAATCAAGCTGGTGGGCGCTGACGGAAAGGCTGACTGATATGGCAAAGATAGTCGGAATAGGCGCTTGCGTGTTTGATACGCTTTATAACGTCCCCACCTATCCCAAGGAAGATACCAAAATGCGCGCCACCTCCTGTAAGCCCGCAGGCGGCGGCCCCACCGCAACGGGGCTGGTTGCCGCGCAAAAGCTCGGAGAATCAGCGGCGTATATCGGTGTTTTGTCCGATGATAACGGCGGCGCCTTCTTAAAGAAGGATTTTGAAGCATACGGCGTTGCCACCGACCTTGTGGAAATCAAGAGCGGCTACCGCTCCTTTACCTCGGTGCTTTGGCTGTCTGCCGATTCCACCGCGCGCACCTGCGTTTTCGACAAGGGCAACCTGCCTCCCCTCTCTCTTTCCGAGGCGCAAAGGCAGGCTGTCAGGGAAGCGGCGCTTCTGATGGTGGACGGCAACGAGTTAGAGGCGGCGGTAGAGGCTGCCATACTTGCGAAAGAAGCAGGCACCAAGGTGCTATACGATTGCGGCGGTCTTTACGAGGGCGTCGCGGCGCTCCTGGCGCAAACCGATATTATGATTCCCTCCGAGGAGTTTGCCATCGGGCACACAGGCGCCACCACCGCCGAGGAGGCGGCAAGGAGGCTCTATGACCTCTATTCTCCCGAAATCGTGGTTGTTACCCAGGGAAAAAGAGGCGGCTTGATTTATGACGGCGAAAGCCTTTCCTATTATCCCATATATCCTGCCGAGGTGAAGGATTCCAACGGCTCGGGGGACGTCTTTCACGGTGCCTTTGCCGCAGGCGTGGTCAAGGGCTACGGATACGAAAAGTGCTGTCACTTTGCCAGTGCCGTGTCCGCTATGAAGTGTATGGGTGTGGGAGCGCGCGAAAGCGTGCCGTGCTTTGAGGCTGTCAAAGCATATATGAAGGAGAACGGTTATGAATTATAAAAAGACTTATCTGCCCCAAAAGGGCTATACCCCTATGTGTAAGATTGGCGAATGCTCCCTTAAGCGACTGGAGTTCGGTATTATTGCGCTTGGTGCGGGAGAAAGCCTCCGTTACAGCACCGAGGATAAGGAAACTGCCTTTATTCTGCTCGAGGGGCATTGTGACGTGGCGTTTGACAATGAAAAATGGGAAAACGTCGGCAACCGCAGCTCCGTTTTTGAGAACAAGCGGGCTGAAAGCTTTTTTATGCCCCGCGATATGAGCCTCGACATTACGGCACGGGATAGCCTGAAAATCGCCGTTTGCGCCACCCCCGTGGCAGAGAAGGGCGAGCCTCAGCTTTTGCGCGAGGAGAGAGTGCCCGTGAAGCTTCTGGGCAGAGTCCCCTTCCAAAGAGAAACCAGCTTTATCATTGACGGCACCACCAACGCCAAGATATTGACCGTTGGCGAGGCATACGTTACCGAGGGCAACTGGGCGGGCTTCCCTCCCCATAAGCACGATGAGGACAATATGCCTACTGAGTGCGTCGCCGAGGAAATTTATTATTTCCTCTTTGAGCCCAAGCAGGGCTTCGCCGTGCAATGCCTGTATACGGGTGACGGCGAAATCGAGGAGGCGTACCGTGTGAAGAACGATGAGCTGGTGGAGTTCCCCCGTGGCTTCCATACCACCGTGGCTACCCCTGGCTACAAAACCTATTTTTTGTGGCTGATGGCGGGCGATTACCAGGGCTTCAACCGCTCTAACGACCCTGAGCACGACTGGATTAAATAATTTCCTCTTGCCCCGATAAGGGTGATTATCCCCTTGCGGCAGAGCGAAAAAAGGAAGGCTTGTATATGACATATTTGTTAGGCATTGACTTTGGCGGCGGCGCCTCCAAGGCAACGCTGTTGGACGGGACGGGGAAAATCGTTGCGGAAAGCACCGTAGAATACCCCACCTTCTATACCGAGGACGGCGGCTGTGAGCAGTCCCCCTCGGATTGGGAGGCGGCGCTCCTCCGTAATACGGGAGAGATTCTGCAAAAAAGCGGCGTCAACCCTCGGGATATCGTAGGCGTTGCGCTGGACTCCGCCACCCATACCTTTTTGCTGGCAGACGAGAGCTTTCGGCCTCTTTCCCGTGCCATTCATTGGACGGACACCAGAAGCCGTGCCGAGGCAGATGCCTTGCGAAAGGAAAAGGGGGAGGAAATCTTTTCCAAAACCTTCCATAAGCCCGACACCATATGGACGCTGCCCCAGCTGCTATGGCTGCGGCGCAATCAGTCGGAGCTGTTTCGGCGCGGGCGTTACGTTTTCTTCGAAAAGGACTACCTGCGGTATCTCTTGACGGACGTGTACGCCACCGACTACATCGAGGCAGAGGGCAGTATGCTCTTCAACTGCAACGAAATGCAGTGGGACGAGGAGCTTTGCGCCCTGGCGGGCATTACCCCCGCTATGCTCCCCCCTGTTAAAAATCCCACCGACATCGTGGGAAGCATCACCCCCAAGGCGGCCAAAATGACGGGACTTGCCGAGGGAACTGCCGTTATATGCGGCACCACGGATACCGCCCTTGAGGTGTTGGCGTCAGGTGCCATTGCCAAGGGAGATACCACCGTGAAGCTGGCAACGGCGGGCAGAATTTGCGTGATGACCGAAGAAGCCCGACCCGATAGACACCTTGTAAACTATTCTCACGTTGTCAAGGGTCTTTGGTACCCCGGGACGGCAACCAAGGCGGCAGCCTCCAGCTATCGCTGGTACCGAGATACCTTCGGCGGTGATTACGCCGAAATGGATAAGGCGGCGGCAGAGGTCCCCGTCGGTGCGGAAGGGCTCTTCTATCATCCCTATCTGAAGGGAGAGCTGACGCCCTATGCCGACCCCACCCTTTGCGCCAGCTTTACGGGAATGCGGGCAACCCATACCAAGGCGCATTTTTCCAGAGCCGTTTTAGAGGGTGTCGCCCTGTCGCTTCTGGATTCCAAGGCGTATTTGGAATCCATCGGCATTCAAACGGGCAAAACGGCAACGCTCATTGGCGGCGGCGCCAAATCGCCCCTTTGGAGTCAGATAGTGGCAGACGCCCTGGGGATGGAGCTGCGTATTACCCAAAGCAGCGACTCCTCCTTGGGTGCCGCTATGCTGGCAGGTGTGGCGCTGGGTGTTTTCAAAAGCTTTGACGAGGCAATAAAGCTGGCAATCAAGACGGAAAGAACCGTCACGCCCATTGGTGAGAACACCGAAAAATATCAGAAGCTGTTTGCAAAATACAAAAAAATACAAAAAGCCCTGGCAGAAATTTACCGGGAAAATCAGTAAAGGAGAAAGAAAATGAGTATGGACATCAATTTAATTCCCCCCGAAAAGCTTGCAGAGGGAAGCAAGGTAAAGCTCAACGTATGTGAGCACGAGGTGGATATGTACTGGAAGGTGGCTATCGAGGTTCTGGAGGTAATCGCCGAGAACAATAGAAAGGGAGAGCCCACCGTTATGGTAGTGCCCTACGGCCCCCTTGGCCCCTACGCCCGTATTGCGGAGCTTGTGAACAGGTACCGTATTTCCTTGAAAAAGTGCGTCTTTATCAATATGGACGAGTACCTCAACGAGGACGGCACCTATATTGATTACAACCATCCCCTTTCCTTCAGAGGCGGTATGGACAGAACCTTCTATTCCAAGGTGGACGAGGAGCTGAACGTTCTTCCCGAAAACCGCATTTTCCCCGAGCCCGGCAACGAGGGCAGAGTAATGGAGATTATAGAGAGCTACGGTAAGCTGGATATGGTCTTTGGCGGCGTTGGCATCAACGGCCACTACGCCTTCAACGAGCCGCCGGAGCCCGGTGAGGTTGTTACGCCCGAGGAGTTCGCCGCCCGTCCTACCAGAACCCTGAAAATCACCAGAGAAACCAGAACCATCAACGCCTTTATGAACTGCGGCGCCAACATTGACGCCATTCCCGAAAACTGCATCACCGTCGGTATGAAGGAAATGCTGCTGGCGAAGAAGGTTCGTATGTGTATGCCCCGTGACTGGAACGCCGCCGCTCTCCGTAAGATTCTGCACGGTGAGAAGACTGCCTCCGTACCCTGCACCCTCTTCCAGGGACACCCCGACGCGATGGTATATGCCGCAGCCGTAGCAACGGCGTGCCCCGTTTCCGAAATCAGAGTTTACAACAAGTAATATGAAGCGTGTTTTGATACAAAACGGCGCCCTCGTCACCCCCGACGGCATCCTGGAGGGCAAGACCCTCTCGCTTTGCGACGGCAAAATAGAGAGCCTTGCCTATACGGGCGCCGCCTGTGACTGCGATGTGATGGATGCGGAGGGCGGCTACGTCCTTCCGGGCTTTGTGGATATTCACGTCCACGGGGGCGGCGGACACGATTTTATGGACGCTACGGTGGATGCCTTTGAGGGCGCCATCAAGGCGCACCTTGCCCACGGCACCACCACCCTCTATCCCACCGCTATGGCGGCGAGCTTTGAGGATTTGTCCGCCTTTCTTGCCGCCTTTCACGCCTTCAAGGAAGGAAGCGCCTACGCATCCTTAGCGCCCGGCGTTCATCTGGAGGGACCCTATTTCTACGGCGGTGAGAAATTAAGTCGCGGCGCGCAAAAGGGTGACGTTCTCCGTTCTCCCACCGTGGAGGAAACCGAGGCGCTGCTGGCACTTGCCAGAGGCGCTATTCACAGATGGGACGCCGCCCCCGAGCTTGACGGTATCGCCACATTCGGCAACCGTATGCGGGAGCTTGGCATTGTGGCTGCCGTGGCGCACACAGACGCCACCGCCGCCCAGGCGGAGGCAGCCTACCAGAACGGATTTTCCCACGTTACCCATTTTTATAACGCCACAAGCTCTCACAGAAAACGGGGGCAAACGGTGTATGCGGGTGTCAACGAGGCAACCTATCTCAACGATAACGTTACCGTGGAGCTTATCGGGGACGGCTGTCATATCCCGAAGGAGGATATGCTCTTAGCTATGAAGATAAAGGGCAGAGAAGGGGTATCCGTCATTACCGACGGTATGCGCCTGTCGGCATCCTCCTTGCAAAGCGGCAAGCTGGGAAGCCTGCACGCGGGCACCGAGGTTATAGTGGACAATGGCGTTGCGAAGCTGTTGGATATGAGCTCCTTTGCGGGAAGCATCGCCACGATGGATAGATGCCTTCGTGTGCTTTGCCAAAGCTATGGCATATCTCTTCCCGATGCCTCCGTTATGCTTTCTCTGTCGCCTGCCCTCCGTATGGGTATTTCCGTGCGCAAGGGCTCCATTGCGGCAGGAAAGGATGCCGACCTTTTGATTTTTGACCGAGAGCTAACCTTGAAAAGGGTTATTCTTGGCGGAAAAACGGTAGTAGAAATATGAAAATAGTGGTTTGTGTTCGCCAGGGGTTGGACGGGGAAATTAATCCCTTTGACGCCTCGGCGTACGAGGAGGCTCTCCGTATTGCGGGCGCCGAGGTCATTCTTTTGAGTATGGGACCCTTGCGCGTGCGGGATATGCTGGTTTCCTTGACCCGTCTTGGCGCCAAGGAGGCTGTGCTTTTAAGTGATAGCGCCTTTGCGGGCGCCGATACGCTGGCAACAGCCTATACCCTTGAAAGGGCTATCAGGCTTCTTTCGCCCGACCTTGTATTCTGCGGTCGGCAAACCTTAGTTGGCGATACCGCCCAAACGGGGGCGATGCTTGCCACCAAGCTGGGCTATTCTCTTATCACCAACGTGATGCAGATTCAAAGCGTCACCGAGAATAGTATAGCCTGTAAAACCAGATGGCAGGAGGAATCTGTGTCCCTTCCCGCTCTTTTGACGGTAGAGCGCATCAATACGCTCAGACGCCCAAGGCTTCGCTCCGTTACGGGCGAATGCCGTGTTCTTTCCTGCGCCGATATCGGCGCCGATGCTGAAAAATGCGGCTTGAAGGGCTCGCCAACAAGGGTTATCTCCACCAAGGAGAACCAAACGGGCAAAAGAAAATGCCGCTTCATTGACGCCGCCTCTCTTTTGGAAACGGTGGCGGATGCCTTGCAAAAGGGAAAAGAGCGCATAAACCCCGAAAGAGCCAAAGGGGCATTGCTCCCCTCGGTGCTTTGCGTAGGGGAGGCGCCCGTAGACTTTGCTCGCGGTGTGAGCGAGAATATACGGGTTATTCCGCTGTCGGACGCCGCAAGTGTGGCGGCGTGTATTCAAAAGGAGCGCCCCGATGCGGTTTTGTGGGGAAGCGATTTTCCCTCCAAGCGGATGGCGGCGGAGGTGGCGGCCCTGTTGGATGTGGGGCTTTGCGCCGACTGCACCGCCCTTCATACCGACGGCAAGGAGCTTTTTATGATACGGCCCGCTCTTTCGGGTAGCGTGATAGCGGAAATCCGCAGTCTGACCCGTCCTGCTATGGCAACCGTCAGAACCGTCAAGGGCGATACCTCCGACATTGTGGTGGGTATTGGCTACGGTGCCAAGGATTCTCTTGACGCCGCCGAAGCGCTTGCCGCCCGTCTTGGCGCGGAAGTGGCTGCCTCTCGCAAAATGGTGGACAACGATTTTCTGCCTTACGAAAAGCAGGTTGGCTTGACGGGAAAGGTGCTGTCGCCCGTCCTCTATATCGCCGTTGGCATATCGGGTGCTGTGCATCATATCGCGGGTATGTCGGGGGCAGGCACGGTCATTGCCATCAATCCCGACAGGGAAGCCCCCATATTTGACTACGCCGATTACGGTATCCTGGAAAAAATTGAAAATATCAAGCTATAAAAATAAAAGCCGCAAGGACGGGCAAAGCCCGATGCTCTTGCGGCTTTTTGATTAGTGGGAAAGAGTAATGCGGAAGGGGGAGGCAATATAGCCCTCGGCGTTGTACAGATTGTGGTGGGGTGCGTTGCAAAAGCCGAGGGAGAAGGAAAGGGCGCCCTCGGGGATAGCCAGCAAAAGCGCGGTTCCCTCCACCTTGCCCGTTGTAGCAGGCACCTCGCCGCTTTCTGTGGTAAAGAAGGCGTCGGCAAGCGTGTCGGTGGGGGCTCCTTCCTTGGTACGCAGGCAAAGCCCCTCGGCGTGGGAGAAGGAAAGACGCAAAAGCGAACCCTCCTCGGTATAGGAAAGAAGCCGTGGCCCTGCGTATTCTAAGGAAGCGCCGTAAAGCGCCGTCATGATGGCACGGAAGAGCTTTTCCGCTACGGGGTGCTTGTTGGTGGGATGAATTTCCGCATCGTTTTCCACCTCGGTGAAGGAAACGGTGTAAACCCTTTCCTCCGTGTCGGCGGCAGAAACCAATGCCGCCCTGACGGACGCCCAATCTCCCAAGGGCTTGGGGTCCCAGCCTGCCTTGACGCTGTCAAAGGGCGCAAGCTCCACCAGGAAAAAGGGAAGCGCCTTGTTGGGGTTGTCGGCACGCCACTCGGCAATTAAAGTATGCAAAAGCCTGCCGTATTCGGGCGCCTCCTGAAAGCCCGTGCTGCTCTCGCCCTGGTACCAAAGAACGGCGGAGTAGGTGTAGGGGGCAATAAGAAGATATTTGCTGTGGTACAGCCAATGGTTTTGGTTGAAAACGTAGCGGCAGTCGGGATAGTACAGCTTCGCAGGGTCAACGCCGCTTTTCAGAACGGCGTCCTCCGAAAGCCAGGCGTCAATACGGGAGCCGCCCTGGTTGCAGGAAACCACGCCAACCGTAACGGAAAGGGCAGAGGCAAGCATCTCTGCCACGAAATAGCCGATAGAGGAGAAGGAAAGCTCCGTTTCTCCGTCCGCCTCGTACCAGTAGCCCGAGGCAGGCTTGTCTATCACGCCAAGCACCTCGTCTAAGGCGTGGCGCTCGGTGTAAAAGCGCATACGGGAGGAGGGATAGGGCGCAAAGGGGCGCTCGACCTCTTTCAGCATCAGCTCCATATTGGATTGCCCCGCCGCCAGAAGCACCACGCCAATGGCAATGTGTGCGGCAGTATAAGCCGCATCCCCTGCAACAATAGTCAGCACCGCTTCCTCGGCGTAAGCGTCAACGGCAGGCAGAAGCACCGAAAAGCTGCCGTTTTCGGGAACAAAGCTCGCTTCGCGCTTCTCGCCGCTTGGTAGCGCCAGCGCGTCACCCTGCCTGCCGTGTCGCTCTCTCCAAAAACAGAAATCGGCAGTCCCTTGGGAAAAACGGCGTAATCGCCGAACAAGCTCGACAGTGAAAGCCTCGCCATAGCCTCGTTCTCCTTTTATCCTGTGTGCGGTAGCTTCCGCACCGTCTTTCTTTTGAGGCTATTGTACCCCAAAAAGCCTCACTTGTCAAGGAAAAGATTCGTATGCAAAACGGTCAAGAAGACCGTTTTTTTTATAGAAGCAAAGCAAAGTCCTTTTTATGGGACACCGACGGTGCTATACTGTGAATATAAGGTAGAGAAAAGCGATAAAGGGGCAAAATGCTCGCTTTGTCGGAAAGGAAGGAACTGTATGAAGAAGGGATTGCTATTATACCGCGCGGCGGAGGTTCACAGCGAAGCGCTGGAGGAAATCAACCGCGCCCTTTTCCAAAAGGTGGTAGCAGGGCGGCGCAAGGTCTTTGGGGATGAGGGAATGCTCCCCTTTGAGGCAGAAGAAATCAAGGAGAAAATACTTGCCTTTTTGATGAAATACGGCAGCCGTCTTCACTGCGTGGAGGTGCGGTACAGTCTGAAAAGCGAGATGCCCTACGTATACGTGGAGCCCGAGGCGCAGGATTTGATGCCTATCTGGACTTTTTTGAAATGCCTGGCAGCAGAGTACGGCTTGGCGCTCTACTTCCCCGACAGAAAAAGAACCTTCTATACGGTTGACAAGCGCTATAAGGATTATGCGTATATGCGTCTGCGCGCCCGAGAGCTGAACGAATTGGCGCAAAGGACCCTCCACTGCGTCTGGCGCTTACGTTGCTTGGACGTCACCGAGGAGGAAAACAGAAGGTCCTGCTCGTACGTGATTTCCTTGGATAAGGAATGGGGTAGCTTTGAAAGTAACGTCCGCTCGTTTTACAAGCTATTGAAGGAAAGCTTAAACGAGAAAGAAACGCTGAGCACCGATTGCAAGTGCTTCACCGTCCGTGGAGAGGGCTATGAAATCGTGTATTGCGTGGAGGGCTACCGAAACCACGCCGACAGAGTTGGATATATACAGAAAGGGAGACCCCTCGTCACCCTTATGAGAAGAATGTGCTGTGAGCTTGCCGCCAAGCAAAGCAAGCATTTTGAGCCGTGGGAATTGGAAGACGTAAAGCGCAGAATGCGACAGCCCGATTGGATAGAGCAATACCCCAACCCTGCCGAGCGCTACGTAGAAAGCGTCAATCTGACCAAGCGCCAAAGACGGGATAGAAGAAAAGCCGCTCGCTGTCTTTCCCGACAGTAAAAATATGAAATTTCAAAGGTAGGTTGTCAATATGAAATACAGAATAGGTTTTACGGCAGAAGAGCCGATAAACACACTTGTATCTAATACTTCTTTCACTAAGCCTCGTAGCGATATGCCTGTAAAATCGGTGGTACAGGTGCGTTTTCAAAGGCGCGACCTTGTACTTTCCTATTACAATGACAAATTCGATTTGCGTTGCGGCGACGTCGTATACGTGGGTGGTAAAATGGCGGGATTGCGCGCGCGTGTGGTGGACGTGACGTATAATTTCAAAATTAAGCTTTCTCAATATCAAAAGGTTGTAGCGCTTGTCGATACTGAGGTGCATGGAGATTTTTACTTGACGTTTTCCCATTTTTTGACTCTTGACAAAACGGCACTTCCTCGTGAAAAGGTGAGAGCTTGGTACAAGGCGCCCGACGAAGAGGACGAGGGCTATGAAAGCGGAGAAGGGGAGGAGGATGATTTTCTTTTAGACGATTTATCGGAAATGGATATATCCAAGGCCGCCACGGCCTGTGGGCGTGAGTACTATATAGACGGTCGCGTGCGTTATCTGAGTTTGGACGGCTCAAAGGGCTACGCCATCGTAGAGGGAAGTGAGAATTACGAGATAGAGTTTATCTATAAGGATGGCATCATCAGCCACCTGGTTTGCGGCTGTTACTGCGTTGGCCACTGTAAGCACGAATATGCCGCAATGCTCCAACTGCGGGCCGCGCTGGATTGGATAGAGGAAAATTGTGCGGCGGAGTATGAGCGGACGGGCTATCTTGCCGTTATATGCAAGGACGACTTGTTTGGATTCGTTTTGGACGCCAAGGAAACAGGAAAAATCATTCTGTAACAGAAAAAAACAAACAATCGAGGGGAGGTGCCGGGCGTGTACGTGATTGCAGACATTGAATGGGTGGAAAATCGGGTAATGAGAAGGAGCATCGTGCAAATTTCGGCGGTGCGTGCGGATAGTGAATGGAACGAGGTAGAGCAGTATACCTCGTATATACAGCCGCTTGACGAAACCTTTCACCTGTGGGGGCACGTTGCCTATATGGGAGGAAAAGCGGCAGAATTTTTATGCGCGCGTCCCTGCCGTACCGTGTTGCAGGAATTTAATGAATGGGTAGGAGAGGACACGCTTTGCTGGTGGTTTGCGCCCTCACAAAGGGTGTACGAGGAGGCGAACAGGGCCATTTTGTATACCGATGTACAAAAGAAGTCCTTGATTTTAAGCAAATACGTGGCAGGCTTTCTGGATTGTCAGTCCATAGAAAAAACAAACCCGTACAGATTGGCAAAAGAAAAAAACATATCCGTCCCCACCGTTGCGCATTGCGCGCGTAATGACGTCATAGCCATTTTGAATCTTTTTAAGGGCATAGCCTTCCCTCAATTTCTCTTGCTTTCCTCGCCCCCGAAGCCGACAAAGACAAGCACGCCGCAGGCAAGCTTTACGTATCAGTACGATAATGAAAACGGGCTTCTCCATAAAAGAGGCTGTCCGCTGGTTCCTGACGGCGTAGAGCTTTCCTATTACAGCTCGCTTTCTTATGCCATCCGTAAGGGATACCGCGCCTGCCCCTGCGCTCAAAGGGATATGCGCCTGGCGAAGCGGATAAGAGTCATCGATGAAATCAGCAGGACGCAATACACCTATATTCATACGGAAACAGGCTCTGTTTTTCATAGGCACGATTGCCGATTGGCGCATAGCGCGAACCATATTATGGGCGCGATTAAGTATGAAACGGTCATAGCGAAGGGGCTGCGCCCGTGTAAGGTTTGCCGCCCGTCCCCCAATGACCAGTACCGTATTTTGCCCACAAAAAAGAAAAGCCAAAAGGAACCAGCCTCCTCTATAACGATATGGGGGGTGAAAAGGGAGGAGCAAACGGCGCTGAAGCGGCTGCAGGAGGCGCAGAGAGAGCGCTACTCCGGTATTCTGAATACGAATATGACGGAGCAGGAAAGAAGAGACCTCTATACCTTTACGCACCCGGGGTACGGCTTCTTTGCGGCAAAGGGGTATCAAAATTTTCATTTGCGGAATTGCCCCCGTTTGCGCGGAGTAAGTGATATCAAGGGCTTTGATACCTTTTTGCACGCGAAGCGCGCAGGGTATACCCCCTGTCGGTATTGCAGACCGACCCAAAAGCAAAGCGTCACGCTCTCTATCCCTATCACAAGCAAAATACGGCGTGAGGAATCGGTAGAGGATTTGACGGCGTTTTGCGAGCAATGTCGCTATCCGTACCAATATGCCGAGGGAAAGCTCTGGCTGGAAACGCCCGTTGGTAAATGGATTGTGCACACGGAGGAGCGCCCCGTCACCCTGGCGCACGTCAATCTGGTAAGAACGCCCCAAGGTGAGGACTATCATAAGCAGCCCCGTGTTTTTCTCTCCATGCTGGACGCCCTATACTATATTCATAGGCACGATACCTCCCTGCAGGCAGGAAAAGGTGACGTAGTGTAGCACTCTTGCTTCTTTCTTCTCTCTTGCTTTTGCGGTGGCTTTATGCTACAATATACAAGGAGATAAAAAGCTTGAAAATTATTTTCAAGCCGCATAAGGAAAGGAAGCTTTCGCAAAAGCGAGGATTATGGGAAAATGGATACCTTCAGACAGCTAACAAGGCAAAAAAAGCAAATATCCATCGAGGAATGTAAAGAACTCTTGACAAAAGAAACAAGAGGCATTCTGGCCGTCAACGGGGACGGCGGCTATCCTTATGCGATGCCGATGAATCATTATTATAACCCCGAGGACGGCTGTCTTTATTTCCATTCGGGTAAGAGAGGACACCGTCTTGACGCCCTGCGGCGCTCGGATAAAGTATCCTTTTGCGTCTGCGAAAAGGGGGAGCGCCCGGAGGGAGATTGGGCGCTGACCGTGCGGAGCGTTGTGGTGTTCGGGCGTATGGAAGTTTTGGAGGATGCGGACCTGCTCGTCCCCATCGCCACCGCCCTCTGCCGCAAATTTACCGAGGACGAGAGCTATATCCAAAGCGAAATAGAAAAGCACGGAAAAGCCACCCTGCTTTTGAAGCTGACCCCCGAGCACATCTGCGGCAAGCGTGTCACGGAATCGTAACAGCGCTCAGTTAACAAAAAAATCAATTCGTTTTATTTGTGCTACAATGGTTTTTGTAGAGCCCCTCCCAAACGTGTTCTATAAAAATTTTTGAAAAGGAAGTACAAGAATGAAAAGAGAAGAATTGGTACAGGCGCTTGTTGCGTATGCGGATGAAAAGGGAGTTATCGCCACTGTGGCCGCCGCGTTTGGAAGGTGTGTGCGGCTTTGTATTCCGTACAGCGAGGACGTATACGCCTTGGATATCGACAAGCTGGATTTTTCGGCGCGCGCCAACAACGCCTTAAAGCGTGCAGGGCTCTTCACCCTAGGCGCCGTGACAGAAGCAGTGGCAGACGGCAGACTGCTGCGTATCCGCAATCTCGGCAAGAAAACCGAAAACGAAATTAAAACCAAGCTGTTGGCTTTTTGCTATGCCTGCCTCACCCCCACGGAAAAAGCGCAATTTTTTGCCGAGCTGTTGGAAAGAAATGCTTGCCTTGGTGGACATTTTGTGCTACAATAAGGGCGAGGGAACCGCCCTCTTCGAAAAAGAAAGGAATGCTTTACAGTATGAGTAACGTAAAAAATGACCCCAAATACAAAAACGGTCTGCTGCAGGCCATTCGCGCCCAGCTGGAGCATAGAGCCTTCTGGCTGTATCTGCTCTGTGACGAGGCAAAGAAAAGAGGACTTGACCCCCGTGATTTCGGTAGCGATGCCGTGAAGCGTTGCGGACTCTCCCAGGGCGCCGACCTTGTGAAAAAGGGCGGCACCGATAGCCTGAAGGGGCTCCGCAAAACCCTGTTCACCAAGCCCGCTCAGCTGGTCTTTGAAATGAAGATTCTGGAGTCCACCGACGATAAGCTGTCCATCGACTTCCATTACTGCCCCTTAGTCAAGGCGTGGCAGAAGGCAGGCTGCTCGGACGAGGAAATTGCTATGCTTTGCGATATCGCTATGTGCGGCGACCACGGCATCGGCGAATGCTACGGCAGCGTGTTGGATTTGCCCAAATGCATCGCCAAGGGCGACGATATATGCAGCCTGCGCTATCATAAAAAGGACGTTGCGGAAGAACAGAAGGAATAGGCAAGAGTAATCTTGCCTAGCCAAGCGCAACCTGAATCGAACCCGTTTTAAGGAGCGAATTTCGTGATATGCTTCGCCAAAAATCCTTGCCATATGGTATATGACGGCGAATTTTATAGCTCGCCTCTCGCAAAATTCGCTCCCTTAAAATTCTTCGAACTCCGAAGCACGAAAAAACGGATGATTTTTTTGTGATGCGAGCGAAGATAAGTATAGACTTATCAAGGGAACAGCGCGGAAAAAGCGCCGCTTTTTCGGCTTCAGAGCGGGTTCGATTTAGGTTGCGCTTGGCTAGCCGTAAGGGAATCGAAAGGAGCAGACGATGACAGAGCTTGAAAAAATCGAGTATGCTAAAATGTTTATTGACAAATTGGCGAACGGTATCAACCCCTTGGACGACACGGCGATACCCGAGAACGATATTGTCAATCATGTTCGCCTGTCGCGGTGCTTTTTCTATGTGTCTGACATTCTACGGACTCAAATAGAACGGGAACGCAGAAAAATGCCAAAGGAGAAAAAGCCTGCGCCGCTGCCGTTCAGCTTGACGCCCGAGCAAATTCAGAGCTTCGAATGCTCCCCCGAGCCTATTTCAGCGACGGCGCTGGCAAGAAAAATCAATTGGCTGGCAAGAGAAGCCATTGCTGAAAAAGCAATGGAACGCTTTTCTTACCGAAAAATCAATTATTGGTTGCGTAGCATTGGTATGATTGAGTGGCGGGATTGGGAGAACGGAAAGCAAAAGCGCTTTCCTACCGCAGACGGTGAAGCCGTTGGGCTTGTCCTGAAAATATGGGAAAACTACGGCAGGCGCTCCCCCGTCATTTATTTTTCATCGGAAGCACAGCAGTTTGTTATTGATAATATTGAGGCAGTTATCGCCGCCGAAAAGGGAAGCTTAGAAAGCTATCGGGACGAAACGGAAGATTGAAAGCGTCCACGCCCCTTTGTGTTCTATAAAAAAGCGTTGCCTTAGCGTAGTGACCTGAAGTGTACTGCGCTAAAGCAACGCTTTTTGCTATATCAAATACCGAAGGTCCCTGTCGAGGGGTCCTTGAAAATGGAGAGCGTGGGCGTGAAAAACGTGAAAATTATGAAGAGAACAGCCGTCACGCAAAGCAAAACGAGGGAAAGCCTTTTTGAGCCGCAAGGAATGGTGGCGCCTTGGAACAGCCGTGTCTCATAGAGATAAGCCGCCGCTGCGGAAATAAAGAAAATGGCAATGTTAATCCAGTCGGGCGAGCTGCCGATAACGCCGTTGTAGGTGTAAAACAGAACGGGAATCAGTAAAAGCCCCAACCAGATGCCCCGTAACTTGACGCACCAGAAATCCTCTCGGTCACGGAAGAAAAAGCTTTGCACGATGGCAAAAATAAACGTCGGCCAGAAAAGAAGCTTCATATGCTCCCAGGTGGATTCGTTGACCCCCGCCAAGGGCGCAATCCAAGCCGCTTTTCCAAGCCAGTCGTAGAGAAAATGCAAAACCGTGCCCGCAAACGAAGCCACGGCAAAGCCAAAAAATTGCCAGATACCGATAGAACGCTTCATACAATCCCCCAACAAATATTCTTATGAAAAGCATATGTCGGGACACTGCGTTTTATACCGAAATTGTCCCCGATTACTTGCAAAAAACGCCTGAGCGTAGTATAATACATATAAGAGAAAGCACGTCTTTATAGCGTGCCTTGTTCGTGTGAACGTGATAAAAAGAGGAAATGCTATGAAAAAAATAAAGAAATCCATTCATCCAGACGATACGCTACATTATGAAAAAATGGGCTTGCAAAAGGACAAGATAGCGCTTTGGGAGGACGGCTCCCGTGTGGATGGCTCCAAGGGCTGCTATGAATGGTGGTACTACGATTCCCATTATCCGGACGGAACGGTGCTGGTCCTGTTCTTTTTTTCTAAAATGCCCATCAACGTAAACGGCCCGATACAGCCAATTGCCACCATGGAGCTGACATTGCCCGACGGCAGAAAGCTCTCCGAGGAGGTATATGCCACCGTTGAGGAAAGTCACTATGCCAAGAATATGTGCGACGTGAAAATTGGGGCGTGCTGGTGTCGGGGCGACCTTTCCCATTATGACGTTGTATTCAAGGGCAAAACGATGAGCGCCCGCCTGTCCCTTGACGGTACCGTCAAGGCTTGGCGTTCCCAAACGGGAAGCATCTTTTTCGGCGATAACGAGGAGCATTATTTTGCCTGCCTTCCCGCTATCCCGGAGGGGAAGGCAGTGGCAGACGTCTGCTATGACGGCGATAAAACGCTTCACCTGGAGGGCTCAGGCTACCACGACCATAACTGGGGCAATATCTCTATGCAGAAGCTGATGCACCATTGGTATTGGGGCAGAGCCAAAATAGGCAATTACAAGGTCATCTCCTCCTGGATTACGGCAGAGAAAAAATACGGCTATAAGGAGCACGACGTCTTTATGATTGCCAAGGACGGCGAAATCCTTGGCGACAACTCCAATCACACTCTGAAATTCCTGCCTGAGGACAGATATATCGACCCCTATACGGGTAAGCCCGTGTATAACAAGGTGGTCTATGCGTATACAACCGAGTCGGGGGAGGAATATCGGATTACCTATGCGCGAGAGGGGGACATCAATAAAACCCGTTTCGTCGACGTCCTTCCCAAGTCTTTGGGCTTCCTTGCCAAAATGATAGGCTTTGACGGCGGCTATTTACGCTTCGAGGGCACGGCAACCGTCGAAAGGCTGGAAGGCGACAAAGCCGCCGAAACGGTCAGCGCCCCCGCCGTTTGGGAGCTGATGTACTTCGGCAAAACCTCTGCCGACGAAAAATACAAAGAAAAGCAGTAACCTCGCAAAACGGCATAAAGAAGCCTATGTGAATAAGAAAAAGCGTGTAGCAAGAAAGGAAAAATAAACAGTACGATGAACAAAATAAAGCAAAGACCGTTGATGATAGCCTATATTCTGTTTTTGTTTTTATGTGTTATTTATCACTTGATAAGTAGGATTTTCAGCTTGGAATTTTCCATATGGTCGCAAATTGTGGCAGCGGCGACCGTCGCCTCCTACGCCTTCACCTTGGGCTCCTCGCCCAAATTGATGGCAAAAATGGATAAAAAGCATATAGAGGGCCTGGAGCAGGAAATCGAGCTGCTGCAAAGAATCAAAAGCGCAAACGTCGAGGTGGCTAAAATTTTTAAGGACATCGACGGGAAAATAACCGAGGATAAGAACGAAATCGCCAAATGCAAGGCAGACATCACCAAAAAAGAGCGTAGCGCCTTCTTGTGGGAGGTCGCAGGCTTTCTGGTCTTCCTTTGCATCATAGCCTTCAACGGCATCTTCACCCTGCTGAGCGGCATCCAGGAGGTATGCACAATATTGGCATTTGTCTTAGTCCTCCTTATGGACTACGTCGAAGCCATCGTCACCGATTTGCACGAGGAAACCCTCGCCTCCAAAAAGGAAACCTACCATCTCCTCCTCTCCGCCTGGAACGAAACCAAAGCAGCCAAAAAACTTGATACATAATTCGTAAAGAAAAAGCTTGAAACGATTCTATGGATATACATAATAAAGCAAAAATAGAGCATTGTTTGAGGATGTGTGAAAATGACAAGTGGATATAAAATTTGTTCTGTTGACGGAAGTAGGCTTTATAAGAGCGAAATGCCGGAATACAAGTATTCCTTTTCTCTTTTGAAAAATAAAAGACCGAATCGCGAAATGTTTGATGCAGTCCTTGGGGACAATCTCGACCTGCGCTATTTAGAGGACAAGGTTTATCCCCGCTACAAAGATAAAATGAAGGGGAAAAACCTGTTTTTCAAAAATGGAAAGTATAAGAGCACTGTGGCGTTAATAAATGTTACGTTCAACTATTCCATCAGAAAATTCGATCACAGAGGTAAAGGCTTGTATGTATGTTCTGATCGATCTTTTGATAGAAAGCTTCTTGATGACCATGTTTACACCGAAAACGGCGAACTTGTAGCCATTGAGGTAATTGATCCCAATAGACGCGATTTGACGAATTACGAGCCTGTCAAAGAGCCGATTGAAGGCAAAACATTGGGAGAGTACTTTATATATGATCCCGAAACGATGGCTTATCGATTGAAAAAAGATGAAAAGACAGACCGAATAACCGGTAAAAAGAAAACGGGCGAGAGCAAGATTAAAGCAACCGTATCTAAAGAAAAAATTAGAAATACGCTATACCGTGATGGCTTTACAGTCGACGGGATACGATATAAACGATATAAAAGAAGTGCAGGTAGTAGCCGCGACGGATCTTGTCTATTTATTGCGGAGCCGCTTTATGATGATATGATGAAGTGGAGCAGGTGCGAAATCGACGGAGATGCGATAAGGGATCAAGCATCCTGGCAGGCATACATTTCTTTGACTCTCAGTGATATTGTTGACACCCTGGATATTCCCAAAAGCGCAATTATGATTATCCCGGATGCAAAGGTTAATGGAACGGATGAAGTCATAAACATAACCCGAGGCGAGAGCAAAAACGGAGAAACGGTTAGCCTTCGCGGAGTGAGAGAAACCGTAACTTATGAAAACAAAATATGGGACGGAGAGGCACTTCTTGACGAAAGTGTTTTTGAAGAGTTTGATAGAAAGCTCGCGGAAAAAGAGAACGGCAGTACAGTAAAAAAGCATGGTATGCTGCTTTTGCGCAATCGAATGTTCAAGACCTGTGCTTTCAGAACAAGACTTCAAAAGTATTTCAGGGATAACGATATCGACGACCTTTCAAAGCTTGGTGGTTATGCCCCTTATGCAAAGACGGTCGAGGATATCAAGCTCGTCGTGACCGAAAGCAGCGTCAAATACATCAAACTGCTTGGAATGCTTGAGCAGGGCTTATCTATTAAAGAAGGATTCAAAAAATGGCTTGACGTTATTTACAAGAGCCCGAGTGGAAAAACTTTTGGAGTAGTAAAGTACGATAAAGCCACGGGTCCTATGAATAATCAGTGCGTTTATACGAATTATCAGCTCATCAATACTCTTGACATCAACCGCGAAGGGATAAACTTGCTGCTTCGCGATTCGCTTGATTTGTTACACAAAGTCCAAATGGATCCCCTATATCTCAGATATTACACTCAAATCAGCGCGATTGTAGAGAACGAGTATGCCGATGAGGAGGAGCGGGAGATAGAGGTTACGGGCAACGCCCGGCGCGAACTGATTTCGGAGCTGCTTGGATTAAGCGATCTTGCTTTTAAGCTTCAGATATACAAGGATTATACCTTGAATGTAGAACAACAGGGGAGATGATTGATCATCCCTTAGTTACGCAAGAGTTGTATTGTTGGGCTAAGGTGGTATTTGATGCGTATGTATCCTTTTGGGATAGTCACGACAATCATGAGTTTATTTTATCTTCCTCTGGAATGCTGTCAGATTATGAGCCGAGCCACCATGTATTTGAAGGATTGGATCTGTCAAAATTCTCGTATCTCTTAGAACAGGTGAAGCAATCAGGCAATACCCAAAGCACATTGCTTTTTTACGCACATTGCATGGCATTCAATAGTTTGATGTATGAGAATTTTAACATTTTTAATTTATCATCAACTAGATGCATGGTGTTAGTTCATCCGTTTTTCAAACTTTATAACGACGAGTCGATCGTCATAAACGGAGAAAAAGTGGTAGCACCAAAACCTGATATTTGGCCTTCTTGGATAGAAAGTAGAGATATTAGCAAACAGCCTACCGTTAAGTATAAAATCCCAGGAATTTGGGGGATGGATGACGAATTTGAGTATACTGCAGTTAAGTTGACCGAATGGGATAAGAAAATATTTATCTACTATCATATTGGGAAGCCTGTTGCTCATTATATCGGTGCTCTCTCTGTTTGTTGGAGTTATCGACATGAACTTCGGTGATCTTTTTTCGGGTGGAGAGAAGCTGGAACTGTTTTTTATCACA